>JBGQKK010000041.1:0-14691 GCA_041499545.1 Gammaproteobacteria bacterium | reverse complement strand
GCCCCTGTACTGGGACGAGGTCCGCGGCGACGAGATCGAGCTGCAGGAGCTTGCCAACATCGTCTTCGACTTCCAGGTCAACGCCGGTGACAGTGCATCGAAGCTGTTGCAGAGCGTGATCAACGAGCTGGGTGCCGCGCCGCCCCTCAAGGTGGACGGGGACATCGGCCCGGGGACGATGTCCGCTTTGAAAAGCCTAGACCAGAACGAGATCTATCGGCGCTACAAGCAAGGCCGCGTCGACTATTACCAGGATCTCGTTGCCAAGCGTCCCACGCTCGGCAAGTTCCTGAAGGGCTGGCTGATCCGGGTCAACACGTTTCCCGACCTGTAGCAGCAGATCCTTCGTCGCCTCGCTCCTCTGGAGGACCGCCTTTCGGCGGTCACTTGATCGCGAGCGGATTGGTCGGCGAGCCCACCGCGCCGGTAATGGGAATCGCCGGCGCGACGAAGAGGAACTCGTAGACCTTGTCCGCCGCGCAGTCCTCGGCGAGCTCTTTCACGTAGAAGATCTCGCCCATGGTCATGCCCATGATCGGGATGGTGATCCAGTGCCAGGGCTGGTTGATGCCGGGCTCGGTCTCGTTCGGGCGCACTTCGCAGCCCCAGGTGTCGGAGGCGAGCGCGGCAAGCTCGGTGCGCTGGATCCATTCGAGCGTCTCGAAGGAAAAGCCCGGCGCGTCGCCGCCGGGATAGCCGTCCCAGCTCCCCGCCTTCAGCTTCGCCTCCATCTGCCCGGTGCGCACCACCACGAAATCGCCGCGCTTCACTTTGACCTTCTGCGCTTCCGCCGTGCGGTCGAGGTCGGCGCAGCTGATCGCGTAGCCGTCCTCGAGCACCTCCTTGCCCAGGGCGCGCGGCACGTCCAGGAACACGCCGCGCCCGACCATGCGGTTCTTGGTCTTCTCGATGCCGCATTTCTGCGCGCCGTTCGAGGTCACCTCGCGGCAGTCGTAGCCGTTCCACATCGAGTTCTCGTAGAACACGTGGCCCAGGCCGTCCCATTGCGTGCCGCACTGCAGGGGCATGACCACCATGTCGTCGGCGGCGCGGATGCCGCGGTGGTCGAGCACGCCCGAATACGCGTCGGTTCCCGTGCGCAGCATGGTGTGTACCGGGTTGATGCGTCCCATCGACGGGTACTTGCTCTTCGCTCCCTGGGGTCCCGCATTGTCGAAATTCAGCGCAAGCGAAATCACCTTGCCCTTCTTCACCAGCCGCGCCGCGGCGACGATGTCCTCGGGCCTCGTGTGGTTCAGCGTGCCGATTTCATCCGCCGGCCCCCACTTGCCCCAGTTCTTGTATTTCTCCGCGGCGGCGCTGAGGTCTTGGCGGGTGAGCTTGCGCGCAGGCATGGAAAATTCCTTTCCGATTCGAGGGAGAAAACGCGAGCCGCTACTTTATCTCAGCCCGGGGATGAGCGGTGATAAGATGCCGCCCGGAGGTGGTGCTCATGAAAAAAATCGCTCGCGCCCTTGCGCTCGCCGCCTGGGCACTCGCCGGAACCGGCTTCGCTCAGGACTGGCCGAACAAGCCGGTGCACATCATCGTCCCTTTCGCGCCCGCCGGGCCTGTCGACATCATCGCCAGGATCGTGGGCGCGAAGCTGGGCGACGCCTACGGCCAGCAGTTCGTGATCGAGAACCGCGCCGGAGCGGGAGGCAACATCGGCGCGGCCGCCGCGGCGAAGTCGGCTCCCGACGGCTACACCGTGCTGATGACTTCCTCGGCCATCGTCGTGAACGTGAGCCTGTACGCGAACCCGGGATACGACGCCGAGCGCGACTTCATCGCGGTGACGATAGCCGCGTCGCAGCCCAACATGATCTTCGTCAACGCCGATGTGCCGGCGCACACGCTGCCCGAGCTCATCGCCCAGTCCAAGGGCAAGAAGATCGCCTTTGCCTCCCCGGGCAGCGGCACCACGCCGCACCTCACCGGAGAGAACGTTCTGCGCGTCATCGCCAAGCTCGACGTCACCCCGGTCCACTTCCGCGGCGCGGGGCAGGCGGTCACCGCGGTCGTCGCGGGCGAGCCGCCGATAGGCAGCATGGCGATTTCCGGGCCGCTGCCGCAGGTCAAGGCGGGAAGGCTGCGCGCCCTCGCCGTTTCGAGCGCGAAGCGCATCCCGGCGCTGCCCGATGTTCCGACTTTCGCGGAGGCGGGCATTCCCGACGTCGAGGACTACACCTGGGTGGGGGTGTTTCTGCCCGCCGGCACGCCCGCGCCCATCGCGCAAAAGCTCGGTGACGCGGTGAACCGCGCCATCGAGAGCGCCGACGTGCGCGAACGGCTCGCGGCAAACGCCTTCGACCCGGTGGGCGGCTCGCAGCAGCGGACCGCCGAATACGTCAAAGCCGAGATCGCGAAGTGGGCGAAGGTGGTGCGCGACACCGGCGCGAAACCAGACTAACTGCGCGGACTGAACGGCGCGGACTTCAGCCGCGCGGACTGCTCGGCCGAAGCGTCCGGGCGCTAGCGGCTCTCGAGCGCCTCCAGCAGCGATGTCAGCTGGCCTGCGTTGCCGCAGGCGTCCGAGCGCAGCTGCCTGCGCATCAGATCCTCGGATTCCACGGACAGGACCCAGCCGAGCGCCGGGTCCGGGTGTCCCGCTTCCCGGCACAAGCGGAACTGAAAGTACTTTCCGCCGTTCTCCTCGGCGGCGGCGCGCAGCTCCGAGGCGGCGAGCAGGCCGCGCGCTTCGCGCGCATGGAGCAATGCCCGCACCGGACTCAGCGCCTCGGCCGCCCAGGTCTCGCGCCCCGGGCGGCGCGGCTCTTTCGGATCGGCCATGGGGAGGTCCCCTTCTTCCAGCTTCGGATCGTTGCTGATGAGGATCACGACCGGACGGATCTTCTGACCCCATCGGGCCACCCCGGCCTTGAGCACCTCTCGGGCAGTCTGCGCGCCGAAGTCCTCGAAGTAAGCCCCATCGGCGAGGTGGGTTCCATCCGCGAGCGTACCTGCGGGCGATACGTAGGGGAAGCGCGCGCTCGCGTGCGCCGCCGTGCTTGTCCGGATGTCCGAGCCCGGAGAGATGAGCGCATAGAGGTCGTACGCATCGCGGAACACCTTGGCGTCGGCTGCGAAGCTGCTCGCGATCACTCGCTTGCCGGTTTCGACGTGGGTGCTGATCAAGAGGAGCGACGGAACGTATCGCCCGTCCGGCCAGAGCGTGCGAAAGCCGCGATCGGTCCACACGTCGGCGGCAAAGCCGGCGCGGCGCCATGCGCGCTCCCAGCTTTGCTCGAGCGCCCGCGCGCGATCCGGAAAGCCGAGAGGCAGGAAGCGCTGCATCAGGTCCGGGAAAAGCAGCGCCGCAACGGTCGGCGCGAGGAAATCCTGGGAAAGCACCGCCTGTCCCGAGCACTCGTAGCGTCCCACCGCCGTTTCGGTCTGCCTGCACCGCGCTCGTCCGTCCGAGAACGACACTTGTCCGCTTACCAGGGTCACGAAAACCGCCGCGCCCAGGCTGCCGCCCGACACGCCAGTGATCGCGAATAGCTGCGAGTTGAATGCGCCCGCCTGATCCTGGATCGCTCCCAGGGTGGTCGCGGTCCAGTACGCGGCGCGCAGTCCTCCGTCCGCCGCCGCGACCACGATGAAATTCGCGCGGTCGCCCGATTGCCGGGGCGCCTGCGCGTACCAGCGATCCAAGGCTTGATCGAGGCTCGCAGGAGCGCTCGCCGGCTCGGCGGCCGGCAGGGTCCGAATGCCGTGATTGTCCAGCGCGGGGAAAAAACTGAGCGCGAAAGCGAGAAGGAGCAGCAGGCTGATGACCGGATAGCCGCCGCGCGTGTCCGGGACGCTCGGTCCGGGATCGCCGGTGCGCGTTCTGCCTCCGTGACGCGCGGCGAGCACCAGGAAGCTCCCCACCGGCACGAGCATAGAGAAGCCGAGGAAAGGCACGGCCGCCGCGCCGAGGGTCCAGCCGAAGCCGACCGCATCCGCGCACACCCAGGCCGTCAGACCGGCGGCGGCAGCGAGCGAGGATCCAAGGATGAAGAGCGACAGGAACGGCAAGGCGCCCAGGCCCTTCGGGTCGCCCTCCCGAGCGCTCAGCAGCGAGCGCCTCCATCCCGGCGCGCCGCCCCCGAGGGCGCTCACCAGATCGGTTCTCCAGACCAGGAACACGCAGAACAAGATCCCCTCGATCGCGAGAGGGAGGGCAAGCGCCCAGGTCCCCGCGAACGCGCACGCAACGAGGGCGACGAGATAGCTCCCGGCCGCCAGCACCCGCGGAACGAGGACGATGAGCTTGTGCAGCCGATCGGACCAGGGAGGAGGCAATCCGGCGCCGCGGTCCCGTCCGAAGGCGAGGTCGAGCATCAGCCGCGCCCAGTACCAGCTCTGAAAGGCCCAGAGGAAGACACACAGGTCGAACCAAACCGCCTTGCTCAGCTCCTCCGCGGGCAGTCGCAGCATGAACTCGCGGCCCTGGTCCGAAAGCAGCAAGACCGCGCCCGCCGCCACGACGAGCGCGCTGAAGCGGCAGGGACGCACGACGGTGACGAGGTCACGCAGGAATTGCCAGCCCTTGGCGATCATTTCGAGCATATCGGTCTCCGCTCCGCGGCCAATTCGTTGCGACAGTGTAATCGCTCAGCCCGCGGTGAGCGCGCGCTTGTCGAGCCGGCTGCGCACGAGGTCGATGTGGGAGCGCAGGTTGTAGAGGTATTCTGAAAATGCGAGCGGCGTGGGGATGCGACTCACGCTGTGCTCGATCGCGTCGAGTCGCTCGATCAGCGCGCGCACTTCGGCCGCGCTCTTCGCCGACTGCATGTCGATCTCGAGCACCTTGAGCTTCCCGTACCAGCGGTAGATGCGCGACTTGATCCGCCAGGCGTATACCGTCGGCGTGAAGCGCACCAGCGGGATCAGAATCGCGAGCACGGGCAGCAGCAGGACCACCATGCGGTCGATGAACACCGCCAGCCAGAACGGAAGGTGGCGCTGCAGGAACGGCGGGCCCGACTTGAGATAGCGCTCGGCGTCCACGCTCATGGCGAAGTCCACGCCCTTGGCGGACGGGAATTCGCCGGCCTTGCGCAAGAGGCCCGCGCCGCCGTGGATCTCGGTGGCGGCCTGCATCAGCAGCGTGATCAGCGCCGGATGGATGTCGTCGCGCACCACCAGGTTGGCGGTCGGAGCGACGAGGTGCACGTCGCGCGCCGGCAGGTTGGCGGCGAAGTCGATGCCGCCTTCGGGCAGCACGACGTGCGACAGGAAAGACAAGTGGCGGCTCAGCGCCTCGGCCTGCGCGAAGCTCATCAGCTTCACGCTCTTTTCGTGCAGCAGCCGAGCGACCAGCGGCGAGCTGCTGTCAGCGACGATCATCGCGGCGTCGATCTCGCCGCGCGCGAGGGCCTCGGCGGCGCGGTTCGCGTCGAAGTCGAGGAGCGTGGCGTTGCCCGGGTCGATGCCCGCCAGCGCGAGGACCTGCAGCGCGAGCGGGCGCGTGCCGCTGCCTTCGGGCCCGATGGCGATGCGCCGGCCGCGCAGCCGTGAAACGTGGTCGAGCTCCGCGCCGCCGCGGTAGAACACCCACAGGGGCTCGTAGTACAGGCCCGCGAGGCTCATCAGCTCGTCGTCGTCCCCGGGCTTGGCGACGCCGCCCTGCACGAAGGCGATGCTCACCCCCGAGCCCTCGACCATCAGGCGCTTCAGGTTCTCCACCGAACCCGCGGAGCGGCGCAGCTCGAGCTGCACGCCGTCGGCAGCGAGCTTGTCGCGGTATTGCTCGGCGTAGCTGTCGTAGGCGCCGCCCTCGGCGCCGCCGCTCATCACGAGCCTTTTCGGCGGCGCGGGCTCCACGAACTGGAAGGCGATCCAGAACGCCGCGACCAAGATCGCGAGCGCGGGCAGCCCCAGGGCCCAGAAGTCGCGGCCGAACATGGATCGAAGGAGCTTGGGCATGGGCGGCTGTGACCGCTTGATGGTTGACGTCCCAAGGGACTCCAGCTATATAACACGCATCGCCCTGCCCCGCGAGGCGTGGGTGCGGGCGGCGTAGCGTGGCCGAGTTGACGTCACTAAAGCGGTATGCCGAAGTACACGCCGAAAACGTCCAAAGTGTTGTATTGCCGATATTGCGGGGCGTAGAACGCGTTTATTTTCACGCTGCCGAGATCGCAGGTGAGAAGCGGGATCGGCGCGAAAAGGAGATCGCCGTTATGGTAGGTGGGGCTTTTGAGTAGAAGGAAGCCTGCACCAAGCCTCCAGCGATCACCGAGCCTGAATTGATAACCCGGCCCTGCGAGCTTCGCCCAGTTGCGCCCGGAGTCTCTGTACAGTCCGACGCCGAAATAAGCCACGCCCTTCTCGGTCTTGCGGAACTCATAGTTGAGTCCGAGCCCGGGATTGAACTCGTTGTCTACCTGCTGGGCGTGGGCGGCTTCCTGGTCCGGGTGGTACGAGAATCCGTAGACGAGCAGATCGAAATTCGACGAGCCGCCCGCTGGCCTGGACTCAGCCGAGGGTTGCACGCTTGCGTCCGCAGCCGCGGTTCTGAGAACCACGCCGGGGAATAGAGCCAAGGCAAGCGCGAGGTTCGGCAGCGACCAATAAGCGAGATGTCGCATTTGCCCCCTGCCTGTCTCCTGAGTCGATTTGGCGCCCCCTCAACCCGCGCGCGCGGGCCAAGGCGTCGGATCGACGCAGGATTACTTGCCTGCAGGCGGCTCCGCCTCCTCGTATTCGTCACTTCTTCACGAGCGGATAGCCGGCTGCTTTCCAGTCTTCGATTCTCATGTCCGCGGCAGTGACGTTGCTGAACCCGAGGTCCTGCAGGCTCTTCGTCGCCAAGGCGCAGCGAGCGCCGGAACCGCAATACAGCGTCATCTTCTTGCTCATGTTCGTGTTGTCAGGGAATCCAACTTGCGGCCAGATCCTGAATTCGATCTGGCCGCGCGGGATATTGATTGCCCCAGGAATGTGTCCGTCCGCGTACTCTCCCGATTCGCGCACGTCGATAATCAGCCCGAGGTCGCTTCTGTCGAACGCGAACTTGAACGTCGCCATGTCGATCGTCTTGATCTGGGCCTTCGTATGGGCGACCAACTCGCTGACAGAGCGCGGGTAGTTTTGCGCCACAGCCACGCTGGGAGCCAACAGGCCAACGACACTGAACATACCAAGCGCCAGCAGTGCCGCTGCGATTCCGGTAGGTCTCATTTTGGGTCCCCGACGGGCACATTGTTTGTGGAGACCTGCCTGACGGTAGTCGGGACGCCAGCAGATCGGCCGGCCACCCGCCGCTATTGAGCCCTTAGATTCACGGCGGGCGCTACCTGAACCCCCTGCAAGGCGCCGCGCTCGATTGTTTGCTTCACCAAGCCTGAGGCCTTGGCCTCTTCCATGAACTCGCTGACGTAGGCAAGACGCCCAGGATTGCCCTTCGGGACCATTGCCGCCATAGAAATGACTGCGAAGTGGTCATCCAATACCCGCGCGCCGGGCTGGCGAGCTGCTTCCGCCAGCAGTAGAAAGCGGGGCGCTGCATATGCGCTGGTCTTTCCCGTGCGCACCAGATCGATAGCCGCGGCAATGCTGTCGGCGCGCACCAGCTCAGCTTGTTTCAATATGCGGGTCAGAAGCAGGTCCGACGCGTCGCCGCGCGGCACCGCGATGCGAATTCCGGGCTGGTCCGCGTCCGCGACCTTGTGGAGTGGCGAGCTGGCCTGCACGAAATAGGTGAAGTCACTGCGCATGTACGGGGGCGAGAAATCAGCCTCAGCCGCCCGAGCAGGATCGGCCACTAGAAACGTGACGTCCCATGCATTGGTCCGGGCCCCTTCCAGCACCGCGCCAGGTCTCGGGTAATAGACCGGTTCCAGCTCAATGCCAATCTTCGCGGCGAGTGCGCGAGCGAGGTCCAACGCCGGTCCCCGCACTTCCCCGGTCGTTGGGTTCTTGATGGCCAAGGCGGGACTCCCCAGGCCGAGGCCCACCCGAAGTTTCCCAGCCCGAACGAGATCCGCAACCCGGGCGTCGGCAGCTTGCTGGGCATACGAGACTTTGCCACCGCGGAGTTCCACGCCGATACCTAGCACCAAAGTAAACGCCAGCATTGGGACTATTCGTTTCATTGGAGCCTCCCTTCATAGACCGATGGGTACTGCGGGTGTCCAGAAACTATGCTCGCCCGAAGGCCCTGTGCTTTGCGCTATGTCAAAGAGCGGCCACTCAACGGATCTACCTAAGCCCGCCGAGAGCGGGCTTTTCTTCGGCGCATTGGAACCGCGTAGGAGGCCGCGGCCCGATCTCTGATATCAGCGACTACTTGCAGCCTCCGTGTCCCGACACCATGTCGAAGCTCTTCACGCCAGCTGCGTCGAATTCATTGATGAAGTGGAACGGTGGAATGAAGAGAGGCGACGGCCGGTCAACGTGATAATCCCACGTCTCCGCTTTAGCAGTGGTTACTGATGGCTCCGCGCCGCGTCAGCGCCCGTCTACGTCGTCGTAGCACTTTTCCGAGCCCGGGACCTTCTCGATCTGGTCGAAGCCGTTCTTGGACGGCTATATCGGTTTGGCGTCCCCAAGGGGATTCGAACCCCTGTTACCGCCGTGAAAGGGCGATGTCCTAGGCCTCTAGACGATGGGGACCTTAAGACTGTTTACTGCTGCCGGAGGCCGGTCTGGTGGAGGTAACCGGGATCGAACCGGTGACCTCTTGCATGCCATGCAAGCGCTCTCCCAGCTGAGCTATACCCCCACGCAAGGGCGCGGATTATATCATGCGCTCAGGTGCTCCCGGAGCCGGTCCAGCACGCGTTTCCTCCCCGCCACCGCGAGCGTGGGCCCCAGGTTGGGCGTCTGCGCGCGGCCGAACACGATGAGGCGCAACGGCATCGCGATCCCCGGCAGCTTGAGCTTGCGCTCCTTCAGTACGGCGTTGACCGCGCTCATGATCGAGTCTTCGCCCCAGTCCTTGGCGGCGGCGAACCGCGCCGCGAGATCCTCGAGGGCCGGCTTCACCTCCGCGCTCAGGCTCTGCTCGAGCTGTTCGGCCGTCGGCCGGGTGTCGCTGTAGAACATCATCGCGCTCTCGGCCGCCTCCTCGACGGTTTCGCTGCGGCTCTTGAGCAGGCCGACCACCGACTCGAGGCTGGGGCCTTCCGCAATGCGCCCGCCGTAGGCCTCGATCAGCGGTTTCACCAATGCCGCGAGCTCGGCGTCAGGGCATTGCTTGAGATATTGGTGATTCAGCCAGCGCAGCTTCTCCGGACCGAACTGCGCGGGCGAGCGGCTGACGTGGGCCAGGTCGAACCATTCGACGAACTGTGGCTTGGAGAATATTTCCTCGTCCCCGTGCGACCAGCCGAGCCGCGCCAGGTAATTCACCAGGGCCTCGGGCAGGTAGCCGTCTTCCCGATACTGCATCACGCTCACCGCGCCGTGCCGCTTGGACAGGCGCTCGCCGTCCGGCCCGAGGATCATGGGGACGTGCGCGAACTTGGGCAGCTGCGCGTCCTCATTTCCGACGATGGCCTGGAAGATGTTCACCTGGCGCGGAGTATTGTTGACGTGGTCGTCGCCGCGGATCACGTGGGTGATGCCCATGTCCAGGTCGTCCACCACGACGCCGAAGTTGTAGGTGGGAACCCCATCGGCGCGCAGCAGCACGAGGTCGTCGAGCTCGGCGTTCGCCACCGAGATCGGCCCCTTGACGAGGTCGTTGAAGATCACCTCGCCCTGGTCCGGATTGCGGAAGCGGATCACCGGCGGCCGGTCCGCGGGCGGCGCGAGGCCCGCGGCCTTGGCGCGCTCCGGGCGCCAGCGCCCGTCGTAGCGCGGCTTCTCGCCCCGCAGCCGCTGGCGCTCGCGCATCGCCTCCAGCTCCTCCCGCGTCGCCCAGCAGGGATAGGCGCGGCCCTGCGCCACCAAACGATCGGCGACCTCCTTGTAGCGCGCGAGGCGCTGCATCTGGAAGAAGGGGCCCTCGTCCCAGTCCAGGCCGAGCCAGGTCATGGCGTCGAGAATCGCCTTCACCGACGCCTCGGTGGAACGCTCGAGGTCGGTGTCCTCGATGCGGAGAATGAACTTGCCCGCGTGCCTGCGCGCGTACGCCCAGGAGAAGAGCGCGGTGCGCGCGCCGCCGATGTGGAGGTAGCCGGTGGGGCTGGGAGCGAAGCGAGTTCGGATCATGCCGCTCGCATTTTACGCGATGGCTCCCGAGCGGCCCGCTCGCCCGGTGCTAGAATTCGGGCTCCCGGGCGGTTAGCTCAGCGGTAGAGCACTCCCCTCACACGGGAGGGGCCACTGGTTCGATCCCAGTACCGCCCACCATCTGTCCTCGCGGTACTCCTGCAAAAAGAAAAACCCCGCTGCGACCGGCGGTCGCCGCGGGGCTGGCTTGCGTCTCTGCGTCAGAGCGACCGCAGGAAATTCAGGAGGTCCTGCTTGCGGCCTTCGCCGAGGTTGTTGTAGTTGTTGATGACGCCGTTCGCCTCCGAGCCGAAGCTCGAATGCTCGCGGATCGCCCGCTCCAGGTTCGCGGTGCGCCCGTCGTGCAGGAAGAACACCCGCTGCCCCAGGCCCCACAGGGGCGCGGTGCGGAATTCCCTGGGACCCGCCTCGCCCTGGCTGATCCCGTCGGCCAGGCCGTCGCCCATGTCGTGAACCAGCAGGTCGGAGAACAGATTCACCGGCTTGTTGTTGAGCGCGGCCACGGTCGAATTGCCCGTGGTGAACGAAGGCGTGTGGCACAGCGCGCAGCCGACGTCGATGAACTTCTGCTTGCCGTTGGCGATCGAGGTGGACCCTCCGGGGGAATTCGGAGAAGGCTGCGGCGCATCCAGAAAGCGCATGAAGAAGGAGAATTTCTCGATGGCGCTGATGACCTCGGTGGGCGTGGTCGCGTCGGTGTTGGTGACGTCGTTCGGTACCTTCGCGAACTGGCAGGCCGCCTTTTCTTCGCGCTCGGTCTGGAACAGCTCGTTGGTGATGCCCATCTCGACGTTGTAGGCCTCGCCCGAGAACAAGAGCAGCGACTTGTTCTGGGCCTTCCAGCCGAAGCGCGCGATGGTGCCGTCGTTGCCGTTGTTGTTGGTCATGCCGGTGATGGTGCGGCCGGCGACGTGGAAGTTCGGCTTGCCCTTGATCCCCAGCGACTGTTTCAGAGACGTGTTGCTCGCCTGGTTGGCGACGATCGCCGCATCCGGGATCATCTCCATCAGCCCCGTGCCGAAGGTCGGCGTGGGAATGCGGAAGATCACGTTGCGATTGGAGAGCTGGGTGGCAAAGTCCGGCTGCGCGAGCGTGCAGCCGGTCGCGCCGGTGCGCCCGCTGATGGTGAAGATCGCGTGCACGCCGCCGTCGGCGGTACCGTCGGGGTTCTTGACGAAGCGCGCTTCGCGCACCGGGCCGCTGGAGGAGATGAACGAGGGCACTCGGTCGGTTCCGCCGTCCTTGCCCGCGAAGGCGATCTGCGGATTGGTGAACGGGCTCGAGCCCCCGACCGCCGGCTGCATGTGGCAGCCGCCGCAGCTGTCGAGGTTCATCCTCGGCCCCAGGCCGTCGGGGACGTTCTCCGTTTCGGCGAAGTCGGCCTGGCCTGCGGTGAAGAATGCGCCCTGGGTTCCGCTCAGTCCGAGCAGCGGCAGGCCGGCGCCCGGGGCGCCGCCGCGCACGCCGGGATCGCTGGCGTTGAACGTGGAGCTGAATTGCGAAGAGGCCATTTCGACCTGGAAGAAAAACAGACAAGCGACGGCCGCCGCCAAACCCAGCGGTGCCGCAAGCTTCCTCGGTTTCATAGTCATTTTCCTCTTGAGCCAGCAATATGAGCGCTGCGCGTGTGCGCGCTCCGGCGCTCAGCGATTTAAAAATCGTTGTCTTCTTCTGCACTCCGACATCGAAGGAGTCGAGAGGCAACAAGCGTGCCCAGGGCGGCAACTTCGCCCGGTTCGTGCTTTTTCAAGGAGCTAGCGCGCTATTGCGGCGCGCGCAAAAGGGCCGAGCGTCGTCGCGGGACGACGCGAGCCCGCGCACTAAAGACTAAGGAATTGATTTTCTGCCGGTTGAGTTGTCGCCGGCGAGTGACGTCCGGACCTTTCTCTTGGTCCAGCGGCTCGTCACAGCGTCGAGAGCGACGTCGACCTTCGCGATCTCCTCGTGTTGACCGCATCGCCGCCAATCCCGCTAGACTGGCTTCCTGCCGCCCGTTTCAGAGGGAAATCCATGGATACGGTCAAGTACGTGCTCGACGAAAAGCACATTCCGAAGGCCTGGTACAACATCGCCGCCGATCTCCCGAAGCCGGCGCCGCCGCCGCTGCACCCGGGCACGCTCAAGCCGCTCGGGCCCGCCGATCTCGCGCCGCTCTTTCCGATGGAGCTCATCAAGCAGGAGGTGAGCGCCGAGCGATGGATCGAGATCCCCGAGCCGGTGCGCGAGATCTACCGGTTGTGGCGGCCCGCTCCGCTCTACCGCGCGCTGCGGCTGGAAAGGGCGCTCGGGACGCCGGGGAAGATCTTCTACAAATACGAGGGCGTCAGCCCGGCCGGCTCGCACAAGCCGAACACCGCCGTGCCGCAAGCTTTCTACAACAAGCAGGAGGGCACCCAGCGTCTGAGCACCGAGACCGGCGCGGGCCAATGGGGCAGCGCGCTCGCCATGGCGGGTCAGATGTTCGGGCTCGAGGTCAAGGTCTACATGGTGAGAGTGAGCTTCGAGCAGAAACCCTACCGGCGCGCGCTGATGGAGACCTACGGCGCGAGCGTCACCCCGAGCCCGAGCAAGGAAACGGCGAGCGGGCGGGCGATCCTCGCGAAGCACCCCAACTCCAGCGGTTCGCTCGGCATCGCCATCTCCGAGGCGGTCGAAGTCGCGGCGGGCGACGCGAACACCAAGTACGCGCTAGGGAGCGTGCTCAATCACGTGCTCATGCACCAGAGCGTGATCGGTCTGGAAGCCATCGAGCAGATGGAGATGGCGGGCGTCCACCCCGACATCGTCATCGGCTGCGCCGGCGGCGGCTCGAACTTCGCCGGCATCGCTTTCCCCTTCCTCGGGCGCCAGCTCCAAGGCAAAGGGAAGTACAAGGTGATCGCGGTCGAGCCCTCGGCGTGCCCGAGCATGACCCGCGGCAGGTACGCTTACGACTTCGGCGACACCGCGCACCTCACGCCGCTGGTGAAGATGCATACCCTCGGAAGCGTATTCATGCCGCCCGGCATTCACGCCGGCGGGCTGCGCTACCACGGAATGGCGCCGATGGTGAGCCACCTGAAAGAGCTCGGACTGTTCGAGGCCCGGGCAGTCCAGCAGCTCGACGCATTCGCCGCAGGCGTGCAATTCGCCCGCGCCGAGGGCATCGTGCCGGCGCCGGAGTCGAACCACGCCATCGCGGTGGCGATCGCCGAGGCCAACCAGTGCAAGGCCGAGGGGAGCTCGAAGGCGATCCTCTTCAACCTCTCCGGCCACGGGCACTTCGACATGCAGAGCTACCTCGACTACTTCGCCGGGAAGCTGCAGAACTACGAGTACCCCAAGGCGGACATCGAGGCGGCGCTGGCGCAACTGCCCAAGGTCGCGTAGGCGCGGGCGGCCTCCATCAATCCATCAGTCCGGCGAACAACGCCGTGCTGAGGTAGCGCTCGCCGAACGACGGGACGACGACCACGACCAGCTTGCCCGCATTCTCGCCGCGCTTTGCTACCTGGAGCGCCGCCCAGACCGCGGCGCCGGAGGAGATGCCCACCAGCAGCCCTTCCTCCTTGGCCATGCGGCGGGCGATCTCGAAGGCGTCGTCGTTCTTCACCCGGACGACCTCGTCGTAGATCTTGGTGTTGAGGACCGCCGGCACGAAGCCCGCGCCGATACCCTGGATCGGGTGTGGGCCTTTCTGTCCGCCGGATAGCACGGCCGACGCGTCCGGTTCCACCGCGACGCACTTGAATGCCGCCTTGCGCGCCTTCAGCACTTCGCCCACGCCCGTGATGGTCCCGCCGGTGCCGATTCCCGCGACCAGGATGTCCGCTTTGCCGTCGGTGTCCCGCCAGATCTCCTCCGCGGTGGTGCGGCGGTGCACTTCGGGGTTGGCGGGGTTCTCGAACTGCTGGGGCATGAAATACTTATTCGGATCCGAAGCGACCAGACCTTCCGCGCGCTTGATCGCCCCGGCCATGCCTTCGGGCCCCGGGGTCAGGATCAGCTCCGCGCCGTAGGCGCGCAGCACGGCCCGGCGCTCCTTGCTCATGGTCTCGGGCATGGTGAGTACGAGCGCGTAGCCCCGGGCGGCGCACACGAACGCCAACGCGATCCCCGTGTTCACGCTGGTGGGCTCGACGATGACGGTGCCGGGCTTGATCCGCCCGGCCTTCTCCGCCGCTTCGATCATAGACACGCCGATGCGGTCCTTGACGCTGTGGGCCGGGCTGTAGAACTCCAGCTTCGCGACGATCTCGGCACGGCAGCCTTTCGTGAGACGGTTGAGTCTCACCAGCGGCGTGTTGCCGACCAGCTCGGTGACATCGTTGAACACGCGCATGAGCTACCTCGGATGACGGATGGGAGCCGATCCTACTCCCAACTCGCGCATGTTTACGTCCGATCGGCTGCCCAGGGCCCTGAATGCGGCCGGCAGCAGGCCGAGGGTGACTCTCCGAAGCATCCCTACGTCCACTTCAGTCGTTCGCGGATGGCGCGGCCCATCACCCAGTCCTTGTCGCTCTCGGACAGGAAGGAGAG
>JBGQKK010000040.1:0-14810 GCA_041499545.1 Gammaproteobacteria bacterium | reverse complement strand
GCCGAGATCTCGGTGAAGCGCGTGCTGCAGCGGGACGGCGAATCTTCGTACTTCATCAACAATACCCACGTGCGCCGCCGCGACGTGCAGGACATCTTCCTCGGCACCGGGCTGGGTCCGCGCGCCTACGCCATCATCGAGCAGGGGATGATCTCGCGCATCATCGAGGCGAGGCCCGAGGAGCTGCGGGTGTTTCTCGAGGAGGCCGCGGGGGTCTCGAAGTACAAGGAGCGGCGGCGCGAAACCGAGCACCGGCTCGCCGACACGCGCGACAACCTCGCCCGGGTGGGCGACATCCGCCAGGAATTGGGCTCGCAGATCGAGCGGCTCGAAAAGCAGGCCGAGGTCGCCCGGCGCTATCAGGATCTGTCGGCCGAGCGGGCCCAAAAGCAGAACATGCTGTGGCTCCTCAGACGCAACGAAGCGCAGGCCGAGGCGCAACGCCACGCGCGGGAGATCGAGCGCGCGGGGATCGAACTGGAGGCCGAGACCGCGCGCCTGAGGGAAAGCGAGCGGGAACTGGAGCAGACGCGGGCGGAGCACTACGCCGCCGGCGACGCCCTGAGCGCCGCGCAAGGCGAGCTGTACAGCGCCAATGCCGACGTTTCCCGGCTCGAGACCGAAATGCGCTTCGTGGCCGACACCCGGCAGCGGATCGAGACCCAGCTCGCGCAGCTGCGCGCTCAGCGCGACGCCGGTCGCCGAAGCGAGGTCGAACAGCGTGACGCCCTTCGCGCCTGGGAAGCGCGACTCGCCGAAGCACGGGAGCGGCTGGAAAAGGCCAAGCACAAGCTCGCGGAGGAGCAGGCCAAGCTGCCTCAGGCGGAGCAGGCGGTTCGCCTGCTCCAGGGCCGGATCGCGGGCGAGCGCGAGCGCATCGCGCAGGCCGAGCAGGCGTTCCAGGTCAAGCAGGCCCACCTCGCGCATGCGAACAAGACGCTGCAGGCGCTGGAGCAGCGCGGGGAGAAGCTGCTGGCCGAGAGGGCCGAGCTGCTCGCGCCCGACGGCCAATCGCTGGCGCGACTGGGCGAGGAGCTGGGACAAAGCCGGTCCGAGCTCTCGCGCCAGGAAGCGCTGCTCGCGCAGCTCGAAGGGGCGCGGGCAGCCGTGGACGAGCAGCGCTGGGCGGGGACCGACGCCCTCCAGACCTTGGAGCGGGAGCTTTCCGCCCTGGAGGGCAAGCTCGCCACGCTCCAGAAGATTCAGAGCCATGTCGAGGAAGACAGCAAAGTCCAGGCCTGGATCGCGCGGCACCAACTCGCGTCGAAACCGCGGCTGTGGCAGAAGATCCGCGTCGCGCCGGGCTGGGAAACGGCGGTCGAATCGGTACTGCGCGAGCGCTTGCATGCCATGGAGATGTCGGACCCCGAGCTGCTTCAACGGCTGCTCGAGGACCCGCCGCCAGCCCGAGTCAGCGCCTTCAGCCCAGGACCCGGGGTGGACCTCCAGCGCGAAAAAGGGCTGACGCCCCTGGCGGACTACGTGGAAGCCGCGGAGGCCGCGGTCGGCGCCGTGGTCGCCGCCTGGCTCGCCCCGTACTACGCGGTCGAGGGCGTTCCGCGGCTTCTCACCCGCATGGGGCTCTCGCCGCATGCCGTCCTGGTCAACCGGGAGGGCCATCAATTCAGCCGCTTCGGCGTCAGTTTCCACGCCCCCGACCCGGCCGACACGGGAATTCTCGCCCGGCAGCGGGAAATCGAAGGAGTCGAACAGGAGGCTAGGGCGCGCCAGGGGGAGATCGAGAAGAAGCGCCAGGAGCTGTCCGACCTGGAGCATTCGCTCGGCGAGCACGACGAGGGCCTCGCCAAGCTGCGCGCGGCAGGCATGGCGCTCAAGCAGCGTCACCACGAGCGCGAGATGGAGCATCTCAAGCTGACGCAGAGCACAGAGCGCTATCAGGAGCGCAGCGGGCAAATCGACGGAGAGCTTGCGGAGATCGCCGCGCTGCAGGCGCACGAGCGCGCCGCCCAAGCCGCCGCCGAAGGGAGCCTGGAGCAGCACCAGGCCGAGATCGACGAGCTGTACCGCCGTGTCGAGCTCAGTCAGAGAGAGCAGGAGGACGCCGAGGGCAAGCTGGAGCAGCAACGCCAAGGTGCGCAGCAAGCCGAGCGCGACGTTCAGCAGGCGAGCTTCGAAGAAAAGGAAAGTACGAGTAAAATCAATGATATCAACAGTTCATTTAATTCTTTACGTGAGCACGTGGGTCAGGCCGACCAGAACCTGGATCAGCTTCAGGCGGAACTCGCTCAGATCGACGACAACGCCTTGCGAAGCCAGCTCGAGAAGGGTCTGGAAGCGCGGATCGCACGCGAGCAGAGCCTGGCCGGCGCGCGCAACCGGCAGGAGGAGATCACCGCCAGCCTGCGCGCCCTGGAAGAGGCGCGGCTGGGCAGCGAGCACAAGCTGCAGCCGCTGCGGGACCGCATCGCCGAGCTGCGGCTGAAGGAGCAGGCGGCGCAGATCAGCGGGGAGCAGTTCGCTCAGCAGCTGCGCGAAGCGGGCGCGGACGAGACTGCCCTGGTTTCGGCGTTGAGAGAAGGCCAGAAGGCGGCGCCGCTGCAAGGCGAGATCACCCGGCTCTCTAATGCGCTCGCCGAGATGGGCGCGATCAACATGGCCGCCCTGGAGGAGCTGACCGCGAGCCAGGAGCGCAAGCAGTTTCTCGACGCCCAGACCGCCGATCTCGGCGCGGCGCTCGAGACCCTGGAGAACGCCATTCGCCGCATCGATCGGGAAACGCGCGACCTGCTGCAGACGACCTTCGACACGGTGAACCGCCATTTCGGTGAGATGTTCCCGGCGCTGTTCGGCGGCGGCGAGGCCCAGCTCACGATGACCGGGGAGGAGATCCTCGACTGCGGCGTGCAGGTGATCGGGCGTCCGCCGGGAAAGAAGAACACGACGATCCACCTGCTCTCGGGCGGGGAAAAGGCCCTTACTGCGATCGCGCTGGTGTTCTCCATGTTCCAGCTCAATCCGGCGCCGTTCTGTCTGCTCGACGAGGTCGATGCGCCGCTCGACGACGCCAACACCGAGCGCTTCTGCAGTCTGGTCGCGAAGATGTCGCAGCAGACCCAGTTCCTGTTCATCAGCCACAACAAGATCACCATGGAGATGGCGCATCAGCTGATCGGCGTCACCATGCAGGAGCGCGGCGTGTCGCGCGTGGTCGCGGTGGACATCGAGGAAGCCTTGAAGCTGCGGGAAGAGCCCGCCGCCGCCTGAGGAAGGTGCGACCATGGGCGAGCTGCAATTCGGGCTGATCGCGGTCGGAGTCCTCGTCGTCGGGGGCGTTTTCTTCTACAACAAGTGGCAGGAGCGGCGCTACCGGCGCCAGGCCGAAGCGGCGTTCGGCTCGCGCCACGAGGACGTGCTGATGCGCTCCGGCAGCGCAGGCCAGCGCGTGGAGGGTGCTGCGGCCGAGCGGATCGAGCCCATGCTCTCGTCTTTGGGGACGGCGCCCGAGCCCGAGCGCGGCTCGAAGCAGGTCCTCGTGGAATTCGTCGATTTCATCATCCCCATCGAGGCCCCCGAGGAGGTCCCCGGGGCGGCCATGCTGGACGCGGCGGGCGCCGCGCTCGAACGCTGCCCAAGGTCGGTCCATCTGGAAGGCTACGACGGGATGCTCGCCTCCTGGGAGTCGATCGATCCTGATCGCAGCTACTCGAAGATGCGTGCGGGCCTGCAGCTGGTCGATCGCCGGGGCGCGGCCGACGCGGACGAGGTCGCGGCGTTCGGCGTCGCGGTCGAGGAAGCCGCGGCATCCCTGGGCATGCTCGCGACCATGCCCGACCCGGCCCAAGCGCTGGCACGCGCCAAGGATCTCGATCACTTCTGCAGCGAGCTGGACATCAGAATCGCGGTGCACCTGGCGAACGACAACACCCCCTTTGCCGGTGCGAGGGTGGACGCCGCGGCGAAGGCGGCGGGGTTCGAGCTCGATGAGCCCGACGGCAAGTTCCGGTGCCGAGACGCCGCCGGCGCGGTCATCTGCGCGCTGGCGAACTCCGAGCCGATTCCCTTCAAGGTCGACAGCCTCGAGACCCTGTCCACGCACGCCGTCACCCTGGAGCTCGACGTCCCGAGGACGCCGCGCGGAGCGTTCGCGCGCTTCCGCGAGGCGGCGGAGCGGCTGGCCAAGCAGCTCAACGCGCGCATCGTGGACGACAACCGCCAGCCGGTCACTGCGGGTGCGTTCGATGCCATCGGCGTGCAGTTCGAGGCGGTTCACAAGGCGTTGGAGGCGCGCGGCATCGCGCCCGGCGGGCCGCTCGCGCTGCGCTTGTTCTCCTGATGGGCGGCGGTGACAAGATCCGCCGGCGCGCGGAGGCGCTCCGCCGTGAAATCGAGGACCACAACTACCGTTACTACGTTCTCGACGCGCCGGTCGTTGCGGACGCGGAGTTCGACAAGCTGTTCCGCGAGCTGGCGGAACTCGAGGCCGCTCATCCCGATCTGGTCGCGCCCGACTCGCCGACGCAGCGCGTCGGGGGCGCGCCGCTGGATGAATTCCCGCAGGTCATCCACCGCAGCCCGATGCTCTCGCTCAGCAACGCCTTCACCGAGGAAGACCTGATCGGGTTCGACCGCCGCGTGCGGGAAGGCCTGGGCAAGGACGAAATCGAGTACGCCGCCGAACCGAAATTCGACGGCCTTGCGATCAGTTTGCTCTACGAAGGCGGCCGCTTCGTGCAAGGTGCGACGCGCGGCGACGGGTACACGGGAGAAGACGTGACCGCCAACCTGAAGACGATCCGGTCGATTCCGCTCAGGCTGCGAAGCGCGCGGCCGCCGGCGTCGGTCGAGGTGCGCGGCGAGGTCATGATGTACAAGGCCGATTTCGCACGGATGAATGCGCGTCAGCGCGAGCGCGGCGACAAGGAGTTCGTCAATCCGCGCAACGCCGCGGCGGGCAGCCTGAGGCAGCTCGACCCGAAAATGACCGCGGAACGGCCCCTGCGCTTCTTCGCCTACGGGGTGGGCGATTCAGGGGCATTGCCGTTCAGGCGCCACAGCGAAGTCCTGGCGTGGATGGCCGAGGAAGGACTGCCGGTGCCGGCCGCGCGCGCCACGGTGAAAGGCCTGTCGGGCCTGCTCGCCTTCTATCGAAGCATGGGAGAAAAGCGCGACAAGCTGCCGTACGCGATCGACGGCGTGGTCTACAAGGTGAACGAGCTCGGCGATCAGCGCCTGCTGGGATTCGTGTCGCGCGCGCCGCGATTCGCACTGGCGCACAAGTATGCGCCCGAGGAAGCGACCACCGAAGTCCTCGACATCGAAGTCCAGGTGGGCCGCACCGGAACGCTCACGCCGGTCGCGCGCCTCAAGCCCGTCAGCGTGGGCGGCGCGACCGTTACCAACGCCACGCTGCACAACGAGGACGACGTGCGCCGCAAGGACGTGTGGCGCAGGGACATCGTGACGGTTCGCCGCGCCGGAGACGTGATTCCCGAGGTGGTCGGAGTCGCCAGGGCCGGTCCGCGCGAGCAGGCGGACCGCTTCCGGATGCCGGCCCATTGCCCGGTGTGCGGCTCCGAGGTCGTCCGCCTGGAGGGCGAGGCCGCGTCGCGCTGCACCGGCGGCTTGTTCTGCCCCGCCCAGCGCAAGGGCGCGCTGCTGCATTTCGCCTCGCGCAGGGCGATGGACATCGAGGGTCTCGGCGAGAAGCTGGTGGATCAGCTGGTCGATCAGGGCATGGTGCGCACTCCCGCCGATCTGTATCGCCTGGAGGAGGGTACGCTGGCAGGGCTCGACAGGATGGGCGAAAAGTCCGCGCGGAACGTGATCGCCGCGGTGCAGGGCTCGAAAAATCCGACCCTGGCGCGCTTCGTCTACGCGCTGGGAATTCCTGGGGCCGGGGAGGAAGTCGCGCGCATTCTGTCGGCGCACTTCCTGACCCTGGACGTCTTTCTCGAGGCGGACTGGGCCGCGATCGCGCAAAGCAAGAAGACGGTGCAGAAGGAGAACGCCGGGCGCAAGAGAAGGGGAGAGCCGCCCCTCGCCCCTTTGCTCGAAGGCATCGGGCCCGAACTGATGGAGAGCCTGGCAAAGTTTCTCTCGCAGCCGCACAATCGGGAAGTCATCCGGGAGCTGACTTCGAAACCGGGCGGCGTGAAGGTGCAGGCCGAGGCGCGGAGACCGAAGGCGGGAGGGCTCGGCGGAAAGGTGTTCGTGCTCACCGGGACGCTGCCGACGCTGACGCGCGAGGAAGCCAAGGGGATGATCGAGAGCCGCGGCGGCAAAGTCACGGCTTCGGTGTCGAGCCAGACGGATTATGTCGTCGCCGGTGCCGAGGCCGGAAGCAAGCTGGAGAAGGCGCAAGAGCTCGGCGTCGCCGTCGTCGATGAAGAAGGGCTGCGCAGAATATTGAGGGAGTCCGACGCGTGAAAAAAGTAACCAAGGCGGTTTTCCCCGTCGCCGGGATGGGCAGCCGGTTCCTGCCCGCGACCAAGGCGAGCCCCAAGGAGATGATGCCTATCGTCGACAAGCCGCTCATCCAGTACGCGGTCGAGGAGGCGGTCGCGGCGGGAATCCACGACATGGTGTTCATCACCGGCCGGAACAAGCGCGCGATCGAGGATCATTTCGACAAGGCCTACGAAGTCGAGGCCGAGCTCGCGGCGCGCGGGAAAACCGATCTGCTCGCGCTCATTCAAGACGTTGTTCCGAAGTCGGTGAACTGCATCTACATCCGGCAGTCCGAGGCGCTCGGCCTGGGGCACGCCGTCCTGTGCGCGCAAGCCGCGGTCAACGACGAGGTTTTCGCGGTGATCCTCGCCGACGACCTGATCGACGGCAAGCCCCCGGTCCTGCAGCAGATGACCGAGCTCTACGAACGGCACCAATCGCCCATGGTCGCCGTGCAGCAGGTGCGCCGTGAGGACACCGCCCAGTACGGCATCGTGGAGACCGAAACGGTCACGGAAAATCTCGAGCGGATCATGAGGATCGTCGAGAAGCCCGAGCCCGAGGCCGCGCCCTCGACGCTGGGTGTGGTCGGGCGCTACATCCTTACGCCGCGCATTTTTCATCACCTGGCCCAGGCACGCCCGGGGGCAGGGAGCGAGATCCAGCTCACCGATGCGATCTCCGCCCTGATTCCCGAAGACCGCGTCCTTGCCTACCGTTTTCACGGCACGCGGTACGACTGCGGCTCGAAGCTCGGCTACCTGAAGGCGATGGTCGCGTACGGGCGCCAGCATCCCGAAGTCGGAAAGGCGTTCGAAGAGTTTCTCAAGACGCTTTGATGCCCATGACGCCCGAAGAATGCTGGAAGATTCTCGAGAGCGCGGACCTGCTGTGCGACGAAACCCAGGTACGCGAGGCGATCGCCAGACTCGCGACGGAGATCACGGCGAAGCTGAGAGACCGGTATCCGCTCGTGCTGGCGGTGATGGGCGGCTCGATCTTCTTCGCGGGCAATCTCCTGCCTTTGCTGCGTTTTCCGCTCGAGTTCGACTACGTCCAGGCGTCGCGCTACGGCAAGGCCACCTCCGGGGGCAGGATCGTCTGGACGGTCGAGCCCGATGAAAACGTGAAAGGCCGCACGGTCCTCGTGCTGGACGACATCCTCGACGGGGGCGACACGCTCGCGGCGATACGCGACCGGGTGAAATCGCTCGGAGCGGCGGCCTTCTTCAGCGCGGTGCTCACCGACAAGGACACCGGACGCGCGAAGCCGGCCGTTCCCGATTTCGTCGGCCTGAAGCTGCCGAACCGCTACGTGTTCGGCTGCGGCATGGACGTGTCGGGAGCCTGGCGCAATCTGCCCGCGATCTACGGCGTGAAGGGCGCTTGAGCGCATGCTGGCGATCATCGGCGGCACCGGGCTGACGCAGCTCGCCAATCTGGACGTGTCGCGCCGCCAAGTGGTGCTCACACCTTACGGCGAACCGTCCGGCCCGCTCACTTTCGGCGCGCTCCGCGGCATCCCGGTGATCTTTCTCGCGCGTCACGGCACCGGCCACACCATTCCGCCGCACCAGGTGAACTACCGCGCCAATTTGTGGGCGCTAAAGGAGGAGGGCGCCGACGAGGTCGTGTCGGTGCTCTCCGTCGGAGGGATCCGCAAGGACCTCGGGCCGGGAAAGCTCGTCGTTCCGAACCAGATCATCGATTACACCTGGGGGCGGGGAAGCACGTTCTTCGAAAACGAGACCCCGGTGAAGCACATCGACTTCACCGAGCCTTTCACGGGCGAGCTGCGGGCACGCCTTCTCGCCGCCGCAGGAAAGAGCGGCGAGGCGGCGGTGGACGGGGCGGTGTACGCGGCAACGCAAGGGCCCAGGCTCGAAACCGCGGCGGAAATCGACCGCCTCGAGAAAGAAGGCGTGGACATCGTGGGCATGACCGGAATGCCCGAAGCGGCCCTGGCGCGCGAGATCGAGCTCGCTTACGCGGCGATCGCCATGGTGGTCAATCACGCCGCCGGCCGCGGCGCGAGCGCCCGCGGCATATCGCTGCAGCAGATCGAGGAGGTCTTGAAAGACGCAGTGAGCCGCGTGCGGAAGATCATCGAAGCGCTGGTGGAGGCGGCGCAATGATTCGCGAAGTGCTCAGGATGGGCGATCCGCGCCTGCTCGAAAAATCGCGGCCGGTGGAGGCCTTCGGTACGCCGCAGCTGCGCGAGTTGGTCGCCGACATGCGCGACACCATGGCGCACCTGGACGGCGCGGGCCTCGCTGCACCGCAGATCGGCGTGCCGCTGCGCGTGGTGATTTTCGGCGTCAAGCGCAACCCGCGCTATCCGGACGCGGAGGAAGTCCCCGACACGGTGCTCGTCAATCCCGTGATCGCGCCGCTCGGGGAGGAAATCGAAGAAGCCTGGGAGGGTTGCCTCTCGGTACCGGGAATGCGCGGGGTCGTGCCGCGCTTTGCCCGGGTGCGCTACCGCGGCTTCGACGAAAACGGCGACGCGATCGACCGTTCCGTCGAGGGTTTTCATGCGCGCGTGGTGCAGCACGAATGCGATCACCTGGACGGGATCCTGTATCCCATGCGGATCCGCGACATGGCGCAGTTCGGCTTCGTCGATGTCCTGTTCCCCGGGCAGGACCTGGGAGACGAATAGGGGCCCCGGCTAGGGCTGCAGGGCCGCGAGCAGGTCCGTCTCGAACTGCAGCACCGTCTTCGGGTTGGAGAGCGCGGCACCCGACACGACCAGCACGTCCTCCGCCCGTTCCCCCAGCGTCACGATCTTGGCCGTGTGCAGGTCGACGCCGTAGCGGCTGAGAACCAGCGCGATGGCGTAGAGCAGGCCGGGCCGGTCGCCCGCGGTGATCGACAGCGAGTGGTATTGCCCCTTCTCGTCCGGCACGATGCGCACCTCGGGCGTGATCGGAAAGTGCTTGACGCGCCGCGACACGCGTCCGCGGATCGGCGGCGGCAGCGGGACCGGGTTGGCGAGCCAGCCCGCCAATTCCTCCTCGATCTTCGAGATCATGTCCCGCGGATGGGGTTCGTTTCCGACGTCCATGAGCTGGAAGGTGTCGAGCGCGTAGCCGTGGCGGGTGGTGTAGATCTTCGCGTCAAGGATGCTGAGGCCGACCGAGCCGAAGTAGCCGCAGATTCGGGCGAACAGATCGCGCTGATCGCGGACATAGATCATCGCCTGCAGCCCCTCTCCGGCGGGCGACAGGCGTGCCTTGACCACCGGTTGCTCGCTGCTGGGCCGGGAGTGGAGCATGCGGGTGTGCCAGGCGATTTCCGGCGCGTCATAGCGCAGGAAATAGGGGACGTCGAAGTTGCGCCACAGGGAATCCTGGACGGTGTCCGACAGCTCATAGAGCCGTAGCAGCCGCTTGGCTTCGCTTTGCTTGCTCTGGATATATTGATCGGCCTCCAGCTTTCCGCCCTTCAGCATGTGCGTCGTCGACTGGAAGAGGTCCTCGAGGAGCTTGCTCTTCCAGGCGTTCCAGACTTTCGGGCTCGTGCCGCGGATGTCCGCGACCGTGAGCAGGTAGAGCGCGACGAGGCGCCGTTCGGTTCCGACGATGTCGGCAAAGCGCCTGACGACATCGGGATCGAACAGGTCCTGCTTCTGCGCGACCGACGACATGGTGAGATGGTGCTCGACCAGAAACACGACCAGGTCGGTGTCCTCGTTCGATACGCCGTGCTCGCCGCAGAAGCGGCGGGCCTCGACCTTGCCCAGCTGCGAGTGATCTCCTCCGCGGCCCTTGGCGATGTCGTGGAAGATCGCCGCGATGTAGAGGAGCCAGTGGCGCTCGAGGCCCGCCATGAGCCGGCTGCACAGCGGATACTCGTGCGAGAACTCCAGCATGGTGAAGCGGCGCAGGTTGCGCACCACGGTAAGGATGTGTTGGTCGACCGTGTAGACGTGAAACAGATCGTGCTGCATCTGGCCGACGATGCGGCGGAACGCCGGCAGGTACCTGCCCAATATCCCGCACTGATTCATGCGCCGCAGTTCGTGCACGATGCCGCGGGGCTGCTGCAGCAGGGACAGGAAGGCCGCGCGGTTGCGCGGGTCGCGCCGGTACGCGGCGTCGATGCGCTCGCGCGCCCGCCACAGGGCGCGCAGCGTCTTGGCCGTCATGCCCTTGAGCTCGGAGTGCTGCTGCATCACCAGGAAGCTTTCGAGGATCGCGGGCGGGTCGCGCTCGAACAGATCGGCCCGACGCGCGTCGAGCAGCTCGCCCAAGCGCAAGAACTTGTCGTTGATCACCTCGGCATCGGAGGTCTTCACGGGAAAGATCTCGGCGCCGATGTTCTGCAGCAATATGGTGTTGAGCTGCGTGACGGCCTTCGCCGCTCGAAAATAGGCCTGCATCAGCTGCTCTCCCGCGAGGCGGTGCGCAGTCGCGGAGTAGCCCATGTCGCGCGCCAGGCTCTCCTGGTAGTCGAACAGCAGGCGATCCTCGCGGCGCCCCGCCGCGTAGTGCAGGCGCACGCGCAGGTTCTGCAGCAGCCGGTGATGGCGGCGGGCCTGGCGCGCTTCCTCCTGGGTGATCAGGCCGCGGCGCGCCAACTGCAGCCAGGACGTCCCCAGGCCGCAGGCGCGACCGATCCAGAGAACGACCTGCAGGTCGCGAAGGCCGCCCGGGGCTTCCTTCAGATTGGGCTCGAGGCTGTAGGGGCTGTCGTGGTACTTGGTGTGGCGCTGTTCCTGCTCGAAGCGCTTGGCCTTGAAGAAGACCTGGGGATCGATGCATTCGGCGCGGGCGCGGTTGAAACGGGCGAAAAGCTCGCGGCTTCCGGCGAGCAGCCTCCCTTCGAGCAGGCTCGTCATGACCGTGACGTCCTTGGCTGCTTCTTCGGCGCACTCGGCGACGGTGCGTACGCTGTGGCCGAGCTCGAGCCCCATGTCCCAGAGCCGGCCCACCAGTTGCTCAAGCTTCGAGGCCAGATCCGGGGAAGCCTGGTCCTTCAGGAGAATAAGGACGTCGATATCCGAATGAGGGTAGAGCTCTCCTCGGCCGTAGCCGCCGACGGCGAGGAGGGCGAGGGACGCGGGCAGGCACAACTGCTGCCACACGTCCTTCAGGGCGCGATCGATCAGTTTGCAATGTTCCCGCAGCACCTGCGGACCGTCACCCCGGGTCCGGAACCGGGCATGCAGGGCGGCGCGCTCCGCCTGGATTCTTGCTTTCAGGTGGGCGAACGCGGGTCCCGCGTCTGCAAGCGTCGCCGCAGCAGGCAGCATGCGGTCAATGACCCGGCGGGGGAGGCGCGCCCGCGGAGACCGTCAGGATCTCGTAGCCGTCCTCGGTGACCAGCACGGTGTGCTCCCACTGCGCCGACAGGCTATGGTCTTTGGTAACGATGGTCCATCCGTCGGCAAGCTCCCGGACCGCCGGCTTGCCGGCGTTGATCATGGGTTCGATGGTGAAGGTCATTCCCGCCTGAAGCCGCATGCCGGTTCCGGCGCGCCCATAGTGAAGGACCTGCGGCTCTTCGTGGAATTTCTTCCCGATCCCGTGGCCGCAGAACTCGCGCACCACGCTGTAGCCGTGCCCTTCGGCGTACTGCTGTATCGCTGCGCCGACATCACCCAAGAAAGCTCCGGGACGCACCGCGCGGATTCCCAGCCACATGCACTCGTAGGTCGTTTCGCACAGGCGCCTCGCCTGGATCGAAGGCTCGCCGACATAGAACATCCGGCTGGAATCGCCGTGGTATCCGTCCTTGATGACCGTCACGTCGATGTTCAGGATGTCGCCGGCCTTGAGCACCCGCTCGCCCGGGATTCCGTGGCAGACCTGGTGATTGACCGACGTGCAAATCGATTTGGGAAAGGGCTTGTAGCCGGGCGGGGCGTAGTTCAGCGGCGCCGGCACGGCCTTCTGCTGATCGACGATGAGCTCGTGGCACAAGCGATCGAGCTCGCCGGTGGTGATCCCCGGCTTGACGCGGGCGGAGACGAAGTCGAGCACCTCGGCGGCGAGCTTTCCGGCGACCCGCATTTGCCTGATTTCCTCCGCCGTCTTCAGATGGATCGCCATGCCCGTCAAAAAAGTGCGAAGGATAAGTCATCGAAACGGCCGGGGCAAACCGTGGCGCGCGGCTCCCGGGCAAGCTTCGCTCGAGGCGGCTGGGGTAATCCTCTGTTTGCACAGGAAAAACTTGCGTCTCTCGCGACGCGCGTGTTACTATTTTAAGTCTAGCTGGGCTTGGGCTCAGCTAAATTTTTCCGTTCCCGCCGTTAGGGTGCCCGTTCGTTTTGCGGGTCATTGGCTTGGGAGCGGACTTTGAACAACCCTAACCGGAGTATTCATGTCGACCACGATGCGCCAGATGCTCGAAGCGGGCGTGCATTTCGGCCACCAGACCCGCTACTGGAACCCGAAGATGGCGCCTTTCATCTTCGGCCACCGCAACAAGATCCACATCATCAATCTCGAAAAGACGATGGTGATGTACCAGGAGGCGATGAAGTTCGTGCGCCAGCTCTCGTCGAACAAGGGCACGCTCCTGTTTGTCGGGACGAAGCGCCAGGCAAGAGAGATCATCCGCGAAGAAGCCGAGCGCTGCACCGCTCCCTACGTGGATCATCGCTGGCTCGGCGGAATGCTCACGAACTTCAAGACCGTCAAGCAGTCGATCAAGAGGCTGAAGGACATGGAGGCGGCGATCGAAGACGGCAGCGTGGAAAAGATGCCGAAGAAGGAGGGTCTGCACTTTCAGCGCGAGCTGGCCAAGCTGCAGCGAAGTCTCGGCGGCATCAAGGCACTGGACAACCGACCCGACGCCCTGTTCGTGATCGACGTCGGCTACCAGAAAGGCGCGGTGGCCGAAGCGAAGAAGCTGGGCATCCCGGTGATCGGGGTGGTGGACACCAACCACTCTCCGGACGGGATCGCCTACGTCATTCCGGGTAACGACGACTCCAGCCGCGCGATCCGCCTGTACGCTCGCGGCATCGCCGATGCGATCCTCGAGGGGCGCAGCCAGGTAGTGCAGGAAATCATCGGTGCGACCTCGGATGAATTCGTCGAAGTGGACGAGCCCGGCGGCAAAAAGGAATGAACGGGGTCCTTCGGGCAAAAAAGGGGCTCGGCAGCCCCTTTTTTTTAAACCTTTCTAGGGACATGAGGCGGTAAGGAATGGCTGAGATCACCGCGAATGCGGTCAAGGAGCTGCGCGAGAGAACCGACGCCCCGATGATGGAGTGCAAGAAGGCGCTCGTTGAATCGAATGGAGACCTGGGCAAAGCCGAGGAACTCCTGCGCATCCGGCTGGGGAACAAGGCATCCAAGGCCGCTTCGCGAACCGCAGCGGAAGGCGTGGTCGCGATTCATATCGCGGGGGATGCTCGCACGGGCGCGATCGTGGAAGTGAACTGCGAGACCGATTTTGTCGCGAAGAATGGTGACTTCCTGAGGTTCGCAGACTCGCTCGCCGAGCTGGTGATGGCCAAGAAGCCGGCCGATGTCGGCGCGCTTTCGGCGCTTACGCTGGGCGGGACGACGGTGGAGCAGGCGCGCACAGCGCTCGTGGGCAAGATCGGCGAGAACCTGTCGATCCGGCGCTTCGCGAGGATCGAAGCCAAGGGAAAGCTGTCGCATTACGTCCACAACAGGAAGATCGGCGTGCTCGTCGACGTCGCAGGCGGCGACGAGCAGCTCGGTCGCGACCTTGCCATGCACATCGCCGCGTCCAAGCCCAAAGGCCTGTCGAAGGACGATGTTCCGGCGGATCTGGTGGAGAAGGAACGAAGTATCGCAGCGGCGAAGGCGGCCGAATCTGGCAAGCCCGCGGACATCGTCGCGAAGATGGTCGAAGGCAGCGTGCAGAAGTTCCTGAAGGAAGTCACGCTGCTCGGTCAGCCATTCGTGAAGAACGACAAGCAGACGGTGGAGGCCCTTTTGAAGGCAAACAGGGCGTCCGTTTCGCGCTTCGTGCTCTACGTGGTGGGCGAAGGCATCGAGAAGAAGTCGGGCGATTTTGCCGCCGAGGTGATGGCGCAGGTGAGCAAAGCCAAGAAGGATGAAGACGAGTCCGAAGAGACAGCCTGAGATGGCGGCGGCCGCCAAGTACAAGCGCATTCTGCTCAAGTTGAGCGGCGAAGCCCTCATGGGTGAAGACGCCTACGGGATCAACCGCGAGACCCTCTCGCGCATCGTCGGCGAGATCGCGCAGGTCGCGGCGCTCGGCCTGGAGATCGCAGTGGTGATCGGCGGCGGCAACATCTTCCGCGGGGTGGCCCCGGGCGCGGCGGGAATGGACCGCGCGACGGCGGACTATATCGGCATGCTCGCGACCATCATGAATGCCCTCGCGTTGCAGGACGCGATGAAGCAGGCGGGTCTGAACGCACGCGTGCAGTCGGCGCTGAATATCGAACAGGT
>JBGQKK010000039.1:0-15096 GCA_041499545.1 Gammaproteobacteria bacterium | reverse complement strand
CTCGGCCTTGATCCGGCCCTTCTCGGCGAGCCGCGACAGCTGGGCGCGGACGGCGTCCTTCGCCTCGCGCGCGGCGCCCGAGCGGCTGTCGTGGAGCAGTACGCGGATTCCCGCCTGCGCGGCGATCTGGGCGATGCCGCGGCCCATGACGCCGGTGCCGATCACGGCGAGGCTCAGGTCGGGCCGGGAAACGTCGAGGGGCATGGGCGGCCGAAAAGAACCGATTTTATCCCGGTTCGCACGGAATTCACGCGCGCGCGTTGACGTTCAGTCGCGATTTCGGCAAGCTTCGGGCAGCCGAAGGTTCGTCTACCCGGAGAGGAGCCTCATGCATCCAGTCGCACGCACGCTCGCGCTGCTCGTGCTCGTCCTGGCTCTGCCCGCCGCGGCCCAGGATCCTTCGATAAGCTCAGGACAGGGATTCCCGTCGCGGCCGATCACCCTCATCTGCCCCTGGCCGCCCGGCGGCTCGACCGACACCCACCTGCGGCGCTTCGCCGAGATTGCCGGCCGCACTCTCGGCCAGACCGTCGTGATCGAGAACAAGCCCGGCGGCGGCGGCACGATCGGTCCCGGCCTGGTCGCGCAGAACGCCAAGCCCGACGGCTATACGCTGTCGCAGATGCATATGGGCGGTTTCCGCGTTCCGCACATGCAGAAGCTCGCCTGGGACCCGGTGCGCGACCTCACTTACATCATCGGCATTTCCGGCTATACCTTCGGCGTGGTGGTGAAGAGCGACTCGCCCTTCAAGTCATTCCAGGACCTGCTCGACTATGCCAAGGCCAACCCGGGCAAGATGTCCTACGGCTCGACCGGGACCGGCACCTCGCCGCACCTCCTGATGGAGGAGGTGACCATGAAGACCGGCGCGCAGTTCCTGCACGTGCCTTACAAGGGCAACGCCGATTCCACCCAAGCGCTCCTGGGCGGCCACATCATGGCGCAGTCGGATTCGAGCGGCTGGGGACGCTTCGTCGACGCGGGCCAGTTCAGGTTGCTCGTCACTTTCGGCACCCAGCGCACCAAGCGCTGGCCGAGCGTTCCCACCGCGAACGACCTGGGCTTGGACATGGTGTACAACTCGCCCTACGGCATCGTCGGCCCGCGTGGCATGGAACCGAAGGTCGTGAAGATCCTTCACGACGGCTTCAAGAAGGTGCTCGACGACCCCGAGCACCAGAAAGTGCTCGACCAGCTCGACCAGGAGCTATGGTATCGGTCGAGCGAGGACTACACGAAATACGCCCACGAGACTTTCCAGAAAGAGCGGGCGCTGATCGAGCGGCTGGGATTGCTCGCCAAATAGGAAGGGGAGAAGGAGGCAGCCATGTTCAACAAGATACTGCTCGCGTACAACGGATCGCGCGAAGGCAAGTCGGCGCTCCTGGCCTGCGCCGAGATCGCGTCTTTTGCGAAGTCGGAAACGCACCTCCTGGCGGTCGCCGGCATGCCCTCGAGCATGTTCCTCACCGAGGGCTTCCTGCCCGAGGAGCTGCTCGAGGAAGAGAAGAAGCGCGCCCAGGAAATACTCAACGAAGGCATCGCGCAGCTCAAGCAGAAAGGCTTCGCCGTCACCGGGCATCTCGCGGTGGGGGAGCCGGTCGAGGAAATCTGCCGGCTCGCGTCCGAACTCAAGTGCGACGTCATCGTCGTCGGCCACCAGCAGAGAGCCTCGTTCGCCACGCGCTGGTGGCGCGGGTCGGTGGGGAAGACGCTGCTCGATCTGGCGCCGTGCAGCATCTTCGTGGCGCAGACGCGGGTGTGAATGCGGTCCAGCGACCTAGTTCGCGTTCGCGCGCCGATAGGACACCAATTCGTCGCGCTCCTTTCTGTATACGACTCCCTTCCAGTTGGTCTCCTCATACTCATACGCCACGACACGGCCGACCGCGGGACTGAACCAGTATCGATGCGTCCCCGCACCTTCGCCGGCGGCTTTGTCTTTCTTCCTGGTCGATCGGTACTTGCTCGTCCCCTCGACTCTCAGCGTGTCGAAGATGCCTGCCGGCACGATGACGCGCTCCTGACGAATCACCTTGAACGTGAAGGTAACCTGCGACAGGGACGTATCGCTATCTTTCTGTGCTGATTCTGTCCAGGTCTTGCCGGGCTGCAGCGGGAAATCGTACTGCGGCCGCTTGGGAGTCCATTTCTCCCATTTTCCCGTTTGCCCCGTTCTTGGAGTGTGGAGCAGGTTCCATGTCCTGTCGGTCACGTAGCTGCCAAAACGCCATTCCTTCGCCGTCTCGGACGTGAGCGTGAGCGTGTATCGGCTCTTGACCGAGCCGCTCAGCAAATCGATCATCTGATACGTCCAGGTGTCGCCGATGGCCAGTCGCGGCGCTGGGATCTCCTTGATCTGCACCGGCGTTGCCGACGGAGCGCGGACCGCGGAGGCCGGAACCGGCGGCTTCGGAACGAAGATGAAATCGCCCTCCAGGGAGGTGCTCTCCCAGGGGATCTGCCTTCCCTTGGAATCGCGCCGCACGCTGGCGCGCACGCGCTTGAACACATCTTCGATCTTGACGCCCGGTTCACGCAGGGAGTGCAGGAGATGCTGTGTGTAAAGACCGTTTTCGCCCTGGCCGTCGCTCGCGACCGAGCCGGGAGCGGTGCTGAAGGCGATGAGCGTTCCGACGGGGGCGTCCATTTGCGCGAGCCCGGTGGCGGCCGAGCGGAAGCTGCGCGCGAAAGGGTTGTTCCGGCACGCATCCAGGATCACGATGTTGAGACGGTTGCTCGCCGATTCCATCTTGTCGAGCACCTGGCTTGCGTCCAAGCTGTTGTAGATCACCTCGTCCTCGCGCTCGATTTCGGCATCGACCGGGACCAGGTAATTCCTGCCTTTGACCTGCACCCCGTGACCGGCGAAATAGAAGAGTCCGACACCGCCGTGCTTGAGGGCGTCACCGAAGTCACGCAGAGCGATGTACATGTCCTTCAGCCCGAGGTCTTCCTTTCTTGTGACCGCAAAGCCCGACTCGGCCAGCGCTTTTGCGACCGCCCGCGCGTCGTTGACCGGATTCGCCAGGGGAGATTGCTTGTAATGACTGTTGCCGATCACCAGCGCGACCCTGGGTTCAGCGGGCGCAGGGCGGACCGCGGTGGGGGAGATTCTCAGAACGCGGTCTTGCGCGGCCAGGGGCGGCGCGAGCGAAATCCCGAGCAAGAGCGCGAGCGCGACGCGCTGTGCCGCGGCGCGAGCGGGATTCACCTGCGGGTTCAGGATCGTCATGCTCTCACAGGCAAGCCCTTAGACTCCCCTATTCGTGATTGAACCACCTGGTCACGACGACATCGTCCGCTCCGCTCGGCGAGGCGAAGGCCTGCGGCGTAAAGGAATATCGCTGGCCCGATTCGCCCTGCACCGCGCTCGGCGTGCCCATCTGCACCTTCACGAGCCCACGCGTGACCGCGCTGGGCATCGCCACCTCGCGCACGGCGCGAAAATTCTGCGGTGGAGCGGGGCGAGCGGTCTGGGCGAGCTGGGTGAGGGGGCCTTCGATGTCCTGCCGCGCCGCTCGCGAGGCGACGAAGAACACCTGCTCAACGCCCTTGTATTGATCCAGGCCGTACCACGCCGTGCCTTTCGGTACGACGTACTGCTGGTTGGCGCGCACCGGATTGGTCTGGCCGGAAGCCGGGTCCGGAAATATTCGCGCGATGTAACCCGTCGCGTCTGCGCCGATGACGTAGACGTAGCAATCGCAATTTACACGGAAGGAAAACTTGGTCACGTCGCCCTTGCGCGGATCCTTGCCGCCATCGCGCAAGGTTTCGCCGTCCTGTATCGGTGTCGGGTCGGTTCGGCGCGCGGCGCGATCGCTCGCGCGCTGGGCCAGTATGGCCGCGTCGAGAACGATTGCCGCAGAGGACCCGTACGGGCCCTGACCGTACTGCGCGCTCTGATACTGGGAAGCCTGAGCCGAGGGGTAGGGTGACTGTCCGCCGCTCGGATACGCGCCTTGCCCGGACTGCGCGCTTCCGTACGGTGATTGCGGATCGCCGGCGACTGACGGATAAGAGCTCCCCTGCGGAGAGGCGCTTTGCGGATAGGTGCCGTCTTGTGACGCGTAGGGATCGCCGGACGCAGTCTGAGTTTGCAACCTTTGCGTCGTCTTGGAGTAGACGCCCTGCACCAGGTCTTGGACCTTGCTCGCGTATCCTTGTGAGTAGTTCGCCGAAGCCGAGGAAATCAGATCGGCTCCGAACTTCACCGCGAGCGGCGCAACCAGCGAGGCGCATCCCGCGCCGAAAACGATTCCCGCCAGTACGACGCCGATACCCATCGCTGTGGCGGTCTTGACGACGTCCTTCACCGGCCGTGGCTCCGCCTTCGAACGTGTCATTTTCTTTCCCCTCCCCTCGTCACGCCGGCCCCCCGCACGTGCGCCACTACGCGGCCACCATCATAACGCGCGGACGAATCCCGTGTTGACACGCTTACGGCTCGACTCCGCCCGATCCTCACTGAAGCGTCATGAATTGCAACACTGCTTCGCCGACGACGGGTCGCGGCGCGCTCGGCGCCTTGTTGCCCGGATCGGTCATGTTGACTAATACCAGCCCGCGGGCGCGTTTCACGGCTTCACTCGGATCGGTTCCGATCAGGTAGAGATTCCGCGAAGGATCGAACCGGGCGGGAGGCAATGCCCGCTCGGGGCTCTCGCTGGTCGCGAACACCTGAACGGCCTCCAGCCCGAACGGCGGCTCGACCGTGAACTGGCCGACTGCCTGCCACTGGTTCGTCCCCTCGGCGCTGACCCGGCGCACGAAACGGCTGCCGCCGGCCGGCTCGCCGATCTCCATCAGGTAGCTTATTCGCGTGTTCGCCTTTTCCACGTGTCCGACGATGTAGTAGTAGCCGGGCCGGTCCAGTTTTACCAGCAGCTGGTCCCGGTCCCCGGGATGGTAGTAAAGGCCGCGGCGTCCGCGTTCCGTTCGGACATCGACGCCCATGACCCCGTCGGTCCCGGATTCCGGTACCGCGCCTCCATCCGGCAAATCCACGCGGACGAGTCCGCGGCTGAGTGCTTCCGCGAGTCCATTCGCGGAAGGGAGCGCGCGAAAACCCCGGTCGGCCGTGTTCTGCAGCACGAACACGAATCCTCGCTCGGTGTTGAACGACGCATCCAGGAGAAACAATCTCAGCAGAATTCTCCCTTCGATCGTCTCGTAAGTGCCGTCGAGCGTATGGCGCGCGGCTCGATCGGCTGCCGGCGGGCCCAATTCGCGGCGGAGATCGTCGGCGATCTGGCCGGAGAGCCCGGTCACTTCCGAGTTTTCGGCGCGAACCGGAGCGACGACCCGCGCCCCCGAGATGTTCGAGCGATCGAGGGCGGTCTTGACGGCCCTCGCGAGTTCTTTGGGGTCGGATGGCGCAGACAGGTTCTTCACGGCCAGGCGCCCGAGCGCCGCTTCATCCAGGGCGACCTCGGGAATACGCTTGGATGAGAAGGCCCGCAGCACCGCCGCGATACGCCGATGCTGGTCGAGCCAGGCGAACCACTCGGCGAGCCGCGCCGGTGTTTCCTGCTCCGCGGAAATCCGGGCGGGATCGAGCTTGCGCAGCCGCTCCGCCAGCCACCCGGCCTCGCGCTCGTAGGTGGCGAGACTCGCGTCCGTGAGCCGGGCCTCGTAGCGCAGGCGGCTGCCGCGGGCACCGGCGCTCGTCATCTCGATGCCGATCAGCGGAAACTCGCGTCCCTCGACAAACGCGCGCCGCGCCGATTCCGTCTTAAGCCGGAGGACGACCGCGCGCTGCAGGCGATGCGCGAGGTCCTCCCGCGCCGCGGCACGGGCGGCATCTTCGGAGTCCGCGGAACCGTAGCCGGTGAGAAGAACGGCGGCCGAAGCGGAAAGGGCGAAGACGCCCAACAGACACGCGGCGAGAAACCTCGCGCAGCGGCTAATAGTGCGCATGCGAAGTTTCTGCGCGCTAACCTGCCTTGATCGTGTTCACCAGCACGCCGACCTTGCTCACTTCGACTTCGACGGTGTCGCCCGGCTTCATCCACACCGGCGGATTGCGGCGCGCGCCGACGCCGCCCGGCGTGCCGGTGACGATCACGTCGCCCGGCTCGAGCGAGGTGAAGGTCGAGATGTAGCTGACGAGCCGCGGGATGCGGTGGATCATCTGTTCGGTGGTGGCGTGCTGCATCACCTCGCCGTTCAAGCGCGTCTCCAGGGTCAGCTCTTCGCCGTCGGCGATGTCCCCTCGCGTCACCATCCACGGGCCGAAGCCTCCGGTGCCGCTGAAGTTCTTGCCCGCGGTCCATTGCAGGGTGTGGCGCTGCCAGTCGCGCACCGAGCCGTCGTTGTAGCAGGCGTAGCCGGCGATGTGCTTCCAGGAGTCTTCCTCCGAGATGCGCCGGCCCCGCTTGCCGATGACGACCGCGATCTCGCCTTCGAAATCGAGATTGGTGGATTCCGCCGGCATGACGATCGGCTGCTTGTGCGCGACCTGGGACTCGGCGACGCGGATGAACAGCGCCGGGTTCTCGGTCTTGTCGCGGCCGGTCTCCATGCGGTGCTCCTCGTAGTTGAGGCCCACGCAGACGATCTTCCCGGGATTGGGGATGACGGGAAGGAAAGTGACTCTGCTCACTTTGAAGTCTGCTTTCTTCGCGGCCTTGGCGATCTTCTGCGCCAGCGCGACCCCATTGCCCGCGATCAGGCTGCGCAGGTCCGGATATTTCCGGCCGAGGCGGCGCGTGAGATCGACGATCCCGTCGTCGGTGACGGCGCCATACCCGGCGCCCTTGGATGTCCTGTAGCTGGCGAGCTTCACTGATTCTTCCTCCTGTGCGTGAAGGCTGCCAGTTTACCGCATGGCCGCTTTAGAACCGCAGGGTCGCTCCCGCGACCACCGCCCAGTCGACCGCGAGCTGGGCGCCGTTATAGTAGCGATAGAGCGGAAGCTGCACGAAGCTGTAGAGCTGGAGGTCGTGAGTGATCGAGTACGCCAGCCCGGGGCTGAGGAACAGCGTGCGCGAGCCGCTCAGATCCGGCTCGGAGTTCGCGCCGGAGTCCTTGCCTTTCAGCATGCCGTTCAACTGGAGCAGCGCCTGCCAATCCCCGGCGAAGGGAAGCCGATAGCCGATATTGAGCTGGAGCTGGCTGCCGGGCTTGTACTCGTCCTTGGTGCTCACCGCCTGCTGATAGAGGACCTGGGCGAACCAGCTCGCGTCCTCGCTCATCCCCGGCGCGGAATAGTAGCCGCCGATCACCGCGTCGGTGCTCCCCGTGCCGGGCTGCAGCATGCGCTCGGCCTCGTGGCCGTCCGCATTGGTCACCTTGGTGCTGCCCGTCGGCAGCTTCAGCCCGAAGGTGAGGCCGTAGCTGGCCGGGTTGTTATCGTTGTCGAACTGGTAATAGACCAGCACGCGCGCATCGCCGGCCTTGTTGAAGTCCCATTTCTCGAACGTCGCGGCGCCCGTCGGATCCTCGGTGTGCGAATGCGAACGGCTCACCACCGGCAGCGAGGCGGAGACCGACCAGTTCTTGGTGAAGGCGTAGTCGTAGGTCGCCAGCCAGTTCCGGTTGATGGTGCGCTGCTCCAGAATGTCCTCGGTGACGTCCTCCGGGGCGATCTTCTTCGTGCCCGAATACAGGTGCTTCTGGTCGATGTACTCGAAGTGCAGGTCGAGCCTCGAGGTGCCGGCCTCGTGGGGGACGCCCTGCGTCGCCCAGTTGGTGTTGAGCACGCAAAAGGCGGATCCGCAGGAGCCTTCGGCGACGCCGGCGGCGAGCAGCGGCGCCAGGCCGCAGGCAATTGCAATGGATTTCCTCATCTTTCTCCTCCTGGAACGTCGGAAAAGAACCGTACGGCCGCAAGCCGTACGCTAGCGAGCGCTCAAGTCAGGAGAGGAAAGGCGGGGCGCGCGGAGGCGCGGTGAGACGAAGGGTGGTATTGGGTCGCGGCGCATCGCTGCCCGCGAGCGCCGGCCCGGGCGTGGGCGCCGAGGTAAGCTGCGGCTGCCCTGCGTAGGGAATCGCCGCGCAGCGCTCGGCCCCGAAGGGGCACAGCGTGCAGTGGGAGGCGTGCAGGTCTTTTTCCGGCGCGCCGGCGGGCGCCCCGCCGGTCGCATGATTGAGGCCGGTCGCGCTGCAGATCTCCGATGCCAGCGCAGGGACGTTCGGTTTCGCGTTGGCGAGCAGGGGCCACGCGGCGTTCAGGGCCATGCTCGCAGTAGCGAGCCAGGAAGCGGCGCGGCGCAGTCGAAGGATCGTCACGGCGCTCTTTTAGCACAGGCGTCCGGCGTTTGCCACTGCGCCCGAATGCCGCGGGCCGTTCTGGTATTCTCCGGCCGATATGAAAGGCAGACTGGAAGACCGGCGCCTGCTCACCGGGCAGGGCAGATTCGTCTCCGACTGGAATTTCCCGAATCAGGCCTACGCGGCCTTCCTGCGCTCGGACCGGGCGCACGCCGAGATCGTGTCCATCGACTGCGCGGCCGCGCTGGAGGCGCCGGGGGTACTCGCCGTGCTCACCGGCGCGGATATCGCCGAGGCCGGCTACAAGTCGATCCCGACCAATCTGGGCGTCAAGGACCGCTTCGGCGAGCCGCTGAAGAAGCCGCCGCGCCCGGTGCTCGCGCAAGGCAAGGTGCGCCACGTCGGCGAGTGCGTCGCCTGCGTCGTCGCTGCCTCGCCGCACGCCGCGCAGGACGCCGCCGAGCTGATCGCGGTCGAGTACCGCGAGCTGCCGGCGGTGACCGTCGCTCGAGCCGCGCTCGAGCCCGGAGCGCCGCAGCTGCACGCCGAGCTGCCGGGCAATCTCTCCTTCGACTGGGTGGCGGGCGACGAGGCCGCGACCGAGGCTGCGTTCCGTTCAGCCGCGCGCGTCGTCAGGCTCGCTCTCGACAACCCGCGCATCATCGGCAATCCCATGGAGCCGCGCGCCTGCGCCGCCACCTACGATGCCGCGTCGCAGAAGTACGCGCTCTACGCCTGCACTCAAGGGACGGCCGGCATGCGCGGCCAGCTCGTCTACACCATGGGCGTTCCGGACGACAAGATCGACGTGATCGCCGAGGACGTAGGGGGCGGCTTCGGCGTGCGCTTCAATATGTACCCCGAGTACTGCGCGGTGCTGCTCGCGGCGAAGAAGACCGGGCGGCCGGTGAAATGGACGGGCAGCCGCTCGGAGGTATTTCTGTCGGATGAGCAGGGCAGGGACGTCACGAGCGAGTCCGAGCTCGCGCTCGACGCGCAGGGGAAGTTCCTCGCGCTGCGCTTCACCTATGTCGCCGACCTCGGCGCCTATCTCGCGCCGACCGGTCCTTTCATCAACACGCAGGGCGTGGTCGCCTGCCTCGCCGGCGTCTACGACGTGCCGGTCGCCTGCGCCCGCGTGAAGCTCGCGGTGACCAACAAGTCGCCCGGCGCGGCCTACCGCGGCGCGGGGCGCCCGGTGATGTCCTACATGCTCGAGCGCTTGGTCGAGCAGGCGGCGGTCGAGCTGAACGTCGATCCCGCCGAGCTGCGGCGCAGGAACCTCGTGGCGAAGCAGAAGTTTCCCTACAAATCCGCGAGCGGCCTGACCTACGACTGCGGCGACTTCGAAGGCGTGCTCGCCGACACGCTCGCCGCTTCCGACTGGTCGGGATTTCCCGCGCGGCGCGCGCAGTCCCGGGCGGACGGCAAGCTGCGCGGGCGCGGCATGGCCGCCTACATCGAGGCGAGCGGCGGCGGCTTCGCGCCTTCCGACCAGGTCGAGCTGCGCTTCGGCGCCGACGGCGGCGTCACCATGTACGCGGTATCGCATTCCCACGGTCAGGGTCACGAAACGAGCTACGCGCAGATCGCCTCCGCCGTGCTCGGCGTGCCGCTCGAGCACTTCCGCCTGCGGAACGGCGACCCCGCGGTGCGCCTGCTCGGCAACGCCACCGGAGGCTCGCGCTCGCTGCTCGGCGTCGGCAGCGTCATGCAGCTCGCGGCCAAGCAGGCGGTGGAAAAGGGGCTCGCCCTCGCTTCGAAGGACCTCGAGGCTGCGGCGGCCGACATCGAATTCGCGAACGGAGCCTACCGCATCAAAGGCACCGACCGAACGGTGACGCTGCTCGCGCTCGCGAAGAAATACGCCGGCACGCCGCAGGCGCTCGACGTGAAGGCCGAAGGCCGGTTCGGCGTGACTTACCCGAACGGCTGCCACGTCGCCGAGGTCGAGATCGAGCCCGAGACCGGCATCGCAGAGATCGTGAAGTTCACTGCGGTGGACGACGCGGGCAACATCGTCAACCACCAGATCGTCGAAGGTCAGATGCAGGGCGGCATCACCCAAGGGGCGGGGCAGGTGTTCGGGGAGCACGCCGTATACGACCCGGAGAGCGGGCAGCTCCTCACCGGGAGCTTCATGGACTACCCGATGCCGCGCGCGGGCCTGGTCGGTGGCCTCACCACCCACGAGCACCCGGTGCCCACGGCCTCCAATCCGCTCGGCGCGAAAGGCGTCGGCGAGGCCGGAGTCAGCGGCTCGCTTCCGGCGATCATGAACGCGGTGACCGACGCGCTGCGCCAGGCGGGGGTGGAGCATTTCGACATGCCCGCGACGCCCGACCGCCTTTGGCGGGCGCTGCGAGCCGCCGGCGCGGGCAAGCCGCCGGCGCGCTAGCCCGTGTTGACTTCGCGTGCCCGGGGTCGCATGATTTTGCCGGACCGGTCGCAATGGCCGGCAGGAAAGTAATCCGCCGATATCACGAGGGAGCGAGCCATGCGTAATCCGATTCGAGCCGCAGCCGGTTGCCTGATCCTTGCGGCGGCAACCGGGGTCTGCGCGCAGCAGACCGTCGTCTACCAGGTCGAGGGCTGGCCGCGCATGAGCACGCGCGAGGACGGCAAGCTGGAGGCGTGGGCGTTCTTCATGAACGTGCAGCACCCGGCGTCGGCGGCGGCGGGAGGCGGCGGCGCCGGGCGCCCCAGCATTGCCCCGTTCACGCTCTACGTGCCGGCGAGCGAACCCCTGCTGTACTTCATCCGGGCCTCGCTGCGCGGAGAGCACCTGAAGACGGTGCTGATCGAATCCCTGAGAGCGGGGGCTGCGGCCAAGGCGGGCGGCCCGGCTCCGTTCGCCGTGCGTCTCACCGACGTTCTCGTCACCCACGTGGAGTTGGGCCAGAGCTCCAACGCCGGTGGAGGTTCTGTCTCCGTCACGCTCGAGGCGCCGAGGGTCGAGTTCTTCGGCTCGTCCATGAGCGCGACCGGCAAGGTGGGGCCGGCGAGCCGGGTCGGCTACGACGCCAGGAGCGGCAAGGTCGACTGAGCCCCCAAGAGTCTCCAGGTCCTCCGCTCGAGGATCGCCAAGGAGAGCGGGCAGCTCCTCACGGGGAGCTTCATGGACTACCCGATGCCGCGCGCGGGCCTAGTGGGCGGCCTGAGCATTCACTGAAGGAGGCCGATTACCATGTCTTCCAGCTGCGGCGAAAAGTCGGCGTATCGGGCAGTCAAGGAATGCGCCCTCGTTTGCGGATTTTCCCTGGCGGCGCAGCTCCTGCCCGCCGGCGCCTTTGCCCAGTCCGCGTCCCCGGCGCAGGCTGCGCAAGCCCAAGCGCCTCAAGGGCAGTGCGCGGCCTTGCCGGTGGAGCAGTTCCTCGCCAGCGCCCAGAAGGCGCGAGTGCCGACCCAAATCGAGGCCAGCGTGCACGTGCTGGCGGGGGGACAAAACGCCAAGATACAGTTGCTCGCACCGCAAAATCGGGACGAAGTCTATTGCGCCAAGTTCGAGGAAGGCGGGGCCGCGGTTCGCGTGGTCGATGTGACCGAGGTCAAGGCGCCGCAGGAGGACAGGACGAGAACGGTGCTCACGCTGAATGTGCCCGAGGTGGGCTTCGGCTGGCAGCGGCCGCGCCAGCTTCTGGTGGCGTCTTATCGGGCCGATGACAAGGGTATGCTGGTTACCGAGTCACCGGGCGTGTACGCCGTCAGGCAGTTTCCGGTCAGCAACGGCGTCGCCTGCATGTTGGTCTCGCTGGCGGTGGTGCTGGTGGCTTACATCGCCGCGGTGCTGGCGCTGGGCAAGATCGGCAAGAGCTATTCGTGGGACCCGGTCTATCTCACGTCGGATTCGGGGGACAAGGCCAGCCTTTCGCAGCTTCAGATCTTCTTCTTCACGCTGATCGTGCTGTGGCTGCTGACCTTCATCGTGCTGCGCACCGGGGTGCTGAGCGACATTTCGCTGGACGTGCTGCTGCTGCTCGGAATAAGCGCCGCCGGCGCGGTCGGCTCCAAGGTCGCCGATCACATGAAGAAGCGCCTGTCCTACGAGAACTGGGCCTGGCTGCGCAACCGCGACTGGCTGACCACGTACGAAACGGGCACCGGGCAGACCCCTGACGCGAAGCGCGCCCGCTGGGGCGATCTGCTGAAGACCGACGGCAATTTCGACATCTATAGCTTCCAGCTCGCGGTATTCAGCGTCGTGGTGGCGTATGCGCTGGTGACCACCGGCGTCGACCAGCTCGCGACCTTCGAGATTCCGGCCAACCTCAAGGGCCTCCTGGGCCTGAGCAACGTCGTGTACATCGGCGGCAAGGCGATCAGCCCGAATTCCGTCGGCGAGATCGACCTCAAGGTGACCGATCTTCGCCGCGCCGAGCTCGACTGGCTCTCCCAGGTCGTCAACGTCGTCAAGCCGCTGCCCGACCAGCAGGCGAAGCTGAACGCGGCAACCGCCGCGGCGCAGGAGAAATATCAGGCGTATATCGGCCTTGCCAGGGAGATCGCGCGCATGTTGAAAGCGCTCTACGGCGCGGACGGAACCAAGTTCAAGGGCGAGCCGATCGCCGACGGCGAGCTCATGCCCGTATTTCCCTGAGCCGGCGAGTCGCGGTCCCAGCCTCGAGAGGAGAACCACGCCGTGAACCACGGAAACGTCTCACCGGAGATCGCCAAGGGTCTGAAGGCGCTCCGGTCGAGGATAGCAAAGGCGAAGGTACCGTCCTCCAAGCTCGACGAGACGCTGAATATCGCGACCTGGAACATCCGCGAGTTCGGCAAGAAGAAGCGCAGCGATGCGGCGATCCACTACATCGCCGAGATCCTCGGCCAGTTCGACCTCATCAGCATCGCCGAGCTGCGCGACAATCTGGGCGATCTCGCGAGGGTGCTCGCCATTCTCGGACCCTACTGGCGTGTGATCTATTCGGACGCGCTCGACGATCCGGGAGGGAACGACGAGCGCATCGGATTCGTCTACGACAAGAGGGCGGTCGTCTTCACCGGGTTCGCGGCCAGCGCCAACGCGCCGCGCACCAAGGCCGGCGACCTCTACCTGCCCAAGTTCGACTGGTGGCGCGAGCCTTTCATGGCGTCCTTCAGCGCCGGCAATTTCGACTTCGTGCTTCTCGCGGCGCACGCGCAGTGGGGAACGCCCGCGGGACGCGTCGTCGAGCTGCAGTCCCTCGCCGACTGGGTCGATTTGAAGAAAAATGAAAAGACCTGCGAGGACAAGGACCTCATCGTGGTCGGGGATTTCAACATCGAAACGCCCGCCCAGCTCGCCGCCCTGACCTCGAAGGGGCTGCAGATGCCCAGCAAGCTCAAGGGCAAGACCTACGGAACCAACCTCGCGCAGGACAAGCGCTACGACCAGATCCTCCACTACCCGGACTATCCGGACAATTTCTCGAACGAGGCGGGCGTGGTCGATTTCTATACCGGGGGCACGAAGGACCTGTTCCCCGACCTGGACAAGACCGCGTTCACCTTCCAGATGTCCGATCACCTCCCGCTGTGGATGCAGATCAACACCGACATCGAGGGCGAAAAGCTCGACGAGATCATTAAGGCAGGTAAGTGACCCGATTCCGGATTCGCGGATTTTGAAAGCCAGAACCCAAAGGAGATCGTCAATGAAAACCTTGCTCGTGGGAGTGCTCGTGCTGTTCACCTCGGCCGCGTTCGCGCAGGATGCCGTGCCGGTGATTCCGTTCACCGGGTCCGATCCGCTGAAGCTGCCCAAGGACCTGTACCTGGGCGAGGTGACCGGCGTCGCGGTGAATTCTAAGGGGCACATCTTCGTCCTCTCGCGCGGCAACACCACCGGCCCGGCGTACGCCGCCGCGGCCGCGCAGCTGCTCGAGTTCGACGCCACCGGCAAGTTCGTGCGCGAGATCGGGAAGAATCTGTACGCCTGGTCCTTCGGCCACACGGTGCGCGTCGACCGGGGCGACAACATCTGGGTGACGGACAAGGGCTCGGACATGGTGGTCAAGTTCAGCCCTCAGGGCCGCGTCCTGATGGTGTTCGGACGCAAGCAGGAAGCCTCGGACGAAGACACCGCGCCGCTCAAGCATCCCAAGCCGCCGCTTCCCGCCGAGAACGGGCGCTTCAGGCAGGTCACCGACGTCGCCTTCGATCCCGCCGGCAACGCTTTCATCAGCGACGGCTACATCAACTCCCGCGTCGCCAAGGTCGACAGGAACGGCAACTGGCTCAAGTCCTGGGGAGATCGCGGCACCAAGCCCGGCGAGTTCAACACGCCCCACAGCATCGCGGCGGACGCCAAGGGCAACATCTACGTCGCCGACCGCGGCAACCGGCGCATCCAGGTGTTCGACGGGGAAGGGACGTTCCTGCGCGAGTTCACCATCGACGTGCCCTACGACCCGAAGGCCCGTCCGGCGATCGGCAACCTGCCCGACGCCGCGAAGATCGAGGCCTCGGGCAGCCCGAAGACCATGATGCCGGGCTCGCCCTGGGCGGTGTGCATCACGCCGGGACCGAACCAGGTGCTCTATGCCTCCGACGCGTTTCCGGGACGGGTGTTCAAGTTGACGCTCGAAGGCAAGGTGCTCGGCGTGCTCGGCGAATCCGGCAAGCAGCTGAACCAGTTCGGCTGGATCCACGAGATCGCCTGCCCTTCGGAAAACGTGCTCTACGTCGCGGAGCTGCTCAACTGGCGCGTGCAGAAGCTGGTGCTGAATCCCAAGAAATAGGCGGCGGGTCTGGAATTTCGACGGGTGCGAGGCCGTACCCACAAGACGGAGGAGGCACCGTGAGCATCCAGCAACGCCGCCGCAAGTTTCTCAAGCAGTCCGCCGGGTTGTCGGCCGCCGCCGCGACCGGGACCTTCGGTCTCCCGGGCCTCGCCGG
>JBGQKK010000038.1:0-15351 GCA_041499545.1 Gammaproteobacteria bacterium | reverse complement strand
TGATCTTCATCCGATTTGGTGGACACTTCGCTAGGCATGGGCCAAGCGTTCGAACTCGACCGGGGAATGGTACCCCAAGCTGGAGTGAATGCGTTTGAGGTTGTAGAAGCGTTCGATGTAGCCGCCTAGTTGCCCATTGAGTTGGGCGTCGCTGGTGAACCGATGCTGATGCACCAACTCGGCTTTCAGGGAGTGGAAGAAACTCTCCATGTGGGCGTTGTCTTGGCAGTTGCGCGGACGGTTCATGCTGGGCACGATGCCGCGCGAGCGCAGGAACGCCTGGTAGCCGTAGGCCGAGTACTCGATGCCGCGGTCGGAATGGAAGAGCAATCCAGGCTTGGGATTGCGTAGCGCGATCGCCCGCTTGAGCGCGCGCAGGGTCACCTCCGTGGTTCTGTTGCGCGCGATCGTCCATCCGATGATGCGCCGCGAGAACAGGTCCATGACCGTGACCAGGTAGCGCCAGTGCTTGCCCAGGCGCAGGTAGGTGAGATCGCCTACCCAAATCTGGTCGGTGCGTGTCGGCGCGGGCTGATCCAGGCGCGCGTTGCCGGTCTTCTCGAAGAACTGGTGCACACCGCTCGAGCGCCGGTACAGGCGGCTGACGCGGGCACGCAGCCCTTGCTCGCGCATGAGCCGCGCCACGCGCTTGTTGCTGCAGCGGATGCCCTCGCGCTTGAGCTGCTCGTGGACCCGTGGAGAGCCGTAGGTGCCGCGGCTGTCGCGATGAATGCGTGCGATCTCAGCGTTGAGCTCCTCGTCGTCCCGGCTGCGGCGGCTGCGCTCGCGCCCCTCCCAGGCGTAGAACCCGCTCCTTGAGACCTGGTAGCGCCGGCACAGGAACGCCAGCCCGTATTGCCTGCGGTGCTCAGCTATGAACTCGAACTTCGCCTTCGGCGTTCGATATTGAAGCGGATGGCTTTTTTTAAGAGATCGTGCTCCACCTCCAGCGCCGCGAGCTTGCGCTCCAGCGCCCGTACCTGCGTGCGCGCCTCGACCTTCGTCTCCAGCTGCTTCACTTGCCGCTCAAGCGCCAGCTTCTCCGCATCGCGCTTGGGCGCCCGCAAGACTTTCGGCAAGCTCAACCCGGCGGCCTCGGCCGCCGGCCTGAGCTTTCCTTCGCGGTAGTCCTTCTTCCACTTCGAGAGCATGAACGGGTGGATATCCAGAGCATGCGCCACGTCCTGCGTCTGAATCTCCGGATGTAAAGACAACCGAACTGCCTGGATCTTGAACTCGACCGTGTAGCGATGGACCTTCTTAGGCCCCACCGGTGCTGCCATGGAAACCTCCTCGTGCGTTAGGTCGAGGTGTCCACATTATCGGATGAGGTTCTGGCTCCGAGTGGGCCGCGCTGTTAGGCGGCGAGCCCAGCCTACCGCTTCCGTTCGATGAGGCAAAAGCCATGACCGAATGGATCGCTGCAGAACGCAACGGAGCCGTGCTCAGGGTTCTCGAAGACTTGCTCCCGTATTGCACCAGCGTCGAGGGCTTTCGCGAGAGCCGCTTTGAGGTCATCAACATGAATATCCAAGTGCACCGGCGTCCAATGACTTGTGGCACACGAATTGACTACTTCTTGTCGTAGTAGCGCATCACGCCGCGCCAGAATGCTTCCCTCTCACGGCCGAGCGACGTGCCGCCCGCCTCGGCTGTGGCATTGGCGCCCGTCTGGACGATGACCAGCCGTTGCTCCGGATCCACGAAAATGGACTGGCCATACACGCCGAGCATTACAAATCGTCTCTTTTGGCCTGGATATGTCCAGAATTGATAGCCATAGCCCAGATAGGGGGAGGCCTTTCCTGGGCGAAACTGCTCGGGCGCCCGTTTCCAGTCGGTAGCGTCAAGCAAGAACTCGCGCGGAATGACTTGCTTCGCGGTTGGATCGTCCGGGCGTACGCCATCGTTGGCGAGCACCACACCCAGCCGCGCATAGTCCCGGAGCGTGGCGTTGAAGTTGCCGAAAGCCAATTCGAGTCCGGTCTTGTCTGCGCGCCACAACGCGGTTTCCTCGGCACCAATGCCTTGCCAAAGGCGGGGCGCCAGATAATCGCTGAGGCTCATACCGGTCGCGCCGCGCACCACCGCCGCGAGCATGCTGGTATGGGGACTCGCATAATAGAAGCGCGCCCCCTGCTCCGTCTCACGCGCAGTGACGAAGCGGGCCGCGGCTTCGATGCCATCGCGCCAGATTGCCGTGTAGAAGGGCACCGTGTCGCCAGTCCGATCGTAGCTTTGTTTGTATCGGGCGCCGGATGCCATCCGCAGCAGGTTGCGAATGGTGGTTTCGCCGAAGATCGTCCCGCGCAGTTTCGGGGCGTACCGGTCCGCGCGATCGTCCAGCGACGCGATCTTGCCCTCGTCGAGCGCATAGCCGATCGCCAGCGCCGTAATCGACTTGGCCATCGACTGTGACGTGAAGCGATCCGTGGACTTGCGGTCGTATTGGTACCGCTCGACCTGCAACACGCTGTCCTTGACAACGATCAAACCCATGATGCGCTGGCGCGCCAGAAAGTCCTCCACGTTCAAGTCTCGCTCTTTATCGATGGTCCACCGATAGTCGGGCTCGCGCCCCGCCGTAGCAAGTGGCATGGGCTTGTCCGAACGCTGGAGCACGTTCGCCTTGCCCTGGTAGAGGCCGGGAATTTCGGCTTGGTGCGTGAACGATCCGACCCGCACCGATTCGTCGTAATACCAGTCTTTGTTGTTTCCGATTTTTGCGATCGGGTAGCCCAAGCTCTTCCCAAGCTTCTCCTCATCAGGCGCGGCCCAGGCAAGGGCTCCAATGCTGAGTGCGAAAACCAGAGTTGTCAGGCGGTGTTTCCGATCCATCGCAGACTCCTTTCACCTATCCTGGTTCAGGTGGCCTAACGTGTCCGGGTGAGGCGCGCGTGCGAGCGCTCCGCTCGCGGAGCGCCCACGAACCGGCGGTTGGGCCACTTTTGGCTCACCGCCTTAGTTATCCGAGCGAGTTCATACGTCATCGTCGATTGATCCTAGAATGGTAGGGTGAGTCCCTGCGTTTTGAAGAACGCGGCCACCGCGGCGGTCCACATCGGTACGCCCGCGGGCGTGGTGAACACGCCATGGCCGCGGCGCTCGGGAAACGGCGGCACCACGACCAGTTCGCCGCGGCCGCCAGTGGAGCGGAAGCTCTCGAACCATAGCTTCTGCACCCGCGGGCCGATGAACTCGTCGTTCTCGGCATAGAACCACAGTACCGGCACGGCGATCTGCGGTGCGATCGAGGCGAACAGCTCTGCCATGCGATCCGACGCGCAGGTTTCTCCCGGGTGCGTGTCCGGGCGCCCGCCGCGACCGGGCGCGAATGCCAGCACCGCGACCAGTCCAGCAGGGCCCTTCGAGGCGGTGTAGATCGAGGCGAATCCGCCGGCGCTCTGGCCGGCGAGCAGCCAGCGCGTCGCATCCAGGTCGGGCTGCGCCTTCGCCCATTCGACGGTGGCGAGAAGATCCAGCGCCGTGCCTTCACCGGCGCGACGGAAATCCGGACCGCCGCTGCACTTGCCGTAAGAGTCGCCGAAACTTTTCCCGCCGCTCGCGCCATAGCCTCGCCGCACGGGAACGAACACCGCGTAACCGCGACGCACCCACTCGCGCGTCAAGGGGAGGTTGCGGTAGCGGCTGATGGCGCGGTTCGCCTCCGCCGTGGCCGCGGTGCCATGGCTCAGGATAATCCACGGAAACGGTCCCGCGCCGCGCGGCCGGAAGCTGGTGACAACGATGCTCGCCCCCGCCGCGACAACGGGCACGCTGTGCACCGCTTCGCGCAGCGAGGAATCGAGTTTGTCGTCCCGCGCGTGCGAGGGCGAACAGACAACGAGCGCTCCGGCAGCCAGTAGCCAGAACGGAGCGGACATCGTCGGGGGCAGCGACCATCGTCGAATGCTCATTCGCCTCCCTTCATGCGGCCTAACGAAAATTAGACACTCTAAAAGGCGGATTGTATTCCGCCTCTTGGCGGCTTAATCGGCAAACCATCCATGTAAGCAAGGCACTAGGGTGCTATATGGCCGTACAGCATTCTTGTTCAATGCCTAGCTGATGGAATGAACACGGGAAGTCGAAGGTTTACGCCCGGCGGTCTGGCAATCGCAGGGCCATCTAACCGCGCCGGACGTCCCTGAGGATCTCTCGCGCCGCGTTGTGACCCGGCGCACCGGTGACCCCGCCGCCGGGGTGCGCGCCTGAGCCGCACAGGTAGAGACCGCGTACGGGCGAACGGTAGTCGGCGTAGCCGAGCACCGGCCGCGCCGAGAACAGTTGGTCGAGGGTCAGCGCGCCGTGGAAGATGTCGCCGCCGATCATGCCGAACTCGCGCTCGAGATCGAGCGGCGAGAGGATTTTTCTAGCGAGAATGCTCGCCTTGAAGTTCGGCGCATAGCGGTTAACGGTTTCGACCACCGTATCGGCGGCTGCTTCTTTCGCGTCGTCCCAGTTCCGTCCGTTCGGGAGAACCGGATCGAAGTGCTGGCAGAAGAGGCTGGCGACATGCTTTCCCGGTGGCGCGAGCGTCGTGTCGACGGTGCTCGGGATCAGCATCTCGACGATGGGCTCGCGCGCGTAGCCGTGCGTGCGCGCGTCGAAGTACGCGCGCTCCATGTAGCCGAGCGAAGGCGCGATGATGATTCCCGAGCTGTGGTGCGGCTGGGCCTGCTTCCCGGGTGCGCAGGTGAAATCGGGCAGCTCGGAGAGCGCCACGTTCATGCGGAACGAGCCCGAGGCGCAGCGCCAGCGCTCGATCCGCGAGCGGAATTCGGCGTCGAGCACGCCCGGTTCGATCATCTTCAGGTAGAGCAGCTTCGGGTTCACACCCGCGGCGACCGCGTCCGATTCGATCTCGGTTCCATCTTTGAGTGCGACGCTCGAAGCACGCCCGCCTTTGACGCGCACGGCGATCACCTCGGCGCCGGTGGTGATCTCGACGCCGCGGGCCCGCGCTTCCTTGGCGATGGCTTCGCTCACCGCGCCCATGCCGCCCAGAGCGTGTCCCCAGGTGCCGCGCTTGCCGTTCACCTCGCCGAAGGCGTGGTGCAGGAGCACGTAGGCCGAGCCGGGCGAGTAGGGGCTGGCGAAATGCCCGACCTGGGCGTCGAAGCCGAACGCCGCCTTAATGGGATCGCTCTCGAACCACCAGTCGAGCAGCTCGCCCGCGCTTTTCGTGACGATCTCCCAGAGGTCGCGCTGAGCGGGGCGCGAAAGGCACATGAGCCGGCTCCCCAGACCGAGTACGCGCAATCCGCTGTGCCAGCTCCAGCCGAGGTTGGGCGGCGTCTCGAGCACGAGGCCGCGCAGAGTGTTGGCCGCCGCTTCGATCGTTTTGTAGTATTCGGGCAGACGCTCGGCGTCGCGCTGCGAGAACTTCGCGAGCTCTCTCTGCGTGTCGGCGCTTGTCGGCCCGAGCCTGAAAGACCGGCCGTCGGGGAGCGGCAGGAAATTGGCGAACGGGCGCTCGACGATCGCGAGCCCGTGCTCGGCGAGCCTCAGCTCGCGGATCACCTTGGGATTGAGCAGGCTCACCGTATACGCGGCCGTGGAATTGCGAAAGCCGGGAGCGAATTCCTCGGTCACCGCGGCGCCGCCGACCACCGTCCGGCGCTCGAGCACCCGCACCTTCAAGCCGGCGCCGGCGAGGTAGCAGGCGCACACCAGGCCGTTGTGGCCGCCGCCGATGACGATCGCGTCGTAGCGCACCACCGCTAAGCCGCCTTCTGGATTCGGTATACCGCGAGGCTGCCGAAGAAATTGACGAGCGTGGTCACGGGCCGGCCGTGGTGCAGGACGATGCGCTCGAGCACGCGGATGCCGTGCCCGGCGCAGAACGACTCGAAATCGGCGATGGTGAAAAGGTGCACGTTGGGCGTGTTGTACCACTGATAGGGCAGCTCCGGCGACATGGGCATCCGCCCCCCGAGCGCGATCTGCAGCCGCAGGTCCCAGCGCCCGAAGTTGGGGAAGGAGACGATCGCCTCGCGCCCGACGCGCAGCATGTCGAGGACGATCTCCTCGGTATGGCGCACCGCCTGCAGCGTCTGCGACAGGATCACGCAGTCGAAAGACCCGGCGTCGAATCCCGCGAGCCCGCGCTCGAGGTCGCTCTGGATGACGTTGACGCCGTTCTTCACGCAGGCGAGCACGTTGGCGTCGTCGATGTCGATGCCGTAGCCGCGCGCGCTGCGTGTCTGCCGCAGGTACTTGAGCAGCACGCCGTCGCCGCAGCCGAGGTCGAGCACCGCGGAATCGGGCCGGACCCAGGCGGCGATCGCCTGGAAGTCAGAGCGGCCGGAGAGCGCGTCCTGCTCGTGGCCGGTCATAGCCGCTCGAACATGCCGTCGAAGTAGGCCCGCACCAGCGCGTGGTAGCGCGGGTCGTCGAGCAGGAACGCGTCGTGCCCGTGCGGCGCGTCGATCTCCGCGTAGGAAACGTCGCAGCGGTTGTCGAGCAGCGCCTTGACGATCTCGCGCGAGCGCGGCGGGGCGAAGCGCCAGTCCGAGGTGAAGGACACCACCAGAAACCGCGCTCGGGCGGCAGCGAGGGCCTTGGAGAGGTCGTCGCCGTGCTCGGCCGCGGGGTCGAAGTAATCGAGCGCGCGGGTGATGAGCAGATAGGTGTTGGCGTCGAAGTACTCGGAGAACTTGTCGCCCTGGTGCCGCAGGTAGGACTCGATCTCGAAATCGACGTCGAAATGGAAGCCGATGGAATCCGAGCGCAGCGCACGCCCGAATTTCTCCATCATGGCGTCGTCGGACAGATAGGTGATGTGCCCGATCATGCGCGCTAGGCGCAGGCCGCGGCGCGGCACCACGCCGTGCCCGTAGTAGTCGCCGCCGTGGAAATCCGGGTCGGTGGTGATCGCCTGGCGCGCCACCTCGTTGAAGGCGATGTTCTGCGCCGATAACTTGGGCGCCGCCGCGACCACGACCGAGTTGCGGATGCGGTCCGGATAGCCGATCGTCCATTGCAGCGCCTGCATCGCACCCAGGCTCCCGCCCATCACCGCGGCGAAGGAACCGATGCCCAGACGGTCGGCAAGCCGCGCCTGCGCGTTCACCCAGTCCTCGACCGTCACCACGGGGAAGGAGGAGCCGTAGGGCTTGCCGGTCGCGGGGTTGACGCTCTTCGGGCCGGTCGAGCCGAAGCAGCCGCCGACGTTGTTCACGCCGACCACGAAGAATTTCTCGGTGTCCACGGGCTTGCCCGGCCCGATCATGTTGTCCCACCAGCCGACGTTGTCGGGCGCATCGGCGTAGTACCCCGCCACGTGGTGCGCGGCGTTGAGCGCGTGGCAGACGAGCACGGCGTTCGATTTCGCCGCGTTCAGCTTGCCGTAGGTTTCGTAGACGAGGTCGTAGGCGTCGAGCACCATGCCGCTCTTGAACTTGAGCGGTTCGGAAAAATGCAGCGTCTGCGGCTTGACTGCTCCGACCGAACGCGGTCTTGCGTTGCCTTCCGGCGCCATAAAATGAAAAACCCGCTAGCAGCCTGCCTGCTAAACGGGTCGCCCTCGCTTTAGCAATATTTGTTTTTCGCCGCGGCTTTCCGCGTCGGCGCCTGCAAGCTGATGATCAAATCGGCGCGAAGGGGAAACTTACATGAGCGACGCGGCGGCGTCAATCGCCGCCGCGGGCCGCTCACGCGTTCAGCTTCTCGAGCAGGGCGCGAGCCTTGTCGGGATCGTGCTCGCGGGTGATGCGCGCGGCGGCCCTCTCCACGTCCTTGATACGGGTGCGCAGCACCTCGTTTTTGATCGCGAGGAGCTGGGCGGGGTGCATCGAGAACTCGCGCAGGCCGAAGCCGAGCAGGAGCCGCGTCATCGCCGGGTCGCCCGCCATCTCGCCGCACACCGCGACCGGGGTCTTGGCGCGCTTGGCGCCGCGGATGGTGTGCGCGATCAACTGCAGCACCGCGGGGTGCAGCGGATCGTACAGGTGCGCCACGGTGTCGTCGGTGCGATCGATCGCGAGCGTGTACTGGATCAGGTCGTTGGTGCCGATCGACAGGAAATCGAGCTTCTTCAGGAAATACGGCAGGGACAGCGCCGCGGCAGGCACCTCGACCATGCCGCCGATCTGGATGCGATGGTCGTAGGGAATCTTCTGGTCGTCGAGCATCTCCCGCGCCTGCCGCACGGCGGCGAGCGTCTGCTCGATCTCGTGGGCGTGGGCGAGCATCGGGATGAGGAGACGTACCTTCCCGTGACGCGAGGCGCGCAGGATCGCGCGCAGCTGGGTCAGGAACATCTGCGGCTCGGCGAGACAGAATCGGATGGCGCGCAGGCCCAAGGCCGGGTTCGGGCCGGCGCGATCGGCGCCGTTGATGCTCTTGTCGGCCCCCAGGTCGAGCGTCCGGATCGTCACGGGCCGGCCGTGCATCGCGTCGGCGACCTTGCGGTAGGCCTCGAACTGCTCGTCCTCCGACGGCAGATCGTCGCGGTTGAGGAACAGGAATTCGCTGCGGAACAGGCCGATCCCCATCGCTCCCGCCGCGGCGGCCTCCTTGACGTCTTCCGGCAGCTCGATGTTGGCCTGGAGCTCCACGGCCACGCCATCCAGGGTGGCCGAGCGCGCGGTACGAAGGTGCTTCAGCTTCTGCCGCTCGGTCTCGATTTTCCGGCTGCGCTCCCGGTATTCCGCGAGCACCCCTTCGCCGGGATTGACGATCAGAACGCCTTCGCGGCCGTCGACGATCAGGGCCTCGCCCTCGCGGATCAATCCACGCGCGTGGTGCAACCCGACGATCGCGGGGAGGGCGAGGCTGCGCGCGAGGATCGCGGTGTGGGAGGTGACCCCCCCGAGGTCGGTGACGAAGCCCGCGTAGCGGTGCTGCTTGAACAGGATCATGTCGGCGGGCGACAGATCGTGCGCCACGACGATCAGGTCTTCCTCGAACGAGGGCTCGGGCGGCGCGTGCCCGGTGCCGAGCATCGCCGCGAGCACGCGCTCGACCACCTGAACGATGTCCTGCTTGCGCTCGCGCAGGTACGGGTCCTCCATCTCCTCGAACTGGGACACGAGATAGTCGAGCTGCTGCGTCAGCGCCCACTCGGCGTTGCAGCGGCGGGTGCGGATCAGATCGCGCGGGACCGCGGAGAGGTTGGAGTCGTCGAGCAGCATGGCGTGGAGGCTGAGTATCGCCTTCATCTCCAGCGGGGCGCCCGCGGGCACGCTCGCCTGGACCGCCGCGAGCTCGCCCTTCACCTGCGCGATGGCGCGGTCGAAGCGCGCGATCTCGGCGTCGATTTCCTGCGCGCCGATCTCGTAGTGCGCGACCTCCAGGCGAGCGGTGGAGACGAGGTGCGCGTGGCCGACCGCGATCCCCCCGGAGACCCCTGCGCCCTGCAGGGTGAAGCTTGCGCCGACCGCCCCGGTGTTCTCGCCCGGTTTCACCGGCCGCTACTCCTCTTCCCCGAAGCGCTCGCCGATCAGCTTCATCAGGGCCGCGAGCGCGGCTTCGGCGTCTTCGCCGTCGGCCTCGATGAGAACCCGGCTGCCCTTGCCCGCGGCGAGCATCATCACCCCCATGATGCTCTTCGCGTTCACCCGGCGGCCGCTGCGCGACAGCCACACCTCGGCGACGAAGGCGCAGGCGACCTCGGTGAGCTTCGCCGCCGCGCGCGCGTGCAGGCCCAGCTTGTTGACGATTTCAGCTTCCGTTTGCGGCATTGCAGATGTCGGACATCAGGTGGACCACGCCCCCGTGCCCGCCGCTCATCGCTTTCTCGAGGACCGCGGCGAGCGGCTCCTCGCGATAGGTGAGCGCCCGGATCAGCATGGGAAGGTTCGCGCCGGCGATGCCTTCGACCTTGCCCGGCTCGAGCAGCCGAGTGGCGATATTGGAGGGCGTCGCGCCCAGCATGTCGGTGAGCACCAGCACGCCGTCCCCGGTGTCGAGCTGGTGGAGCAGCTCGCGCACCCGTGACAGAACCGCGTCGGGATCGTCATGCAGCGCGACCCCCACCTGGCGCATCTGCTCCGGGCGCCTGCCGAGCACATGGCTCGCGCTGTGCATCAGCGCCTCGCCGAACGTGCCGTGAGAGACGATCAGAATGCCGATCATGACCGGCACGCCGCTTCGAGCGCGTCGAGGAACATGCCCGCGACGTTGAATCCGGTCTGGTCGGTGATCTCGCGGAAGCATGTGGGACTGGTGACGTTGATCTCGGTGAGCCAGTCGCCGATCACGTCCAGGCCCACGAGGAGCAGGCCGCGCTCGGCGAGCCGCGGCCCGATCGCCTCGGCGATCTCGCGGTCGCGAGCGGTGAGCGGCCGCGCGACCCCGGTGCCGCCGGCGGCGAGATTGCCGCGCGTCTCGCCGGGCTTGGGGATGCGCGCGAGGCAGTGCGGCACCGGCTTGCCCGCGATCAGGAGGATGCGCTTGTCGCCGTCGCGGATCTCGGGGATGTAGCGCTGGGCCATGATCGACCTAGCGCCGTAATCGGTGAGGGTCTCGATGATCACGTTGCGGTTCGGGTCGCGATCGGTGACGCGAAACACCGAGTGGCCGCCCATCGCGTCCAGGGGCTTCAGAACGACGTCGCCGTTCGCGTCGATGAATTCCTGGAGCTCAACTTCGAGACGCGTCACCAGAGAGGGCGCGGCGAACTGCGGGAACTCGGCGATGGCGAGTTTCTCGCTGTGGTCGCGCAGTGCGCTCGGGTGGTTGAACACCCTGGCGCCCCCTTTCTGCGCGAGCTCGAGGAGCCAGGTGCTCACCAAGTACTCCGCGTCGAAGGGCGGATCCTTGCGCATCAGCACCGCGTCGAATTCCGCGAGGGGCTTCTTGTCCGGTGCCTGCACCCGGTACCAGGGGTCTTTCGCCTCAGTCAGCGTCAGGCGCGAGCATTCGGCGAGGACGCGCCCGCCTTTCCACATCAGCCCCTCCTGGAGCGCGAAATGCAGCTCGTGGCCGCGCTTCGCGGCCTCGACCATCATGGCGTAGGTCGAGTCCTTGGTGATCTTGAACGAGTCGAGCGGATCGGCGATGAAGGCGAGCTTCATCGCTTCATTTTAACCCGGTCGCGCGTAGACGAGATTGGGCAGCCAGGTCGCGATCTGCGGCACGTAGGTGACGAGCAGGAGGTAGAGCACCATGACGACGATCCAGGGCGCGAACGCAACCGTGGTCTCGGTAAGCCCCATCTTGGCGATGTTGCTCGCGACATAGAGGTTGAGTCCTACCGGCGGGTGGATCAGGCCGACTTCCATGTTGATGGTCATGACGATGCCGAAGTGGATCGGATCCACGCCGAGCTTCATCGCCACCGGAAAAAGGATGGGCGCGAGCAGCAGCACGATCGAGGACGGCTCCATGAAGTTGCCTGCGATCAGCAGGAGAATGTTGACGCCCAGCAGGAACACCCAGACCGAGAGGTGCTTGTCGACGATCCACTGGGCCATCGCCTGCGGGATGTTCTCGGAGGTGAGGAGGAAAGAGAACAGGATCGCGTTGGTGATGATGTAGAGCAACATCGCGCTGGTGTTGGCGGAATCGAGCAGCACTTTCGGCACGTCGGAGAGCTTAAGGTCGCGGTAGACGAACACCGCGACGACGAAGGCATAGACAGCGCTCACGGCGGCGGCCTCGGTGGGCGTGAACACCCCGCCGTAGATGCCGCCGATCACCACCACGATCAGCAGCAGTCCCCAGATCGCGTTCCAGAACGAATCCCAGATTTCCTTCAGGCTGGCGCGCGGCATGCGCGGGTAGTCGTTGCGTTTCGCGACCACCCAGGTGATGCCCATCAGGAGCGCCGCGAGCAGGATGCCCGGCACGATGCCGGCGATGAAGAGTTTGCCGACGCTCGTGTTCGTCGACACCGAATAGATCACCATCACGATCGAGGGCGGAATCAGGATGCCGAGCGCCCCCGCGGTGCCGATCGAGCCGACGCCGAACTTGCGCGGATACCCCTGCTTCTCCATCGCGGGGATGAGGATGGTGCCGATCGCGACCACCGTCGCGGGGCTGGAGCCGGATACCGCGGCGAACAGGGCGCAGGCGAGCACGCCCGCCATCGCGAGGCCCCCGTAGAAATGCCCAACGAGCGCGGTGGCGAAGCGGATCATGCGCCGCGCGACGCCCCCGTGTGTGAGGAAGGTTCCGGCAAGGATGAAGAAGGGGATCGCCATGATGGCGAACTGATCCAGGCCCGTGAAAAGGCGCTGCGACACCAGCTCCGCCGGCAGCTCGGTCATCAGAAAGAGGAAGGTGAGCACGGTGAGCCCGAGCGCGATCGAGATCGGCATCCCGGTCAGCATCAGGACGATCAGCAGAATGAAGATGATCCAGCCGTTCACGTGCGCGCCTGCACTTCCATGCCTTCGACACGCGCCTGGTTGTGCGAGGGCAGCTCGCCGGTGCGGCGATAGCGCCAGGCGACCTGCAGAAAGCGATAGCACATGAGCGAGGAGCCGAGCGGCACGGCGAGATAGACGATCCACATCGGCAGCTCGAGGTCGGGCGAGACCTGCCCCGTGCCCATCATGCGCCACACGAACATGCCGCCGAGGACCGCGATCACCCCGGTGAAGAACGCCCCGGCGAGCAGGTCGAAGGTGATCCAGAAGCGCCGCTTCGGCGGCGCGAGCAGCCGCACCAGCACGTCGACGCCGACGTGGATCCCGGTGCGCACGCCGTAGGCGGCGCCGAACTTCGCCATCCAGATGAAGAGATAGATGCACAGCTCCTGCGCCCAGGTGAGGGAGAGGTGCTGCGTGTGTTCCCAGATCCAGGGAACGTCGGCGGTGTAGCGGTGCAGCACCGATATGAAGATGACGACCGTCGCGAGCGCCATGAAGCTCGCGACGAGCCACTCCTCGAGGTGGTCGAGGACGCGGTTGAAGGTGCGCATGAGCGCCAGAGCGGCGGCCAGCTAGGCCCGGCCGCCGCTTTCAGCCCGCTTGCCTCGGGCTATTTCTTCGCGGATTGCGCGACGGTCTTCTCGATCGCCTGCAGCGTGTCCTTGCCGACCACGCCTTCGTACTCCTGGTAGAGGGGAAGCATCGCCTTGCGCCAAACGGCCTTCTCGGCCGGCGGCAGCACGTAGACCTCGGTCGTCTTCGCGGCCTTGATCTTGGCGAGCGCGTCGTCGTTCTCCTTCTTGGCGATCTCCCAGACGTATTTCGTCGATTCCGCCATCGCTTCGTCGAGGTTCTTGCGGATGTCCGGCGGCAGGCCGTCCCAGAACTTCTTGTTCACGACCACCGCGTACATGACCACGCCGTGGTCGGACATCGTCATGTGCTTCTGCACCTCGTGCATCTTCTGCGTGTACTTGTTGGAGGGCGTGTTCTCCTCGCCGTCCACTACCCCCTGCTGCAGCGCCGTGTAGACCTCGGAGAACGCCATCACCTGCGGGATCGCGCCGAGCGCCTTGATCTCGCCTTCGATGACCTTGGAGGACTGGATGCGGATCTTCAGGCCCTTGAAGTCGTCGAGCTTCCTGAGCGGCTTGTTGGCGGTGAATTCCTTGAAGCCGTTGAACCAGTAGGCGAGGCCGCTGATCCCCTTGGGCTCGAGCAGCTTGAACAGTCCCGTCCCCACCGGGCCCTCGACCACGCGCTCGAGCGATTTCTCGTCGGCGAACATGTAGGGCAGGTCGAACACCTCGAACTTGCGCACGCCCAGCGGCCCGAACTTGGATACCGAGGGCGCGAGCATCTGCACCGCGCCCAGCTGCAGCGCCTCGAGCTCCTCGCGGTCCTTGTAGAGCTGGCTGTTGGGATAGATCTCGACCTTGACGCGCCCCTTGGTCTTGGCCTCCGCCAATTCCTTGAACTTCAGCGCGCCCTTGCCCTTGGGCGTGTCGTCGGTCACGACGTGACTGAACTTGACGATGATGGGCTGCTGCGCCTGTGCGCTCTCAGTTGCGAAATGCGCGAGCGCGAGCGCCGCTGCTGCGGCTGCGAATGGCATGAGTCTCATGGCGTCCCTCCTTTGGTGTTGCCGCTTCTCCCGTTGCAACGCAGGCTCAACCGGCCTGCTCCGAAATCTCCACGAGGTTGCCGTCCGGATCGCGCACGTACACCGAGCGGATCGGCCCCCGCGCGCCGGTCTTCATCACCGGCCCCTCGATTATGCTTATTTTGCACGACGCGAGCCGGGCGATCACCTTTTCGAGCGGCACGGCGGCGATGAAGCAGATGTCCAGAGTGCCGGGCGCCGCCAGCGTCGCCTTGGGCTCGAATTCCCGGCCTTTCTCGTGGAGGTTGATCTTCTGGCCGCCGAACTTGAGCGCCATTCGGCCCTCGCCGAAGCGCTCTAGTTTCATACCGAGCACCCGCGTGTAGAAGTCGATGCACTGCTCGGTGCGCGCCGTCGTCAGCACGATGTGATCGAGATGATCGATCACGGCTTATTTCACTTCACTGCCTTGACCATGTAATCGACCGCCGCCTTGACTTCGGCGTCGGAGAGCGTGAGGTTGCCCCCCTTGGGCGGCATCGCGCGCACGCCCTTGAGCGCGTTCTCGTAGAGGTGCTCGGCGCCGTGCATGACATGTTCCGCCCAGGCCTTCTTGTCGCCGAATTTCGGCGCGTTCGCCACGCCCGCGCCGTGGCAGGCGATGCAGGTCGATTCGTACACGGCCTTGCCGTCCGCGACGGCGGCCTTTGCGTCGGGCGCCTTCGCCGCAGGGGACTGGACGAGCGCGGGCTCCTTGAACTTGGCTCCGCCGGCGTTGGCCATATACACGACCGCGCGCTCGACCTCGAGGTCGCTGAGGTCGGCCGCGCCGCCGCGGGGCGGCATCGCGCCTTCGCCTTTCAGCGCCACCTGCACCAAGGCTTTCTGGCCTTCGCGTATGCGCGCCGCCCAATCGCGCCGGTCGCCGAATTTCGGCGCCTTGGCGATCCCGGTGGCGTGGCAGGCCGTGCACACCGACTGGTAGATCTGCTCTCCGGTCCTTGCCGACTTTGCGCTGGTTCCGGCCGCGCTTGCGGCGGCGTCGGCGACCGGCCTGATGCGCTTCGCGACCTCCTCGGGCGACATCGCGTTCTCGTCGAAGATCCGGCCGCTGGTCGCGAGCTGCGACAGCAGCACGATGACAACGATCGGGACGACAAACGCAAGCACCAGCACGGTGACGAGCTGCTTCGGGGTCTTTATGGGAGATTCGTGGGATTTTCCGCTCATCTGCCTACGGCGAGCGTGGAAAAGAAAACGCACATTATAGCGCCTGCTGCGATATTCTCGAAGCGATGAGCCGCTCGGTATGCCTGTTCTGCTCCGCCAAGGAGGGTCTTCCCGCTCCGTCGCAGCAGCTCGCCGCCGAGTTCGGCGCGGCCTGCGCGGTCGGCGGCCGCTGGTCGCGAGCTGCGACAGCAGCAC
>JBGQKK010000037.1:0-15379 GCA_041499545.1 Gammaproteobacteria bacterium | reverse complement strand
GTGAGGTCGATCTCCGGCAGGAAGGCCGCCCTGGCCGCACGCAGGTTGGCGTCGGCCTCCTCGATGCGGGCCACCGCGAGACGGATATCGGCGTTGCGCTCGAGCGTCGCGGCGACGAGCTCGTCGAGCTTCGGATCGTTGTAGAGCGTCCACCAGTCGGACCGCAGCGCGGCCGCGCCGACGTCCTGCTCGGGGTAGGCCGCCGGCAGCTCCATCGCTGGCCGCTCGTAGTCAGGCCCGAGCGCGCAGCCCGCGAGCAGGAAGCCGCCTGCGAGTGCGAGCTCGCGTGCGCTCATGCGCCGGCCTCCCGCGCCGGCCTCCCAGCCTTGCGCGCCTTGCGGCCGGTCAGGAGGATGAAGAAGAGGGGGACGAACAGCGTCGCGACGAAAGTCGCGGCAAGCATGCCGCCTTCGACCCCGGTGCCCATCGAGCGGCGCGCGGCCGCGCCCGCGCCCGAGGCGATCGCCAGAGGCAGCACGCCGAGCACGAAGGCGAGCGAGGTCATCACGATGGGCCGGAAGCGCTGGCGCGCGGCGGCAACCGCGGCGTCGTACGGGGACATGCCCTTCGCGGCGTTCTGCGCGGCGAATTCGACGATGAGAATAGCGTTCTTCGCGGCGAGCCCGATCAGCGTCACCAGGCCGATCTGGAAATAGACGTCGTTGCTCATACCGCGTACCACCACCGCGAGCAGCGCGCCGAGCAGCGCGAAGGGCACCGAGAGGAGCACCGCCGCGGGGAGCGACCAGCGCTCGTAGTTGGCCGACAGAATCAGAAATACCATCACCAACGCGAAGGAGAAGGCGATGATCGCGGCCTTGCCGGCACGTTTCTCCTGGAAGGCCTGGCCCGTCCATTCCTGGAAGTAGCCGCTCGGCAGGGCGTCGCGCGCGACCTGCTCGACTGCCGCGATGCCCTGTCCGGAACTGACGCCGGGAATGGTCGCTGCCAGCACCTTGGCGGCGACGAAACCGTTGAAGCGGTCGATCTGGTCGGGTCCGACGACCGGCCGGATCTGGAGCAGCGTCTTCAGCGGCAGCATCTCTCCGGTGGTGCCGGAGCGCACGTAGACGTTGCCGAGGTCTTCCGGACGCACCCGGAACTGCGGCTCGGCCTGTATCTGGACGCGGAAGGTGCGGCCGAACTTGTTGAAGTCGTTGACGTAGAGGGCACCCATCGTGCTTTGCAAGGCGTCGAAGATATCGCCCACCGGAACCCCGAGCGACAGCGCCTTCTCGCGATCCACTTCAACGAAGAGCTGGGGCACGCTGGCGCGGAAGAACGTATTGGTGGCCGTCAGGTCGGGCCGCTTCCTCAGCTCGCCAAGGAACTGCTGCACGACGTCGGCGAGGTGCTTGGGGTCGGCATCGGCGCGATTTTGCAGGAACATCTCCATGCCGCCGGCGGTGCCGAGGCCGCGGATCGGTACCGGGCTGAAGGCAAAGACGAGCCCTTCCTTTATCGTCGCGCCGCGGGCCCCGACGAACTTGACGATGTCGTCGGCGGACGCGCTGCGCTGATCCCAGGGCTTCAGGGTGATGAAGAGCGTCGCCGAGCTGGTCTTGTTGCCTCCGCCGATCAGGTCCAGGCCGTTGATCATGAATACGTGCTCGACGGCCGGGTTCTCCGTGAGCGCCTTCTGCATCGCCGCGCCGATCTTGCCCGTGCGCGCCAGCGTCGCCCCGTCCGGCAGCACGACCGCGCCGAACAGGTAGCCCTGGTCCTCAGCGGGAACGAGGCTGCCGGGGACGTAGCGCAGCAGCGCGGCGGTGCCCGCGATGACGAGGGCAAAGACGGCGAGCGCGATCACCGCGTGCCGCGCGACCCAGCGCACGCCGTTCGTGTACAGACCCACGAATGCTGCGAAGCCCCGATTGAACGGCCCGAAGATCCGCGATTCCCGATGAGCAGGCTTCAGCAGGAGCGCGCACAAGGCGGGCGTGAGCGTCAGCGCGACCACGCCGGAGATAATGACCGCGGTGGCGATCGTCACGGCGAACTGCTGGTAGAGGCGCCCGGCGAGGCCGCCGAGGAAAGCCACCGGGACGAATACCGAGCACAGCACCAGCTCGATCGCGATGATGGCGCCGGTCACTTCGCGCATGGACTCGATCGCCGCCTCCTTGGGCGGGAGGCCCTTCTCGGCCATGAGGCGCTCGACGTTTTCCAGCACGACGATGGCGTCGTCCACCACGATGCCCGTGGCGAGCACGATCGCGAACAGTGTCAGGGTATTGATCGAGAACCCGAATGCGTATAGGCCAGCGAACGCGCCGATGAGGGAGATCGGGACGGCGATGAAGGGAATGACGGTGGCGCGCCAGCTCTGCAGGAACACGAACACCACCGCGAGCACCAGGAGCGCGGCGATGAAAAGGGTGTGGATCACCTCCTTGATCGATGCCTCGACGAAGCGGGTCGTGTCGAAGGGGATGATGTAGTTGACGCCCGCTGGGAATCCCCTGGCGATGTCGTCCATGGTCTTGCGCACCGCGTTCGCGACGTTCAGCGCGTTGGCGCCGGACTGCAGGAAGATGGCGGTGCCGATGGTGGGCTTGCCGTCGACCGTCGTGTACGCGTCGTAGTTGATCGCTCCAAGCTCGATTCGCGCGATGTCTTTCAGGCGCAGCACGCCGCCGGGACCGCTCGAGCGCAGGACGATGTTGCCGAATTCCTCCGGCTGGACCAGCCGGCCCTGGGCCGTCACGGTGTAGATCAGGGCCTGGTCGTCGGGGGCGGGGTCCTGACCGATCTTGCCGGCCGCATACTGGTTGTTCTGGGCGCGGATGGCGCTGGCGACGTCGGTGGCGGTGATCTTGAGCTGCGCCATCTTGTCCGGGCGCATCCAGATGCGCATGGAGTAGTCGCGCGCACCGAAAATGGTAGCGTCGGCAACGCCCGGGATGCGCTTCAACACGTCGAGCGCATTGATCGTCATGAAGTTCGAGAGATACAGCGTGTCGAAGCGCGGATCGCTCGAGGTCACGGCGATAAAGAGCAGGATGTCGAGCGAGCGTTTTTGCACGACGACCCCGGTGCGCTTGACGTCATCGGGCAGCCGCGGGAGGGCGATCTGCACGCGGTTGTTCACCTGGATCGTGGCGTTGTTGACGTCGGTCCCGACTTCGAACGTGCAGGTGATCGTCAGCGTGCCGTTCGAGGAGGACGTGGACTGGAAGTAGAGCAGGCCCTCGACGCCGGAGAGCTGCTCCTCGATCGGCGCCGCGACGGTGCGCGAAACCGTCTCGGCGCTCGCTCCGGGAAGGGCGGCGGTGATCGTCACCGTCGGCGGCGCGATCTCGGGGTACTGCGCGATGGGCAATACTTTCCAGGCCACCAGGCCGGCGAGGGTAATGATGATCGCGATCACCGAGGCGAAGATCGGCCGCTCGATGAAGAAGCGCGACATGGCGAGTTACTTGGCGGCCGGAGCCGCTACGGCCTTGGATTCCGCAGGGGCCTGCGGATTCACCGTGGTCCCGGGTCGCAGCTTGAGCAGGTTGTCGAGAATGACGCGGTCGCCGGGCTTGAGTCCGGACAGGATCATCCAGTCGCTGCCGACCCAGTCGCCGACCTGGACGGGCCGAGACGCGGCCTTGTTCTCCTTGTCGAGCGTGAACACGAGAAACGTCTTCTCGGTCTGGATGATTGCGGTCTGGGGTACGAGGAACACGTTCTCGCGCTCGCCTGCCACGACCTGGACCCGCACGAATTGACCGGGCAGCAGTTGCACCCGCGGGTTGCCGAATTCCGCGCGCAACTCCTGCGTGGCGAGCTTCGGGTCGATCTGGGTCGCGGCGAAATTGAGCCGGCCGGCGAGCGGGTAGGGCGAGCCATCGGGGAGGATCAAACGCACCTCCGCGGACTTGATGTGATCGAGTTTCTTGCCGGGAAGCTTGGCGAGATCCGATTCTGAAAGGCTGAATCGGATCCAGATCGGGTCTACCTGGTTCATCGTCGTCAAAAGGCTGCTGTCCTGTCCGGCCGTGACCAGACTGCCCTCGGAGCGGGCGATGCGCCCGGCAACTCCGGAAACCGACGCGGTAACCAGCGTGTAGGACAGATTGAGCTCGGCCTGGCGCAGATTGGCCTCGGCCGCCTGCAGGGTCGCGTTCGACATCTTTTGCGCCGAGATCGCATCGTCGAACTCCTTCTGGCTGATCGCCTTTTCTTCGGCGAGAGCCTTGAGCCGGATCGCCTCGCGCCCCGTCTGCTCCTGGCGTGCGCGCTCCTGCGCTATCTGCGCGTTGGCCTGCGCGAGGGCGATCTGGTAGGGAACGGGATCGATCTGGAAGAGAGAGCTGCCCGCGCGCACGAAGTCCCCTTCGTTGTAGAGGCGCTTGAGCAGGATTCCGGAAACGCGCGCCCGTACCTCGACTTCCTTGGAGCCTTGCACCTGGCCGACGGCCTCCAGAACGACAGGCACGCGCTGCGGCGCCACCTCGAGCACCTTGGCCGGTACGCCCACCGCGGCTTGACTCGCGGCCGGGGTATTGGCTCCGCCCCGTTCGCACCCCGTGAGCCAGACTGCGACGAGCAGAGCGCCAAACATCTGCACGGATCGGCACAACAATCCGGGGCGGCGGCGGTGGACGGCCCGAGCGTGAACGAAAGCCATGCTGGATCGTTTCTTGGTCAAGACTTATGTGAACAAACCATTTTAATATACAATCACGAATGTATGTCAACGACGGGGTAATTCCGACTTGCGTAGGACAAAACAAGAATCCGAGCGCACCCGGCAGAAGATCCTCGCCGCAGCGCGCAGAGTCTTCGCCCGGCAGGGAGTGACCCGTACCACCCTCGAGGAGATCGCGGCCGCGGCCGGCGTCACCCGCGGGGCGATCTATTGGCATTTCGCCAACAAGACGGCGCTGTTCTTCGCGATGCGCGAGCAGATTGCGGTGCCCATGATCGACCAGATCGACCTCGCGCTGTTGCACGCCGACAGGTCCGATCCGCTGGAGGGCGTCGCAAGATTCTTGCGCGGCATCCTGGAGTCGCTCGAGAGCGATGTCGCGGCGCGCCAGACGCTCCAGATCATGGGCTTCAAATGTGAATATGTCGGCGAGCTCGACCGCGAGCTGGTTCTGCAGCGCTTGCGTTGTTCCGAGCTCGTCTCCAAGCTCTCGGAGGCGTATCGACGAGCGGGTCGCGCCGGAAGCTTGCGTGCCGGGCTGAGTCCGACGATAGCTGCGCTTGAAACCTGCACCTTCTTGATAGGCCTGGCGCGGCTTTGGCTGCTCGACGCCAAGGGCTCTCTCGTGCGCCGGGTCGCTCGCAGGCTGATCGCCGCTCACGTCGCCAAGCACCGGCGGGGCGGCAAGGGCAGGAATACGCGAAACCTTTGATTTATTTCTGCGGGGACGCTACTCTCACCGGGCACGGCCGTGCTTACGGCCGGAGAGGCCAGACCGCGGATGCGAAGAGTTGTCCTGGACACCGAAACCACCGGTTTGAACGCCGGTCTCGGTGACCGCATCATCGAGCTCGGCTGCATCGAAATCCTCAACCGGCGCGTCACCGGCAACCACTTCCACCGCTACATCAATCCCGAGCGCAAGAGCGAGGACGGCGCGCTCAAGGTGCACGGCATCACACAGGAATTTCTCGAGGACAAGCCCAAGTTTCGCGAGATCGCGGCCGAATTCCTCGAATACGTACGGGGCGCAGAACTGGTGATCCACAACGCCGCGTTCGACGTCGAGTTCCTGAACCTGGAGCTCGCCCGGGTCGGGCAGCCGCCGGTCGAGGAGCATTGCGCCGCGGTCGTCGATTCGCTCAAGCTCGCTCGCGAGCTGCATCCGGGCAAGAAGAATTCCCTGGATGCCTTGTGCGAGCGCTACCAGGTCGATCACGCCCACCGCACGCTACACGGCGCGCTGCTCGACGCCGCGCTGCTCGCCGAGGTCTATCTCGCCATGACGCGCGGCCAGGACAGCCTCGCGATCGAGCTCGAGCCGGTGCGCGCGGCGCTGGGGGTCCGGACCGCGCAGGGCGAGCGGCCTGCTCTTATCGTCGTTGCGGCGAGCGCTGCGGAGCTCGCCGAGCACGCGCGCCTGCTCGATGCAATCGAAACCGAGAACAAGGCTCCCCCCGTGTGGCGCCGCTTCGAGGCGGCCGTGGAAGTCCCCTGAGCCGGTGTGCGAGAATGCGCAGAGCGTGACCGAGGCAGGGCGGCGATGTCAGGCACAGGCAAATTCGATCCCTACGAGACCGATCTCGACAAGAGTCCGGCGAACTACGCGCCCCTGACCCCGCTTGGCTTCATCGAGCGTGCCGCCTACGTTTATCCGGACCGCCTGGCGGTCGTTCATGGTGCACGGCGATTCACCTGGGCCCAGACCTATGCGCGCTGCCGCCGGCTCGCGTCCGCCCTAGTCCAGCGGGGCGTAGGCCTCGGCGACACCGTGGCCGTGATACTCGCGAACACCCCCGAGATGGTCGAATGCCACTTCGGGGTCTCCATGGCGGGGGCCGTTCTGAACACGCTGAACACGCGCCTGGACCCCGAGGCGATCGCCTTCATGCTCGAGCACGGCGGAGCGAAGATCCTGATCACCGACCGGGAATTTTCCGGTACGGTCGAGACGGCGCTCGCCTCGCTCAAGTCGAAGCCCTTCGTCATCGACGTGGACGATCCCGAATACGGCGGTCCCGGCCGGCGCATCGGCGCGGAGGAATACGAGCGCTTTATCGCCGCCGGAGACCCGCATTACGAGTGGACCCCGCCCAAGGACGAATGGAACGCGATTTCCCTCAATTACACCTCGGGGACGACGGGCAATCCCAAGGGGGTGGTCTATCACCATCGCGGCGCGTACCTGAACGCCATCTGCAACATCGTGACCTGGGGCATGCCGCACCACGCCGTGTACCTGTGGACCCTGCCCATGTTCCATTGCAACGGCTGGTGCTTTCCCTGGACCATGGCGGCCAACGCGGGCACCAACGTGTGCCTGCGAAGGGTCGATGCCCGGTCGATCTTCAACGCCATTCGCGCGCACCGGGTGACTCATTACTGCGGCGCACCCATAGTGCACTCGACGCTGATCAATGCCGACCCGAAGCTGCGTGACGGGATCACGCACAAGGTGCACGCCATGGTCGCGGCCGCCGCGCCGCCCGCCGCGATGATCGAGGGCATGGAGCGCATGGGCTGGGAGCTCACGCACGTCTACGGACTGACCGAGGTCTACGGCCCGGCGACCGTATGCGCCAAGCACGAGGAGTGGAACGAGCTCGACATCGGCAAGCGCACGGAGAAGAACGGCCGCCAGGGGGTGCGCTACCTGATGGAGGAGGGGCTGACCGTGATGGATTCGCACACGATGCAGCCCGTTCCCGCGGACGGCGAGACCATGGGCGAGATCATGTTCCGCGGCAACATCACCATGAAGGGCTACCTGAAGAACGCCAAGGCGACGCAGGAAGCCTTCGCCGGAGGATGGTTCCATTCGGGCGACCTCGCGGTGATGCAGCCCGACGGCTACGTCAAGATCAAGGACCGGTCCAAGGACATCATCATCTCGGGCGGCGAGAACATTTCCTCGCTGGAGGTCGAGGACGTGCTCTACCGGCACCCAGCGGTGCTCGCTGCGGCGGTGGTCGCCAAGCCCGACACCAAGTGGGGCGAGACGCCGTGCGCCTTCGTTGAGCTGAAGCCGGACGCCAAGGTGACCGAGAAGGAGCTCATCGACCACTGCCGGGCGTACCTGGCGCGCTTCAAGGCGCCGCGCGCGGTGGTATTCGGCGTATTGCCCAAGACCTCGACGGGCAAGATCCAGAAGTTCGTGCTGCGGCAGCAGGCGAAATCCGCCGAAGCTATCGAGTGAGCCATCGAGTGAGGAATCCGCCATGAACGCCCCCGGCAATAGCGAAGTCGAAGCGCCCCACGTCCTGCGGGCGGACAACGAGGGAATCGCCACGCTGACGCTCAACCGGGGCGATCGCATGAACCCGTTGTCCACTGCGATGCTCGGCTCGCTCCAGGCCGAGATCGACCGCCTCGCCGACGACGCCGCGATCAAGGTCGTGGTGCTGGCCGGAGCCGGCAAGCACTTCTGCGCCGGGCACGATCTGCGCGAAATGCGCGAGCACCCCGCCAAGAAATGGCAGCGCGGGCTGTTCGATCAGTGCAGCCGCGTGATGCTATCGCTGGTGCGCCTTCCCCAGCCTGTGATCGCCCGAGTGCAGGGCGTGGCGGTCGCGGCGGGCTGCCAGCTCGTGTCGATGTGCGACCTCGCGGTGGCGAGCGACGCGGCCCAGTTCGCGCTGCCCGGAATCAAGAGCGGGATCTTCTGCACCACGCCAGGCGTCGGCGTCGCCCGCAACATCTCGCGCAAGCACGCGCTGGAGATGCTTCTTACGGGCGACCTCATCGACGCCGGCACGGCGCTGTCCTGGGGCCTGGTGAACCGCGTCGTGCCGCTCTCCCAGCTCGAAGAGGAAACCGACAATCTCGCGCGCAAGATCCTCGTCCACAGCGGCGCGGTGGTCACCATGGGCAAGCAATTCTTCTATGATCAGGTGGAGAAGGGTCTGAAGGAGGCGTACTCGACCGCCTCCGAGGGCATGGCGTGCAACATGATGCTGGCGGACGCGGCCGAAGGCATCGACGCTTTTCTCGCCAAGCGCAAGCCGCGCTGGCGCGGCAAGTAGTCCGCGGGCGATTGCCCCATCGCCGGTCCTATTCGATAATCGCAGCCTTCGGGGAGGAGCGGCCTGCCGCAGCAGGGAGGGACGCGGCGCATGATCGACGAGAGCATTCTCGAAACGCGCGGACTGACCAAGGAATTCAGGGGTTTTGTCGCGGTCAAGGAAGTCAACCTGAGGGTCAGCCGCGGCAGCATCCACGCCCTCATCGGGCCCAACGGGGCGGGCAAGACCACGTGCTTCAATCTGCTGACGCACTTTCTCGTGCCGACCCGGGGGAAGATCTTCTACAAGGGGCGCGATATCACAGGCTCGGGTCCAGCCGCGATCGCGCGCATGGGATTGATACGGTCGTTCCAGATCTCGGCTGTGTTTCCCCACCTGAGCGTGCTCGAGAACGTGCGCATCGCCTTGCAGCGCAAGCGCGGCGGCTCCTTCGATTTCTGGCGGGGCGAGGGCATGCTGGACGAGCTTAACGGCCGGGCGCGCGAGCTCCTCGTCTCGGTGGGCCTCGCGGATTTCGAGGACGCGGTCGCCGTGGAGCTGCCCTACGGGCGCAAGCGCGCGCTCGAGATCGCGACCACTCTGGCGCTCGAGCCGGAGATGCTGCTGCTCGACGAACCGACGGCGGGCATGGCGCACGAGGACGTGGAGCGCATCGCCGCCCTGATCAAACGGGTTGCCGCCGACCGCACTGTGCTGATGGTCGAGCACAACCTGAACGTGGTCGCGAAGCTCTCCGACCGCATCACGGTGCTCTCGCGTGGCGAGATCATCGCCGAGGGGGACTACGGGAGCGTTTCCAGGCATCCCGAAGTGATTCAGGCCTATCTGGGGTCCGAGCATGTCTGAAGCGGCGTTGCTCTCGGTGAGCGGCCTCCACGCCTGGTACGGCGAGTCGCACATCCTGCACGGCGTCGAGTTCGAGGTCCGGCGCGGGGAGGTTGTGACTCTCCTTGGCCGCAACGGGGCGGGCAAGACCACGACTCTCAAGTCGGTGATGGGAATGGTGGCGCGGCGCACGGGCTCGGTGCGCTTCGACGGTACCGAGGCGATCACGCTGTCTTCCGACCGGATCGCGCGTCTGGGGCTCGCATTTTGCCCGGAGGAGCGCGGCATCTTTGCGAGCCTCAACGTCCACGAAAACCTGCTCCTACCCCCGGTGGTGCGCGCCGGCGGACTGAGCGAGGCGCAGGTGTACGAGCTTTTCCCGAACCTGGAGGAAAGGCTCATGAGCCAGGGCACCAAGCTTTCCGGCGGCGAGCAGCAAATGCTCGCGATCGGGCGCATTCTGCGCACGGGGGCCCGGTTGCTGCTGCTCGACGAACCGACCGAGGGACTGGCCCCGGTGATCGTGCAACAAATCAGCCAGACCATCTCGCGGCTCAAGGCGGAAGGGTTTACCATCCTGCTGGTCGAGCAGAACTTCCGCTTCGCTTCGCGGGTCGCCGACCGCCACTACGTGATGGAGAACGGCCGGATAGTGGACATGATCCGGAACGTCGAGCTAGAGTCCAGTCTCGCGAAGATACACGAGTACCTGGGCGTGTAGTCACGCTGAATTCGATCAACCAAAGGAGTAGAGGACACCATGCAATCCAAACGCAGCTTGTTCATCGCCGCGCCGCTGGCGCTCGCCGCCGCGTTGACGGCTCCGGGAGCGCGGGCGCAAATCTCCGACGGCGTCGTGAAGATCGGGGTCCTGTCCGACATGTCCAGCCTCTACTCGGACATCGGAGGGGGCGGGTCGGCGATTGCGGCGCGCATGGCGATCGAGGACTTTGGCGCCGCGAAAAAGGGCATGAAGGTGGAGTTGCTTTCCGCCGACCACCTGAACAAGCCCGACGTCGGTTCGAGCATCGCACGCCAGTGGTATGACGTCGACAAGGTCGACGTCATCGTCGACGTACCGACCTCGTCGATCGCGCTCGCGATCAGTCAGATCACCCGCGAAAAGGGAAAGGCGTTCCTCGTGTCGGGTGCGGCAACGTCCGACTTGAGCGGCAAGGCCTGCTCGCCCAACACCATCCACTGGACCTACGACACCTGGATGCTCGCCAACGGCACCGGTAATGCGATCGTGAAAACGGGCGGCGATACCTGGTTCTTCATCACCGCCGACTACGCCTTCGGCCTGGCGCTCGAGCGCGATACCGAAGCCGTCGTGCTGAAGGACGGCGGCAAGGTGCTCGGCCGGGTGCGCCATCCGCTCAATGCCCAGGACTTCTCCTCGTTCCTGCTACAGGCGCAGGCGTCCAAGGCGAAGATCATCGGCCTCGCCAATGCCGGCGGCGACACCACGAACTCGATCAAGCAGGCGGCCGAGTTCGGCATCGTCAAGGGTGGGCAGAGCCTCGCCGGCATGCTGGTATTCATCAGCGACGTGCACGGTCTGGGACTGGACAAGGCGCAAGGACTGATCTTCACCGAAACCTACTACTGGGACCTGAACGACGGTACTCGTGCCTTTGCCAAGCGCTTCGCGGCGGCGAACAACGGCAAGTATCCGACCATGGTCCAGGCGGGCGTGTATTCGGCCATCACCCACTATCTCAAGGCGGTCGAGGTCGGCAAGACCGACGACGGCACCAAGACCATCGCCAAGATGAAGGAGCTTCCGACCGACGATCCGCTGTTCGGCAAGGGTCGCGTGCGCATGGACGGCCGCAAGATCCACCCGGCCTATCTCGTGGAAGTGAAGAAGCCTTCCGAGTCGAAGGGGCCCTACGACTACTACAAGATCCGCGCGACCATCCCGGCCGACCAGGCGTTCCGGCCGATGAACGACGGCGGGTGCCCGCTGGTCAAGTGACATTCGGGCAGAGGCCCGAATGTCATCCCGAGCACAGCGAGGGATCTCTGCCGGTTTCGGAGATCCCTCGGCCGCCGGCCTCAGGATGACGCCGCCCTGATGGAAATCTTCGGCATTCCGACGCAGGCCCTGTTCGGGCAGCTGCTGATCGGACTGATCAACGGCTCGTTCTACGCGCTGCTCTCGCTCGGGCTCGCGGTGATCTTCGGCCTGCTCAACATCATCAATTTTACCCACGGCGCGCAATACATGATGGGGGCGTTCTGCGCGTATTTTCTGCTTTCGATGCTCGGTATCGGTTATTGGTGGGCGCTCGTGATCGTGCCGCTCGCGGTGGGAGCGCTGGGCGTCGTCATCGAGCGGCTGATGCTCGCGCGGCTCTACAAGCTCGATCACCTGTACGGACTGCTCCTCACTTTCGGCCTGGCGCTCATCATCCAGGGTGTTTTCCGCCAGCAATACGGCACCTCGGGAATTCCCTACGCGATGCCGGGCGAGCTCGCCGGCGGCCGCAACCTCGGCTTCATGTTCCTGCCGAACTACCGCGCCTGGGTGATCGTGGCCTCGCTCGCGACCTGCCTCGCCACCTGGTTCGTGATCGAGAAGACGAAGCTCGGCTCCTACCTGCGCGCCGCGACCGAGAACCCCGAGCTGGTGCAGGCTTTCGGCGTGAACGTACCGCGCATGATCACGCTCACCTACGGCTTCGGCGTGGCGCTGGCAGCCTTCGCGGGCGTGATGGCGGGGCCGATCTACCAGGTGAACCCGCTCATGGGTGCGGATCTCATCATCGTGGTGTTCGCGGTGGTGGTGATCGGCGGCATGGGCTCGATCCTGGGGTCGATCGTGACGGGCTTCGCCTTGGGACTGATCGAGGGCCTGACCAAGGTGTTCTATCCCGAGGCTTCGAACACCGTGATTTTCATCATCATGGCGATCGTGCTCATGATCAAGCCGGCCGGGCTTTTCGGCACGCAGCGATGAGATTCGCCTAGGCCATGGCCGCAGTACCCGAGCTCTCCATCGCCGCCGGACGGGCAAACGGTCTCGCGCACCAGCGCATCGCGTTCTTCGCCATGCTGGCGTTCTTCCTCCTCGCGCCGCTCGTCGCGTATCCGATCTTCCTCATGAAGGTGATGTGCTTCGCGCTCTTCGCCTGCGCGTTCAACCTGCTGATCGGCTACGGCGGCCTCGTGTCCTTCGGACACGCTATGTTCCTCGGCACGGCTGGCTACGCGTCGGCGCACGCCGCGAAGGTGTGGGGGTTTCAGCCCGAGTTTGCGATCCTCTTCGGGACCGCGTCCGCCGCGCTGCTGGGACTGGTGACGGGCCTGTTGGCGATCAGGCGCCAGGGCATCTACTTTGCAATGATCACCCTCGCCCTGGCTCAGATGGTGTATTTCTTCTACCTTCAGGCACCGTTTACCGGGGGCGAAGATGGCATCCAGGCCGTTTCGCGCGGAAGACTCTTCGGCCTGATCGATCTCAGCAACCCGTGGGCGATGTACGCGCTCGTCCTGGCGGTGTTTATAGGTGGCTTCCTGCTGATCCATCGCACGGTGCACTCTCCCTTCGGGCAGGTGCTCAAGGCGATCCGCGAGAACGAGCCGCGCGCCCTGTCGCTCGGCTACGACGTCAACCGCTACAAGCTGCTCGCGTATGTGTTGTCCGCTACCCTGGCGGGCCTCGCCGGAGCGACCAAGGCGCTGGTGTTCGAGCTGGCCTCGCTCACCGACGTGCACTGGACCATGTCGGGAGAGGTGGTGCTGATGGTGCTGCTCGGCGGCCTGGGAACCGTGTTTGGGCCGGTGGTCGGGGCCCTGATCATCATCGCCATGGAAAACTACCTCGCCCAGCTCGGCTCCTGGGTGACGGTGACCCAAGGCGCCATCTTCGTGATCTGCGTCCTGAGCTTCCGCCGGGGCGTCATCGGCGAGCTCGGGCACTGGCTGAAAAAGCCGCTCTAGACGCTCTAGATGATTTTCCGGGCGGCGAGGCGATCCAGCTCCCCGCCGCTCATGCCGAGCACGCCGGAGAGGACTTCGCGCGTGTGCTGGCCGAGCAGGGGTGGGGGCACAGCGTACTCGACCGGGGTCCCCGAGAAGCGCATCGGGCTCGCGACGCCGGCCATGGAGCCCGACAGCGGGTGCGGCATCTCGACCTTCAGGCCGCGATGCCTGACCTGAGGATCCTCGAAGACCTCCTTGTAATTGTTGATCGGGCCACAGGGTACGTTGGCGGCCTCGAAACTCCCGATCCAGTCACGGCTTGAGCGCCGCTTCATGATGTCCTGAACGACGGGAATCAGCGCCGCGCGGTTGCGGATGCGGTCGGGCATGGTCTTGAAGCGCGCATCGAGCGCAAGCTCGGGTCGTTCGGCCGCCGCACAAAAGCTCGCCCACTGGCTGTCGTTGCCCGCGCCGAGGATCAGCTGCCCGTCGGCCGTGCCGAAGACTTCGTAGGGGAGCAGGTTCGGGTGCGCGTTGCCCCAGCGCCTCGGCACCGTCCCGGAATGAAAGTAGTTGAAGATCTGGTTGGCGCCGAAGGCGACGATGGTGTCGAGGAGGGCGATGTCTATGTATTGGCCCTGTCCGGTGCGCTCTCGGTGCGCGATCGCGCCGGTAATCGCGAGGCTCGCGTACATTCCGGCCATGACGTCGGTGACCGCGATGCCGACCTTCTGCGGACCGCCGCCGGGAAGCTCGTCGCGCTCTCCGGTGATGCTCATCAGTCCGCCCATGCCCTGGAAGATGAAGTCGTAGCCCGGGAGGTGGGCGCAGGGACCGCTCTGCCCATAGCCCGTGACCGAGCAATAGACGATGCGCGGATTGATCTTCTTCAGGTCCTCATAGCCGAGCCCGTACTTCGCGAGGCCGCCGACCTTGTAGTTCTCGATCAGCACGTCGGATTTCGCGGCCAGCTCGCGCGCGATCTCCGCGCCCCCGGGTTTCGCGATGTCGAGCGTGACCGACTTCTTGCCCCGGTTCACCGAGAGGAAATAGGCCGACTCCCCGGTCTCCTTTCCCTCCCGGTCCTTGAGGAACGGCGGGCCCCAGCTGCGCGTGTCGTCGCCCGATCCCGGCCTCTCGATTTTGATGACCTCCGCGCCGAGGTCGGCGAGGTTCTGCGAGGCCCACGGCCCGGCGAGCACGCGCGTCAGATCGAGAACACGGATATGCGAGAGGGGACGCGGCATGGCGACGATTCGGGACGGGGCGATTATAATCCGTGTGGTTTTCTCCAAGACGACATCAATGAAAATTCTGGTAGCGGTCAAGCGAGTGGTCGATTTCAACGTCAAGGTGCGAGTGAAGGCAGACGGCTCCGGCGTCGAGACCGCCAACGTCAAGATGTCCATGAATCCGTTCGACGAGATCGCGATAGAGGAGGCGGTGCGGCTGAAGGAAGCCGGCACGGCGACCGAGATCGTCGCGGTGTCCTGCGGCGTGCAGGCCTGCCAGGAGACCCTGCGGACCGCGCTTGCCCTCGGCGCCGACCGCGCCGTTCTCGTCGAGACCGACGCCGAGCTGCAGCCGCTCGCGGTCGCGAAGCTCCTGCGCGCGATCGCGCAAAAGGAAGATCCCAGGCTGGTGATTCTCGGCAAACAGGCCATCGACGACGACTGCAACCAGACCGGGCAGATGCTCGCTGCGCTGCTTGGCTGGCCGCAGGCGACGTTCGCTTCAAAATTGAAGATCGAAGGCGACAAGGCTGCGGTCACGCGCGAAGTGGACGGCGGACTGGAGACCATCTCCGTCAAGCTGCCTGCGGTCATGACCACCGACCTGCGCCTGAACGAGCCGCGCTACGTCACCCTGCCCAACATCATGAAGGCGAAGAAGAAGACGCTCGAGGTCCTCAAGCCCGATGCACTCGGAGTCGATGTCGCTCCGCGCCTGAAAACGCTCAAGG
>JBGQKK010000036.1:0-15410 GCA_041499545.1 Gammaproteobacteria bacterium | reverse complement strand
GATCTAGGCGGCTTTCCTCGCGGTCCGCTTCGCGCGCGGTTTCGCCCGCCCCTTCTTCTTCTTGACCGGCTCGGGTGCCGCCTCCTTCTTGGGAGCGGGAACGGCCTTGGACGCGCGCGGCGCGAACTCGAACCCCACCTTGCCGTCCGCAGTACGCACCAGAAACGCGGAAAAGGGCCGACCCTTCCGGGAAATGAAGCGGTGCAGGAGGTCGGTCTTGCCGGTGGCGAGGAGCTTCTGGATCTCCTCGCGCTCGATCGGCCTCTGGAGGATGACGCGGCCCGAGCGGAAATCGCAGCTGCGATTCGCGTTGACGCTGTTCTCGCAGATATACGCCATGGGCTGCTCGAACACTCGGCCGCCGCACTTCGGGCACGGGCCGAGCGGCGTCAGGCCGGTGAAGTCCACCTTGGCCGCGGCGTCGCCTTCCGCCGGCCGGCCGAAGTCGAACTCGGCGCGGAACTCGGGAGTGAGCCGGACCACCGCGGCGAAGGGCTTCCCGGCACGGCTGCGGAATCCGGTAAGCGGCCCCACCGAGCGCTTGGTGATCAGGGTCTCGATCTCTTCGGGCGCAAACTCGCGGCTCGATACCACCTTCCAGATCGAAAAATCGCACTTCTGGCATTTGAACTTGCGATAGGTCTCGTTCACCTGGCCGCCGCACTTCGGGCAGGGTGTCTCCAGGGTGAGGAACGCCGTGTCGGGGATATCGCCGCGCTTGATGCGCGAGACCATCTCGCGGGTGAGATCGACGATATGGTCCATGAATGCGCTGCGCGGCAGCGCACCGTGCTCCATCTGCTTGAGCTGGAACTCCCAGTTGCCGGTGAGCTCGGGCGAGCACAGCTCGTTCACACCGAAGTGGCGCAGCGCGAAGAGCAGCGACGAAGCCTTCGGCGTGGGGTGGAGGTCGCGCCCGATACGATGGACGTAGTCCTCGTAAATCAGTCCCTCGATGATCTGTGCGCGCGTGGCGGGCGTTCCCAGGCCTTTCTCGCTCATCGCTTCGCGCAGGTCTTCGTCTTCGACGAGCTTTCCCGCGCCCTCCATCGCCGACAGGAGCGTCGCCTCGGTAAAGCGCGCCGGCGGCTTGGTCTGGTTGGCGCGAACCTCGACCTCCCTGGTCCGCACTTTTTCTCCGTTCTTGATCGCGACCAGCGTCTGCGATTCGGGCGTTTCCGCTTCCTTGCCGTAGACCTGGAGCCATCCCGCCTCGGTCATCACGCGGCCCTCGGTCTTGAAGGCCTCGCCCTCGACGCGCGTGATCCGCGTGGTGACGAGATATTCCGCCGCCGGAAAGAACACCGCGAGGAAGCGCTTGACGACCATGTCGTAGAGCTTGCGCTCCGCCTCGGAGAGGTGTCTCGGCGGCTGCAGGGTCGGGATGATGGCGAAGTGGTCGGAAATCTTCTTGTTGTCGAAGATGCGCCGGTTCGGCTTGACCCAGCCCTGCTTGAGGATGCGGGCCGCATGCGGCGCGTAGCCCAGGGCTTTCTGCGCGACGAGCGTCTCCAGGGTCTTCTTCACGGTGCCGAGATAGTCCTCGGGCAACGCGCGCGCATCGGTGCGCGGATACGTCAGCGCCTTGTGCTTCTCGTATAGGGCTTGCGCGAGAGACAGCGTCGTCCTGGCTGAAAAGCCGAACCTGCCGTTCGCCTCGCGCTGCAGACTGGTGAGGTCGTAGAGCAAGGGGGAGAGCTGGGACGCAGGCTTCGCCTCCTCGGTGGCGATGCCCGGCTTGCCGAGGCATTTCTCGCGGATCGCGGCGCCCCGTGCCTCGTCCCACAAGCGCTCGGCTCGCGCTTCGCCGTCATCCTTCGGCTTCTGGAAATTCTCGTCGAACCAGCGGCCCGCGTACTCTCCGGCCGCCGCGGCGAACGTGGCGTGGATCTCCCAATAGTCGCGGGCCTTGAAGCTGCGGATGCGTTCCTCGCGCTCCACGAGAATCGCGAGGGTGGGCGTCTGCACGCGACCGACGGTGGTCTTGTAGAAGCCCCCTTCCTTCGAGTTGAACGCCGTCATGGCGCGCGTTCCGTTGATGCCGACGAGCCAGTCCGACTCCGATCGACACAGCGCAGCGTCCGCGAGGGGAAGCAGGTCCCGGTCCTTGCGCAGCTGCTCGAAGCCCTCCCTGATCGAGCCTTGCGTCATCGATTGCAGCCAGAGGCGTTCGATGGGTTTCTTGCTTTCCGCGTGCCGAACGATGTAGCGGAAGATCAACTCCCCTTCCCGGCCCGCGTCGCAGGCGTTGATCACGCCGGACACGTCCTTGCGCCGGAGCAGCTTGATGAGGAGCTTGAGGCGTTCCTCGGTGCGCTCGATCGGCTTCAGGTCGAAATGCGGGGGAATCACCGGCAAGTGGGCAAACGACCACTTGCCGCGCTTGACCTCTACGCCCTCGGGGGGAACCAGCTCCAGCAAGTGGCCGATCGCCGAGGACAGCACGTGGTCGCGGCTCTCGTAATAGTCGCCGTGGCGCGTGAAGCCTCCCAGCGTGCGGGCGATGTCGTTCGCCACGGAGGGCTTTTCGGCGATGATGAGTTTTTTGGGCACGAGGAAGAAAGGAGCCGCAAGAAAGCACGCACTACCGGCGTCAGGCCCTCCTGAGCGAAGCGCAGAATAATAAGTGGAATCGGAGGGTGAAGCAAGAAACCGCCGCCTTACGACGGCGCGCGCGAGTTCGCGCGATCAGTGCACCTGCCGCTTCCCGCCGTCGGGAATCAACTCGTCGAGAACCAAGGCATCGACATTGCCGCGACGCGTCCAAAGCACCATCAAGACGATGACCTTGAGCTTGTCCAGACCGACGACCTCGTTCGGCAGGGCCATCGCCCGCTCGATGATGAGCTCGCGCAGCAAGGGAGTGAGAATTTTCGCGCTTTCGAGAAAGGCAATGAATCCGCGGGTTTCCAGGGGCAGCTTGGCCGATTCGTCGGCGGTGTATCCGCGGAAGGACGATCGCGCATCCAGCGATTCCGGAAGGCCCTCCTCCGGTCGAAGCGACAGGCTGTTCAGCCAGTCCAGGGCGTCCTGGATGTCGTCGTTTTCGAATCCGGCCGCATGCAGCTTGCGCTCGAGCGTGTCGGAGTCCGGGTACGCTTGCGCTTGGTAGTAGTTCTCGAAGAGATATACGAGTATGTCGAACATTTGTCCTCAGCGGATGCGTTGGTACAAGCCCCCCGGGAGGCCTGCTATCTTTCCGTCCAGCTCGAGCTTGAGCAGCGTGGCCGATACGACCTCTGCCGGCAAGCCGCTGCGGCCGACCAGCTCGTCGATATCGCATGGATCGAAACCCATCTTGTCGAGCATCTCGTGGCCGGCACCGGATTCGGGCGCTCGGGGCGCGGCGCGCACCGAGATGCCGAGTTCCTCGAGCACGTCCTGCGCGCTTTCGACCAGCTTCGCGCCTTGCTTGATCAAGGCGTGACAACCCTTGGAGAGCGGGGAATGGATCGACCCGGGGATCGCGAACACTTCGCGGCCCTGGTCGGCGGCGAGACGCGCGGTGATCAGCGATCCCGAGTCCAGAGCGGCCTCGACCACGAGGCAGCCCCTGGCGAGACCCGAGATGAGGCGGTTGCGGCGCGGGAAATTTCCGGCGTGCGGCTCCGTGCCGAGCGGAAATTCGGACACCAGGACGCCGCGCGCGAGGATTTCATCCGCAAGCGGGCCGTTGCGTCGGGGATACGTGACATCGATGCCGGTCCCGAGCACGGCGACAGTCGACCCGCGTCCCTCGAGCCCGCCGCGGTGTGCTGCGCCGTCCACGCCGATCGCCAGTCCGCTTACGATGGCGAGGCCCGCGTCGCTGAACGCGCGCGCGAAGGCGTGCGCATTCTTCAGACCCTGGGGCGTGGCGTTGCGGCTTCCCACGACGGCGAGCGCCGCTGACGAGAGGAGCTCCGCCTTGCCCGCCACGTAGAGCAAGGGCGGCGGGTCGGGAATTTCAAGGAGCTGTCTCGGATACGCGGAGTCGGCGAGTGTCAGCACGGCGCGCTTCGGATCCTCGGCCCAGCGGACCGCCTTCTCGATTTCGGGGCCGCGGTTCCGGTCGAGGATGCTCGCCGCGAGCGCCTCGGGCACGACGCGGCACAGCTGCGATCGGCTTGCCCCGAGTACATGGGCCGGAAGGCCGAAAGCGGAGAGCAAGGAGCGAAACCGGCTGCTCCCGAGTCCGGGCACCAGACTAAGCTCGATCCAGGCGGCCAGATCGCCCGAATCGTTCATTTTGGAGAGTCCCCGGAAGATTCCGCCTGTATCAGGGATTCTGGACGATGTCTCCGCCCTGAACCGGCCTCGTGCTCTCCATTACGAGCGCATAGGAAACCGAATTGAAGGTGCGGAAGATGAATACCAGGCCGTAGCGTTCCGGGGGAAGCTGAATGGCCGCGGAGCGGTCGCGTGACTTGAGGTAGTCCTGCTGGTCGTATATCACGACGTTGCGGTAGATCGCGAGGACATTGCCGGGCTCCAGTCCATGCCGCCTGCCCCGGTTGATCGAGACGATCGAATCGCGGCCTCCCGAGCTCGTCGCGAGCGCGTCGTAGAACGCGATGATGCGCCCGTTCACCGTGGAAGCGGGCGCGTGCGGGACGTACTGGGGGACGACCGGGGGCGGGGCCGGAATCAGCCTGTCGCCGGCGGAGATCTCCTTTTTGGAATTCACGATTTCCACCGTGGCGGGCTCGCCCTGTCGCGTCACCCGCGCCGTTCCCAGGAACACGGCTTCGTAACCGAGCGTCAACTGGCTATCGGGATCGACGAGGGGCTGTCCCGCACGATAGACCTGCCAGACCGGATTCGTCGCCTTGCCGAATCCGCTCACATAGGCCACGTTGCCCGCACCCAGATTCACGCGGTCTTCCTCCGTTGCCATGATTCGCGGCGCCCGATCGAGACCGCCTTCCTCGATCAGCAAGGGCTGCGTGAGAAAGGGCTCGATCGACCGGGGGGGAATCGAGGGAATGGGCCCCGCCCCCAAGGCGCTCGTGTAGACGCGCGGCAGGAGCTTGACCGAATCGGCGTCGGCTTCGCCGGCACCGCCGCCGCGCTCGGGTCCCCCTTCTGCGATGCGCAATTGGGGCGGCGACACGCTGCGGTCGAGCACCAGCACATCGCCCGGAGAGATCTGATGCGGATTCTTGATCTGCTCCTGGTTCAGACGCCAGATTTCCGGCCAGCGCCATTGGTCCTTGAGAAACTTGGTGGCGATGCCCCAGAGCGTGTCCCCTCTCTGAACCACGTACCGGTCGGGCGCGGTGTCCTTCACCTGCAGATCGCCCTGAGCGAGCGCTAACCACGCTACGCCCGCGAGGCTGAGCGCGAGGAGAGCTGTGATAGACTTTTGCATGACCGCCTCGTTTGGATTTGCGCGCCGCAGTCCCTATATTAGCCGGTGCAGCCCGCTTTTTACAGTCTGCATTAAATTCTGCATCTAATATATTCAATTTGCAAGTGTTTATGGCAGTCCTGGACATCCTGCGCTACCCCGACCCCAGGCTCTATCAGAAGGCGGAACCGGTCGCGGAAATCGACGAATCGGTGCGAACGCTGGTTCGGGATATGGCGGAGACCATGTATGCCGCACCCGGGATCGGTCTCGCCGCCACGCAGGTCGATGTGCACCGGCGAGTGGTGGTGATCGACGCCTCGGAAAACCGCGATCGGCTCCTCGTGCTGATCAATCCGGAAATCGTCTCGCGCGAGGGCGATCAATATTGCGAGGAGGGCTGCCTGTCTCTGCCGGGGATATACGAAGCCGTCGAGCGGGCCGAGCGCGTGACGGTGCGCGCGCTGGGATTGGACGGGAAACCCTTCACGCTCACGGCGGACAAGGTCCTTGCGATCTGCATCCAGCATGAACTCGATCACCTCGAGGGCAAGGTCTTCGTCGACTATCTGTCGCGGCTCAAGCAGCAGCGCATCAAGGCGAGGCTTCAAAAACAGCTCCGCAAGACGGCTTGAGAGTCCTCTTCGCCGGCACTCCGGAATTCGCGGCGCGTTGCTTCGCTGCGCTTCTGGAATCTCGTCACGAAGTGTGCTGCGCGATGACCCAGCCGGATCGGCCCGCCGGGCGCGGCCTCGTGCCCGCTGCGTCACCGGTAAAGAAGCTCGCGCTCGATCGTGGAATTCGGGTGCTGCAGCCGGCGAGCCTGAAAAATGCCGGCATTCAAGCGGAGCTCGAGCCCTACCGAACCGATGCCATCGTTACCGCAGCGTATGGCCTGATTCTCCCCCAGCCCTTGCTCGACCTGCCGCGGCGCGGTGCGATCAATGTTCATGCCTCTCTGCTGCCGCGCTGGCGCGGCGCGGCACCGGTTCAACGGGCGCTGCTCGCGGGCGACGAGGTGACCGGCGTGTCGATCATGCGGATGGACGCGGGGCTGGACACCGGTCCGGTCTTTCTTCAGGAGAGGATTCCGATCCTGGGCAGCGATACCGCGGGCACGCTCACCGGCCGTCTCGCAGAGCTTGGCGGCAAACTGCTCGTGCGCGTTCTGGACGCGCTCGAGGCCGGCGGGCTGGATGCGGTGCCCCAGTCCGCCGACGGCGTGAGCTACGCGCCCAAGCCCGACAAGCGGGAGTTCCGTTTGGACTGGCGTCAGGACGCGAGGATGGTGGATCGCAGGGTGCGGGCATTCAAGCCCTCGCCCGGCGCCGGAGCGCGCGTGCGCGGGGTGGACCTCAAGATCTGGAGCTGCGCCCTTGCCTCGGGAAAGGGGGAGCCGGGTGAGGTGTTGAGCGCGGACACGGACGGACTGTGCGTCGCCTGCGGCGAAGGCGCGTTGCTCGTGACCGAACTGCAACGCCCGGGGGGAAAGCGCCTGCATGCGGCCGAGTTTCTCCGCGGATTTCCGCTTGCGGCGGGGGAGCGCTTCGAAATCTAGCATCCAGGTCCCGGCGCGGCCGGGCGCGCTGCGCCTATAATGCGCCCAACGCCCGTTACCTTCGGCCCCACGTCCTTGTCCAAGGTCGTCGCCAACCACTCCCTCGCTGAAGCTCTTGCCGCCGCCGGCCACACTTTGGGCCGGGTCTTGCTCGGGCAGAGCCTGAACGATGCCTTGGCCGATCTCAAGCAGAGTTCCGCCGCGCCCGGCCTCGCTGCCGCGGCACAGGATCTTTGCTATAACGCGCTGCGCGGCTACGGGCTCATCGACGTCGCTCTGGACAGACTCTTGCAGAAACCGCTCACCGACGTTCCCGTGCGCGGCCTGCTGCTCGCCGCGCTCACCGAGCTCGCGGCCCGACCGCAGTCGGCGCACGCGGTGGTGCACCAGGCCGTCGAGGGGGTGGCCCTGCTCGGGAATGCGCATGTCAAGGGCTTGGTCAACGCCGTGCTGCGCAGCTTTCAGCGCCGCATGCCGGAGCTGATCCCGGAGATCGAAGCGACCGAGCCCGGTCGCTACCGCCACCCGCAGTGGTGGATCGACGCGGTGCGCCAGGCGTATCCGGATCGGTGGGAACCGGCCCTGCTGGAGTCCAATCGCCATCCGCCCATGACTCTGCGAGTCAACCGGCGCCGGCTCACCGCGGAGGCGTATCTCGAGAAGCTTGCGCGAGCGGGCCTGGCCGCTTGCTCATTGGGACAGCAGGCGATCCTCCTCGAGAAGCCCTGCCGCGTCGAGCGGCTGCCGGGGTTTGCCGAGGGCGAGGTCTCAGTGCAGGACGCGGGCGCCCAGCGGGCGGCTTTGCTGCTCGATGTTCGCGACGGCATGCGGGTTCTGGATGCTTGCGCCGCTCCGGGGGGAAAGGCGGGCCATCTGCTCGAGCTCGGGGAGCTTGAGCTCGTCGCGGTGGACGCCGACGGCGCGCGGGCGAGGCGCATCTCGGAGAATCTGACTCGACTGCGGCTCCAAGCGACGATCGTGGTCGCCGATTGTCGCGAGCCGGAAGCGTTCTGGGAGGGCAGACCGTTCGATCGCATCCTGCTGGATGCGCCCTGCTCCGCTTCGGGCGTGGTGAGGCGCCATCCGGACATCAAGTGGCTGCGGTGCAGCAGCGACGTGGCCGGGTTCGGCCGCACGCAGGCGCAGTTGCTCGATGCCTTATGGCGGGTGCTGGCCCCGGATGGTAAATTGCTGTACGCGACGTGCTCGGTCTTTCCGGAGGAAAACGGCGTTCAGGTCCGGGAATTCCTTCAGCGCCGGCAGGGAGCCGAGATGCTGCCGCTTCCGAAATTCCCCGGATGGGACGACGACGTTCAAGGTCAGATCCTCCCGAGCGCCGTCAGCGACGGGTTCTACTATGCCTTGTTGAAGAAACCGGGCTCACGGGCTGAGAAATGAACGCACGCTTCGTTCTGCTGGGAACCGCGCTGGCCCTGTGCTGCGCGGCTCAAGCGCCGGCTCAGCCCGTCCAGGTGAACAATGCCGGCTTGGAAATCTCCGAGACGCGGTACGTTCTGAACGCGGATTTCCACCTCGATCTGAGCGGGCCGCTGCTCGAAGCGCTGAACAACGGCGTCTCGCTCGGCTTCCTGGTCGAATTCGAGCTGACGCGGCCGCGCTGGTACTGGTTGGACGAGAAGGCGGCGTCCGAGAGGCTGGAGCTGCGACTTTCCTATCTCCCCTTGGCACAGCAGTACCGGCTCTCGAGCGGGTCGCTGTATCAGAACTTCCCCACGCTCGCCGAAGCGCTGCTGACGCTCGGAAGAGTTCACGGCTGGCCCGTGCTGAGCCAGGATCAGGTGGACAACGGACGAGCCTACATCGCTTCCGTGCGCCTGCGCCTCGACCCGGCGCAGCTGCCGGCGCCGTTTCGCGTGAGCAGCGTCACCAACCGCGAGTGGACGCTCGTATCCGAGTGGAAGCGGTTTCGCTTCACTCCGCTCGCGCCGGTCCGGGAGGCGCGATGACCTACGTGCTGATCGCAAGCGCTGCGCTCGGCGGCATATTGCTGTTTCTGCTCGCCGCGGCGACCGCGAACTCGCCGTTGTTCGCCGAGCACTATCCGCTGCTGCTCGCTCTGAACGCGGCCATTGCGCTCGCCCTCCTCGGATTGGTGGCGTATCAGCTGTCGAAGCTGGCGCGTCAGCGCCGCGCCAAGGTGTTCGGCTCGCTGCTGACCTTCCGGGTCCTGGTCATGTTCGCGCTGGTCGGCGTGGTTCCCGGCCTCCTCGTCTATACCGTATCGCTGCAGTTCCTGGCGAAGAGCATCGAGTCCTGGTTCGACGTGCGCGTGGAGCGCGCCCTGGAAGGCTGGCTCGACCTCGGTCGCGCGGCTCTGGACGTGATGTTGAACGAGCTTCTGCTCAAGGCCCATGTCATGGCGCTCGATCTTTCCGAGACGCCGAAGCGCGATCAAGCGGCCATGTTGACGCGATTGCGCGAGCAGGCGTACGTGGAGGAGGCCGCGCTCCTGGACGCCGGCGGAGCGGTCCTCGCCAGGGCGGGCCGCGACCCCGCAAGAGCGGAACCGCCCGCGCCGGGTCCGCAGGCCCTGCGCGACGCGCAGCAAGTTCGGGGTTACGGCGCAGTGGAGCCGGTGGGCGACAAGGGCCTTCTGCTGCGGGTCATCGTCCCGCTGGGGAATGCCGGGGGCCGCCGCGATGCGCGTCTCATACAGCTCACGAATTGGGTTCCCCCGGCGCTCGCCGAACGAGGCGAGGCGGTGCAGAGCGTATACCGCGCATACAAGGAGCTGTCCTTGTCGCGCCAGGGGCTGAAGGAGATCTACATTCTCACCCTGACATTGACGCTGCTGCTCGCGCTGCTCTCGGCGGTCGCGCTGGCCTTCCTGCTGTCACGGCGCCTGTCCAAGCCGCTCGCGGTGCTCGCCGAGGGCACTCAGGCCGTGGCGCGGGGCGATTTTTCGCGCCGCGCCCAGGTCACCAGTCGCGACGAGCTGGGCATCCTCACGCACTCGTTCAACAGCATGACTCAACAGCTCGGCGAGGCGCAGTACGCTGCGCAGCTCAACCAGGCGCAACTGGAAACCGCCAAGGCCTACCTGGAAAGCATCCTCGCCAATCTGTCCGCGGGCGTGCTGGTGTTCGACGAGGACCTGGTGCTGCGGATCGCAAACAGCGGGGCGGGCCGCATATTGCAGGAGGACCTGACGCCGCTGATCGGCCTGAATCTCCAGGCTTGGCGTGCGCTCCCGGAGTTCGTTGAGATGCTCAAGTCCGAGCTCGGACAGCACAAGGAGGTGCCCTGGCAGCAGCAGGTCGCCATGCGCGACCGCGGCGCGGTGATTCTGGTGCGGTGCTCGTCGCTGCCCGCGGCGGGCGGCGGCGGTTACGTCGTGGTGTTCGACGATATCACCCAGCTGATCGCGGCGCAGCGCGCGACCGCCTGGGGGGAGGTTGCGCGCAGGCTCGCGCACGAGATCAAGAACCCTCTCACACCCATTCAACTCGCTGCGGAGCGATTGCAGGCCAAGCTCGGCGACATACTTTCTCCCGATGCGGCGCGTACTCTGGGTCACGCCACGAAGACCATCGTCGCCCAGGTCACCGCGATGAAGAACATGGTGGATGAATTCCGCGACTACGCTCGTACGCCGGCGCCGCGGCTCGACGGGCTCGACCTCAACCGTCTCGTTGCCGAAGTCCTCGCGCTGTACGAGCAGTCGGGGACGCGAGTCCTCGCAAGCCTGGGGAAGAACCTGCCGCTCGTGCGAGGCGATCCCGACCGCCTGCGACAGGTCATTCACAATCTGCTGCAAAATGCACAGGATGCCCTCGCCGGAAGCTCAGATCCGAGCATCGAAGTGACGACCGAGCTCTCGGGCGGTCAGGTCTGGCTGCGGATCAGCGACAACGGCTGCGGCTTTCCGGAGGCCATCATCAAGGGGGCGTTCGAGCCCTACGTCACGACCAAGCCCAAGGGAACGGGGCTGGGGCTGGCGATCGTGAAGCGCATCATCGACGAGCACCACGGCACGGTCACCATCGAGAACCGGGCGGGCAAGGAAGGGGGACGCGGCGCGGCGGTGAGAATCTCGCTTCCGCTCGCCGCCTGATCGGAATGGCCCAGATACTGGTCGTCGACGACGAAGTCGGAATCCGGGAACTCCTCTCGGAGATCCTTTCCGACGAAGGGCACACGGTGCAGGTGGCCGAGAACGCCACCGCGGCGCGCTCCTTGCGGGCGCGCGGCCGGCCCGACCTCGTGCTCCTCGATATCTGGATGCCCGACGCGGACGGCATCACCCTCCTCAAGGAATGGGCGACCGGGGGACATCTGAATATGCCCGTAATCATGATGTCGGGTCACGGCACCATCGACACGGCGGTCGAAGCGACGCGTATCGGCGCGATGGATTTCCTGGAGAAGCCGATCGCGCTGCAGAAGCTGCTCGCGACCGTGAAGCGGGCGCTGCGCGCGGGCGAGTCGCGGGCGGCGATGCCGCTCAGCATCGCCAACTTCGGGCGCTCCTCCGTCATCGCCGAGTTGAAGAAACGCCTGTCGAGGATCGTCGCCGCCGAGGCGTCGGTCCTGATGCGCGGCGAGAAAGGCGTGATGCCCGAGCTCTACGCGCGCTATCTGCAGCAGCCCGGCACGCCATGGTTCGAAGGGGCGCATGCGCTCAACGACACCTCTCAGGACCTGCTGCAACAGGTCTCGAACGGGGTAGTGTTCGTTGCGGAGCTCGCGGCGCTGTCGAAGAATCAGCAGAAACACCTCGCATTTCTCGCCGCCCGGGCCGAGAAGAGCAAAGTACGCCTGGTGTCCTTCACCTCGGAGGAACCCAAGCAGCTGGTGGAGGCGCACGGTTTCGACACCGTGCTGATGCACGCGCTTTCGGGAATCGTCATTGCGCTCCCGGCACTGCGCGAGCACCCGGAAGACATCCCCGAGATCGCGACACTCATGCTCGCCCAGCTCGTGGAAACGCGCTTCTGCCCGCCGCGGATATTTTCGACCGGCGCCCTGAACGTGCTGCGCCATTTCTCCTGGCCGGGAAACGTCGAAGACCTGGCCGCCGCCGTGCGCACGCTCGCGCTCACCTGTCTCGAGGAGGAAATCGGAGTCGGGGACGCCGAGCGGGTGCTGCCGCAATTCGCGCGCCGGGCCACCGAAGCGGAAGTATCCTTCGATCTTCCGCTGCGCGAGGCGCGCGAGGCTTTCGAGCGGACCTACTTCGAGCACCATCTCGCGCAGGCGAACGGATCCATCGCGCGCCTGGCGGAGCGCAGCGGCCTGGAGCGCACGCACTTGTATCGTAAGCTGAAGGCGCTCGGCATTCTGGCGAGGCGCAAGGAAGAGTGAGACCGATTTTGGGGGGCCCGGGGATTCGGCATAGAATGCGTGGTTTTTCGCACGGACTTCCGACTTGAAGATCGTAATCCTCGGCGCAGGCCAGGTGGGCGCGTCGGTCGCCGAAAACCTGGCGTCCGAGGCGAACGACATTACGATCGTCGACATCGACGGCGCGCGATTGCGCAATCTCCAGGATCGCCTGGACGTGCGCACCGTTCTGGGCAGCGCCGCGCATCCCTCGGTGCTCGTCGACGCGGGCATCGAGGACTGCGACATGATGATCGCAGTGACCCAGAGCGACGAGACCAACCTGGTGGCGTGCAAGCTGGCGCAGCAGCTGTTCAACGTCCCGACCCGCATAGTGCGGCTGCGCGCGACCGACTACCTGTCCAACGAGAAAGTGCTCGGTCCGGACTGCTTCGACGTGGATCTCGCGATCTGTCCGGAGCAGGTCCTGACCGATTACATCGTCAAGCTGATCGAGTTTCCGGAGGCGCTGCAGGTGCTCGAGTTTGCCCACGGCAAAGTCAGTCTGGTCGCGGTGCGCGCTTTCCAGGGCGGCCCCCTGGTCGGTCATCCCTTGAGGGACCTCAAGAAGCACATTCCTTCCGTGGACGCGCGAATCGCCGCCATTTTCCGCGCCGACACGCCGGTCCTGCCCGACGGCGATACCCTGGTCCAGGCCGGCGACGAGGTCTTTTGCCTCGCCGCCGCGAAGGACATCCGGCAGGTCATGCGCGAGCTGCGGCGCATGGATCAGCCGGTCAGACGCGTCATGATCGCCGGGGGTGGCAATATCGGGCTGCGCCTGGCAAGGGCGCTCGAGCGGAACTATTCGGTCAAGGTCATCGAGTACGACAAGCGGCGCTGCGAAGTGCTCTCGGGGCGTCTGGATCGCGCGCTCGTGCTGCAGGGGGACGTCACCGACGAGGCGCTGCTCGAGGCGGAAAACGTCTCCGACATGGACCTCTTCGTCGCCGTGACCAACGACGACGAGAACAACATCATGTCCTGTCTTCTGGCCAAGCGCATGGGAGCGAGCCGCGTGGTGTCGCTCATCAACCGGCGCTCCTACGTCGACCTGTTGCACGCCGGGGAAATCGACATCGCGATCTCCCCGGCACAGGCCACCATCGGCACCTTGCTCGCGCACGTGCGGCGCGGCCACGTCACCCAGGTGCACAGCCTGCGCCGCGGCGTCGCCGAAGCGCTCGAAGCCGTGGTGCACGGCGACCGCGAATCCTCGCGCTGCGTCGGACGGCGGATCGAGGAGATCGATCTGCCCAGGGGCGCCGCGATCGCCGCCCTGGTGCGCGGGGACGAGGTGGTCATGGCCCACCACGACACGGTGGTGCAGGCCGAGGATCACGCGATCGTGTTCGTTACCGACAAGAACCTGCTGCCCAAGGTGGAGAAGCTCTTCGAGGTCAGCGTCGGTTTCGTCTGAGGCGTCACCGCGGATCATGGTCAGACCGGTCTCCGTTCTCCACGTGCTGGGCGCGTTGATCGTGCTGTTCGCGCTGTCCATGCTGTTGCCGCTCCTCGTCTCCTATCTGTACGGAGACACGGCGCACCCGGCCTACTTGCGGGCGGTGCCGATTACCCTGGTCAGCGGGGCGGCGCTCTGGGGCCTTACGCGCTCCGGGCGCGGAGACCTTCAGCCCCGCGACGCCCTGCTCCTGGTCGCGCTGGTGTGGACCGTGCTTCCCGCCTTCGCCACCTTGCCCCTGCTCTTCACTCTTCCCGAGCTCAGCTTCACGGACGCCTACTTCGAGACCGTGGCGGGGCTCACCACCACCGGCGCGACCGTGCTCCCGGGGCTGGACCGGCTGCCGGCGTCGATCAACTTCTGGCGCTGCGAGCTGCAATGGCTGGGCGGCATGGGCATCATCGTGCTTGCCGTCGCGATACTGCCGCTGCTCGGAATCGGCGGCAGCCAGATCATGAGGGCCGAAACCCCGGGGCCGATGAAGGACACCCAGCTCGCTCCGCGCATCATCGAAACGGCCAAGGGCTTGTGGCTGGTGTACGCCGGCGCGACGCTCGCCTGCGTGCTCGCCTTCAAGGCGGTGGGCATGAGCTGGTTCGACGCCGTGGTGCATTCGTTCACCACGCTCAGCCTCGGAGGGTTCTCCTCGCACGACGCGAGTTTCGCGTATTTCAATTCCCCGGCCATCGAGGCGACGGCGATCCTGTTCATGATCATCGGGGGCATCAACTTCGGTACGCACTTCCTGGCCTTCCGCAAGGCGAGCCTCGCGCCGTACCGGAGCGACCCGGAGACGGGAGCCTATCTCGCCTTGCTCGGGGTATCGGTTCTCGGAGTCGCCTACTTTCTGCTCGCCAACCACGTCTATCCGTCGTTCTGGACGGCGCTGCGCCACAGCGCGTTCAACGTCGTGTCGATCGCGACGACCGCCGGCTTCGTCAGCGCCGATTTCAACCAGTGGCCGATTTTCGCGCCGGTGTGGATGCTGTTTCTGAGCTGCTTTGCCACCTGCTCCTGCTCGACGGGCGGCGGCATCAAGATGATCCGCGCCGAGCTCATGGTGCGCCAGGCGGCGCGGGAAATCATGTCCATCATTCACCCGCGCGCGTATCTGCCCCTCAAACTCGCGCGGCAGCGGATCGAGAACCAGATCATCTTCGCGGTGCTGGCGTTCATGCTGATCTGGGGAGGATCGGTGATCGCCATGACGATGCTGCTGACGGCGTCGGGTCTGGACGTCATCTCCGCGTTTTCGGCGGTGATCGCCTGTCTCTGCAACACCGGGCCCGGGCTCAATCAGGTGGGTCCGGCGGCGACCTATGCGTCGCTCAACGACTTTCAGACCTGGGTTTGCACGGCGGCGATGCTCGTCGGGCGCCTCGAGCTGTTCACCCTGTTCATCGTCGTCACGCCGGCGTTCTGGCGCAAATAAGCCGGCCCGCGCGCCGACGCCTTACTTGGCGCAGATCACCATGATCTCGACCAGCATGCGCGGGTCGGCGAGCTTGGCCTCGACGGTGGCGCGCGCCGGAAGATTGGCCGGATCCGCCCACGCGGTCCAGGCGAGGTTCATCTCTTCGCGGTTGCGGATGTCGGTCACCCACACGTTGGCCGACAGGATCTTCGACTTGCCGGTGCCGGCGGCGGCGAGAATCGCGTCGATCTTCTTCAGCACCTGCTCGGTCTGGCCTTTGATCCCCTGGGCGAGATCGTCGGCG
>JBGQKK010000035.1:0-15435 GCA_041499545.1 Gammaproteobacteria bacterium | reverse complement strand
TGCAGCTGGTTCTGGCGCTCGACCGCAACGTACACCCACGGCTGCGTGGGATGAAAATCGAGATGGCGCGGCCCGTAACCGAGTCCGCCCTTGCCGCCGACCGCGATCGATGCACCGGGCGACAGCGCGCCGTCCTTGAAGCCGAAGACCTTGAGCGCGCCGGGATCTTCGGGCTTGCCGCGATCTGCGTCGTTGCCGCGGGTGACGAAGGTCACCGCGCGGTTCGACGGCGTCGTGAGCACCTGGTGCGCGAAGATGCCAGTGTCGAGCTTGGCCGCCTGCTCCACCAGAGCGCCGACGGTGCCATCCCGGTTGATCCGGTGCACGGTGATGCTGCTCGGGTTGTTGTAGGCGGTGAGCGCGTACGAGCCGGTGGCGTCGACGCTGTTGTGGATGGGGCGGGTGGAAAGCGCCTGCGGCTCGCCGTGCATCTGCAATTCGCCCTTCGCGCCCACGCGCACCGCACACAGGCGGTGCACCTTGCCGGGGACGGTCGTGTTGCCCGAGGCGCTGTCGCTGGTCGAGACGTAGAGAAACTGCCGCGAAGGATGAGGCCACGCGTACTGCACGTTCGACGGCAACTCGATCGCCGCCTGCGGCGTCAGCCTCGCGCCGTCGACGTCGACCTCGAAGTGCCGCAGCCGAGCGCCGACGCTTTGATAAAGCGCGATGCGGCCGCGGTCCTGGCGCGGCTCTGATGCGCAGCCGAGAAGGGAAGTCGCGGCGGCGCCCGCTAGCGCGGTATTGAAAGTTCGACGGTCCATGGCGGCGGCCTATCGCAAAGGTGGAAAATAGTATACGAGCAAACTCGACCGCTGCGCGTCTAGTGGACAGGGACGGTACACCGAGTCATGAGGGTGTGGTTTCTCTTGACGTGGATCAAGCCCTCGTCACGCGAGGAATATACAGTGGGCCCACGTGTGTAGCTTCCTGCGGCCTTTGGTCGCGTGCGGAAAGGAGATGCGCAATGAAAACCAAACTTCGCGAGCTGGCCGTTTTTGCTTTTGCGCTCTGCGCTCCCGCACTGGCGGGCGCGCAGCAAGAGCAGTACTGGCCCGGCCCCTGGCACATGTGGAGCGGAGGCTGGGGTTTCTGGTGGATTTTCCCGCTGCTCATGTGCTTGTTCATGATTGCGGTGTTCGCCGGCGTCTTCCTCTTGATGCATAGAGCCGGCGGCCACGCCTCGCATGGCTGGATGCCCGGGCACATGACGGGCCCATGGGGTGACCCGACTCATTCGGCTCTGCAGATTCTCAACGAGCGCTTTGCGAAGGGCGAGATACAGAAGCAGGAGTACGAGGACAAGAAGGCTGCGATTCTGTCAGGCGGCCCGCGCTAGAGACTTCGCGCGACCCTGCCCATCATCCGGAGATCAAGAATGGACCAGAGCGAAATTGCAAGGCCAGTCTATATCTGCCCCATGCACCGGAACGTTCGCGAGGGGCGGGCAGGCAAGTGTCCCAAGTGCGGAATGGACTTGCTGCCTGAGGGCACGAGGTTCGGCATGCTTCGGCATATGGCGAAGAACCCATGGATGCTCATCGCAATGGTCATCATCATGATCGGGATCATGATGACTGCGATGAAGCTCTTCTGACCGAGTCCGTACGAGGCTTGAAGAAACTCTACGCTGGCGCCCGGGTCTTCGCGTCGATCCGCGCCGCGAGCTCGTGCAGCGCCTGGGAGATCTCGACGCGGTACGGCTCGCCGGCCTGATCGAGACCGCGCAGCCCTGGAGGCAGCGCGGCGAGCTCGCGGGTCGCCTGGGCGCGGAGCACCGCCGTGCTCGCGGACACCGCGAGGCGCTTTCCGTGTCTCATCACGGGCTGAAGAAGCTTCGTTCCGGGAGCCTCCTCGGTCTCGAGCATCACGGCGTCGCGGGCTAGCGTACCGTCGTCGCGAAAGAGCCGATGCACCTGCTTGCGTCCCGGCCATGTCGCCTTGCCGGCGGAGCGCTTGCGGCGCGGGAGGCCCGCGTACTCCTGCAGCTTGTACACGGCGTCGAGGAAGGGCGCGTCCGAGGAGGTCACGAGGCTCGTCCCGACGCCGAAGCCGTCGATCGGCGAGCCCGAAGCGAGCAGCTCGTGCAGACGGTATTCGTCGAGGTTGCCGCTCGCGAAGATCGTCGTCTTCGCCAGGCCGGCGTCGTCGAGAATGCGCCGCACGCTGCGCGAGAGCGCCGCGAGATCACCGCTGTCCAACCGCACGCCGCGGATCGCGATCCCGGCTTCTTGCAGGCGGGGAGCGAGGGCGACGACTTTGCGCGCGGCCGCTTCCGTGTCGTAGGTGTCGATCAGGAACACCGTGCTCGTGGGGCAGGCGGCGGCGAAGCGCTCGAACGCCGCGGCCTCGTCGTCGTGCGCCTGGACGAAGGAATGCGCCATGGTGCCGAAGATCGGGACGCCGAAAAGGGGTGCGGCGAGCGCCGTCGCGGTTCCCGAGAAGCCGGCGATGTAGCTCGCGCGCGCGGCGAGCAGGCCCGCTTCGGCGCCATGCGCGCGCCGCAGGCCGAAGTCGACGAGCAGCTTGCCTGGCGCGACCAGCACCGAGCGCGCGGCCTTCGATGCAACCGCCGTCTGGAAATGCACCAGGTTCAGCAGCCGCGACTCGACCAGCTGCGCCTCGGGCATGGGCGCGACCACGCGCAGGATCGGCTCGTTCGGAAAGAAAACCGTTCCTTCGGGCATCGCGTACACGTCGCCGGTGAAGCGCAGTGTGCGCAAGCGGTCGAGGAAATCCCCGCGAAAGAGGCCGCTTTGCTCGAGCCAGGCGAGCTCCGCCTCTTCGAAATGCAGCTGCTCCAGGAACTCCAGGGCCTGCTCCAGGCCCGCCGCCATCAGGAAATTCCGGGTGGCCGGGAGCTTGCGCACGAACAGCTCGAACACCGCGGTATCGAGCATGCCGTGCGCGTAGTACGCCTGCAGCATGGTGAGCTGGTACAGATCCGTGAGCAGCGGGCTGGTGAGGGGATTCATGGTCCGCTCTCGCGGGCACAAACACTCCCGGGCGGGCAGCTCGTCCCGCCGCGGGAGAGAACGAAGTCCAACGCCTGCCGCTTTATTGGATCTTCAGCTCTTTGCTCGAGCCGTTGGACTTCTTCGGCAGCTTCAGTTCGAGCACGCCATCGGAATATTTCGCTTCCGCCTTGCCGGCGTCGATGTCGTGGCCCAGGCTGAAGCTGCGGGACTGCTTGCCGAAGTAGCGCTCGCTGCGGACGACTTTCTCGCCCTTCTTCTCTTCCTTTTCCTTCTTGACTTCCGCTTCGATGGAAACCTGGTTCCCTTCGATCGCGACGTGGATGTCTTCCTTCTTTACGCCCGGGATTTCGGCCTTGACGCTGTACGAGGCATCGGCCTCCGAAACGTCAACCTTGACGCGCGGTTCGATGTCGACGTCGCTCATCCAGGGACGCATGCGAAATCCCTTGAAGAAATCGTCAAAATCGCCCAAGGGGCGCAAACGCGCGAGCTCTTCGAATGGATCAAAACGGGTGATGTTTGCCATGACATTCTCCTATTTGTTTCAGTCAATTCCCTGCCCCTGGTGGGGGTAGCATGAGAAGCTTAATCCGACGGCATACGGGATTCTTGATCTGAGTCAAAAGCCGCTTGCCTTGCCCGGCTTAAATGGACCGTAAGCGGCGAGGCAATCCATGGATAGCGGCCCGAATGGGATAGTTCGGCAAAGCCCGGCTCCGGCGGCCCTCGGGGCCGCAGACTTGTGCCGCCGCTGCGACCCGTCCCGGTTCGACTTCCAGACCACCGATGGGCTGGCGGATTTCGCCGAAGCGCTCGGCCAGGCGCGCGCGGTGGAGGCGATCCAATTCGGCGTCGGCATCCGGCGCGACGGCTTCAATATTTTCGCCATGGGGCCCGAAGGACTTGGGCGCCACGCGCTGGTGAAGAAGCTCCTCGAGCAGCAGGCGCCGGGAGAGGAGGTGCCGAGCGACTGGTGCTACGTTTTCAACTTCGAGACGCCGTACAAGCCGCGCGCGCTCAAGCTTCCGCCCGGACGCGCGACCAAGTTCCAGCAGCACATGGCGCGCCTCGTCGAAGACCTGCGCGCCGCCATCCCGGCGGCGTTCGAGACCGACGAGTACCGCACGCGGATCCAGGAGATCGAGACCGAGTTCAGCGAGCGCCAGGCGAAAGCCATCGGCGAGATCGGCGAGCGCGCTCGCTCGAAGCGCATCGCGCTGCTGCGCACGCCCGCCGGGTTCGGCTTCGCGCCGATGAAGCCGGACAAGGACGAGGTAATGGAGCCCGAGGAGTTCCGCAAGCTTCCCGAGCCGGTCCAGCAGCGCGTGCAGGAGGACATTGCATCGCTGCAGGACGAGCTCGAGAAAGCCCTGCACGAGATGCCGAAGTGGCGCCGGGAGGCGCAGCGCAAGGCGCGTGAGCTCAACCGCGAGGTCACGAGCGCCTCGGTCGGGAGCCTCATGGAAGAGATCAAGGCGGAGTACGAGGCGCTGCCGGATGTGCGCGCCTATCTGACCGCGGTCCAGAACGATGTGCTCGACCGGGTCGAGATCTTCCAGCAGCCCAAGGAGGGCGAGCAGCCGACGCTGTTCGGTCTTCCCCTGCGCATGGAGCGCGAGGAGTCGCCGCTGCGCCGCTACCAGGTCAACGTACTGATCGACCGCTCGGCCGACAAGGGCGCGCCCATCGTCTACGAGGACAATCCCAGCCACGACAACCTCGTCGGCCGCATCGAGCACGTGGCCAAGATGGGAACGCTGGTCACGGATTTCACGCTGATCAAGGCGGGCGCCCTGCACCGCGCCAACGGCGGGTATCTGGTGCTCGATGCCCTGAAGGTCCTCACCCAGCCCTTCGCCTGGGAAGCGCTGAAGCGCGCGCTGCGCTCGCGCGAGATCCGCGCCGAGTCTCTGGGGCAGATGCTGAGCCTGGTGAGCACCGTGTCGCTCGAGCCCGAGCCGATTCCGCTCGACCTGAAGGTCGTGCTCGTCGGCCAGAGGATCCTCTATTACCTGCTGCACGCCTACGACCCGGAGTTCGGCGGGCTGTTCAAGGTCGTCGCCGATTTCGAGGACGACATGGCGCGCGACCCGGACGCGGATCTTCTCTACGCGCGGGTGATCGCGACCATGGCGCGTTCGGATAAGCTCCGGCCGCTCGACCGCGCCGCGGTGGCTCGGGCGGTCGAGCACGGGGCGCGCCTGGCGGGCGATGCGGAGAAGCTGTCGATGCAGATGCTGGACCTCGCCGACCTGCTGCGCGAGTCCGATCACTGGGCTTCGACCGCGGGCCGCGCCGTGACGAGCGGAGAGGACGTGGAGCGCGCGATCCGCTCGAGGCAGGAGCGCGTCGGGCGCATCCGGCAGCGGCTGCAGGAGGAGATCTCCCGCGGCACCCTGCTCATCGACACCGCGGGCGAGCGTTCGGGCCAGGTCAACGGCCTTTCGGTCGCGACGCTCGGCGGATTCTCCTTCGGCATGCCGCATCGGATCACCGCGCGCGTGCGCCTGGGCGGCGGCAAGGTGATCGACATCGAGCGCGAGGCCGAGCTGGGCGGTCCCATCCATTCCAAGGGCGTGCTGATACTTTCGGGCTACATCGCGGGACGCTACGCCGCGAAGACACCGCTCTCGCTCGCCGCGAGCCTCGTGTTCGAGCAGAGCTACGGCGGCGTCGAAGGCGACAGCGCGTCTTCGGCCGAGCTGTATGCGCTGCTCTCCGCGCTCTCCGAGGCGCCGGTGCGGCAGTCGCTCGCCGTGACCGGCTCGGTCAACCAGCACGGCGATGTGCAGGCGATCGGCGGCGTCAACGAGAAGATCGAGGGCTTTTTCGACGTGTGCACCTCGCGCGGACTGACCGGAGAGCAGGGCGTGCTGATCCCTGCCGCCAACGTGAAGCACCTCATGTTGAAGCGCGAGGTGGTCGAGGCGGTGGCCGCCGGAAAATTCCACGTCTATCCGGTGGCGAGCATCGACGAGGGCATCGAGATCCTCACCGGCGTGCGGGCGGGACAACGCGACGCGCTCGGCCAGTTTCCCAATGGCAGCATCAACGGCCGGGTCGAGCGGCGGCTCGCGGAGTTCGCCGACCGGGTTCGTTCTTTCGGGGGCGCGGCACCGGCGGCAAGGAAACGCGTGCGCCGCGACAGACGGTGAGCATTCGCCGCATCACGGTCGTGCAGGAGGCGGTGCAAGCAGCCCGGGCCCTGGACGCCGTGGCACAAGCCGCCGCGGCGCTCGAGGCCGAGTTGACGGGGCTGTTCATCGAGGACGTGGAGCTGCTCCACTTCGCGGGGCTGCCTTTCGCACGCGAGATCGGCGCTTTTTCCGCCCGGGCGCTCGACGTGGGCACGATGGAGCGGCACCTTCGATCGCAGGCGCAGGAGGCGCGCCGGGCGCTCGCCGCTGCGGCCGAAGGCAAGCCTCTGCGCTGGTCTTTCCGGGTCGAGCGGGGCTCGGTGCCCGCTCAGGTGCGCAGCGCGCTCGCCGACGCCGACCTCGTCGTCCTGCTTGGAGGCCGAGGCGGGCAGCCGCCGCGGCGCGCCGCTGCGCTCCTGTCGGCCGTCGAATTGCCCCGGGAGGTGCAGTCCGCGCTGGAACGACTGGCGCGATCGCTCGCGGGGGGTATCTACCATGTCCCGCCGGCGCTTGGAGAGGAGGCCCTGGCAAGGTTGCTGCGCGAGCTGTGGCGCGGCGCGGGGATCGTTTGATCTGGATCAACACGCACGGGCTTCGCCGCGCTATCTTGAAACGGTGTATGCATTTCCCCTCGTGGGAGGTGAATACGCGAAGATGAGGGGCCTGTGTGCAGGCCAAAGCTCGCGGCGTTTTTCCTTTCGACGCCGCGTTGGAAGGGAGACAGCCTCAGACCGATCGGCCAATTACCGACCCGGGGTCTCCGCCCAGCCCGCCGTTCCCAAGACGGCGGGTTTTTTTCCCGCAACGGCCGCCGAAGCCCGCGATCTTGACCTAGCTCAACCCCGCCCGGACCCGGCTTGCTAACTTAGGCATGGAAGCACGGAGGTCCCATGAAAATCGGCGAAATGTGCACCCGCGAAGTCACGTTCCCCTACGACCTGGTGAAGGCGATCGCGAGCGAGCAATCGCGCGAAGCGCAGCTGCGAATGTAAGGGCTCTCATATGACCGCGAAACAGATCATCTTCCACGAAAACGCCCACGCCAAGATCATGGCGGGGGTACGGATACTCGCTGACGCCGTGCGCGGCACGCTCGGGCCCAAGGCCCGCACCGTCGTCCTGGAGAAATCCTTCGGTGCTCCCGTCATCATCAACTCCGGCGTCGCCGTGGCGAGGGAGATCGAGCTCGAGGACCGCTTCGAGAACATGGGCGCGCAGATGGTGAAGGAGGTGGCCTCGAAGACATCGGATGTCGCCGGCGACGGCACGACCACCGCGACCCTGCTCGCCGCCGGAATCGTATTCGAGGGAATGAAATCCGTCGCCGCGGGAATGAATCCCATGGACCTGAAGCGCGGCATCGACACCTGCGTCATCGCCGTCGTCGATCAGCTGAAGAAGCTCGCGAAGCCTTGCGGCACGAGCATCGAGATCGCCCAGGTCGCGACCATTTCGGCGAACTCCGATCCGGCCATCGGCGAAATCGTCGCCAACGCCATGGAGAAAGTCGGCAAGGAGGGCGTGATCACGGTCGAAGACGGCTCGGGACTCAAGAGCGAGCTGGAAGTCGTCGAAGGCATGAAGTTCGATCGCGGCTTCCTTTCCCCTTACTTCATCAACACCGAGAAGCAGCGCTCCGTTCTGGAAGACGTCTATATCCTGATCCACGATCAGAAGATCTCCTCGATCCAGAACCTGCTTCCGGTCCTGGAGCAGGTCGCGAAGGCCGGCAAGCCGCTGCTCGTGATCGCCGAAGACGTCGAGGGCGAGGCGCTCGCGACGCTCGTCGTCAACATGCTGCGCGGGGTGCTCAAGACCTGCGCGGTGAAGGCCCCGGGCTTCGGCGACCGCCGCAAGGCGATGCTGGAAGACATCGCCGTCCTGACCGGCGGCCAGGTCATCGCCGAGGAAGTGGGGCTGAAGCTCGACAAGGCGACGCTCGATCAGCTCGGGCGTGCGAAGCGCGTCGAGATCGACAAGGACGACACCATCCTGATCGGCGGCGCGGGCGACCCGAAGAAGATCGCCGCCCGGGTCGCCGACCTGCGCGAGCAGATCAAGGACACGACCAGCGACTACGACAAGGAGAAACTCCAGGAGCGCGTCGCCAAGCTCGCGGGCGGCGTCGCGGTGGTCAAGGTCGGCGCGGCGACCGAGACCGAGATGAAGGAAAGGAAGGCGCGCGTCGAGGACGCGCTGCACGCGACGCGCGCGGCGGTCGAGGAGGGCGTTCTTCCGGGCGGTGGCATCGCGATGCTGCGCGCGCGCTCGCAGCTGGGGAATCTGCGCGGAGAGAATCCGGATCAGGACGCCGGTATCAAGATCGTGCTGCGGGCGATCGAGGAGCCGCTGCGCCAGATCGCCGCCAACGCGGGCGAGGAGCCTTCGGTGGTGGTGAACCGGGTGCAGGAGGGCGAGGGGAATTTCGGCTACAACGCACTCACGGACACGTACGGCGACATGGTGCAGATGGGCGTGCTCGATCCCTGCAAGGTGACGCGCACGGCGCTGCAGAACGCGGCCTCGATCGCCGGGCTCATCCTCACCACGGACTGCATGATCGCCCAGATTCCGGAGAGGCAGGCGGGCCGCCCGCCGATGGGCGAGATGGACATGTAAGGAGAAGACCGTGACCGCAAGACCGCGTAACCTGGCGCTCCCCCGCGTCGAGCTGCCTCCGCCGACGGAAGACATCGATCCGGCCGCCGCGATGGCGGCGGGCATCGATCGCGCGCTGCACGCGTACGCGTCGCGGGCGACTCTTGGGGTCTCACCGTCTGCGGTGGGAATGGCGTTTTTCGACTGGTGGACTCACCTCGTGGCTTCGCCCGGGAAACAGCTCGAGCTGAGACGAAAGGCCGCGCGCAAAGGCCTGCGCTATTCGGACTTTCTCGCGTGCGCGGCGCGCGGCGAGCAATCCGCGCGCTGCATCGAGCCCCTGGCCGGGGACCGGAGGTTCACCGGAGAGGCTTGGCGCGGCTGGCCCTTCAACGCGATCTACCAGGCATTTCTTCTGACGCAGCAGTGGTGGCACAACGCGACCACCGACGTCAGGGGCGTGGCGCCGCATCACGCGGCGGTGGTCAATTTCGTGACGCGGCAGATGCTCGACATGTGGGCGCCTTCCAACTTCGCGTGGACCAATCCGGAGGTGCTCCGTGCAATCCGCGAGGAGGGCGGACGGAATTTCATTCGCGGCTTTTCGAACTTCGTCGAGGACTCGAGGCGAATCGCCCTCGGACAGCCTCCGGTGGGCGCGGAAGCCTTCGTTCCGGGCGCGCAGGTCGCGTGCACGCCGGGAAAGGTCGTGTTTCGCAACCGGCTGATCGAGCTGATCCAGTACGCGCCGGCAACCGACACGGTATTCGCCGAGCCGGTGCTGATCGTGCCCGCGTGGATCATGAAGTACTACATCCTCGATCTCTCGCCGCACAACTCGCTGGTCAAGTACCTGGTCGACCGTGGCCACACCGTTTTCATCGTCTCGTGGAAGAACCCTGGCTCGGCGGACCGTGACCTGTCGCTCGCAGACTACCGGCGCCTCGGCATCGAGGACGCGCTCGCGGCGATCGGGCGCATCGTCCCGGACCAGCGCGTGCATGCTGTGGGCTATTGCCTTGGTGGCACGCTGCTCGCCATCGCCGCGGCCGCGATGGCGCGCAACCGGGACGCGCGGCTCGCGACCGTGACCTTGCTCGCCTCGTTGGTAGACTTCGCGGAAGCCGGCGAGCTCGGCCTGTTCATCGACGAGAGCGAGGTCGCCCTGCTCGAGGACACGATGGCCGAGCAGGGATTCCTCGATCCGGGGCAGATGAGCGGCGCCTTTCAGTTGCTGCGCTCCAACGATCTGATCTGGTCGCAGCGCATCACCGAGTACCTCCTCGGCGAGCGGCCGCCCATGAGCGATCTGATGGCGTGGAACGCGGACGGCACGCGCCTGCCTTACCGCATGCACAGCGAATATCTGCGGCGGCTCTACCTGCATAACGACCTGTCCGCCGGGAGATACCAGGTGGACGGGCGTCCCGTCGCGCTGCGCGACATCCAGATCCCGATCTTCGCGGTCGGCACCGTCAAGGATCACGTCGCGCCGTGGCGCTCGGTCTACAAGATCAAACTGCTCACGGATTCCGATGTCACGTTCCTGCTCACATCGGGCGGCCACAACGCCGGCATCGTGAGCGACCCGAATCACGCGGCGCGCAGCTACCAGGTGGCGACCCGGGGACACGACGAGCCGTACGTCGATCCGGAAACCTGGGCGCAGCAGGCGCCGCACACGCAAGGCTCGTGGTGGCCGGAATGGCAGCGCTGGCTCGAGCGCCACTCGGGAGTGCGCGTCGCGCCGCCGGGACTGGGGAACGCCGCGGCAGGCTATCCCGTACTGGACGATGCACCCGGCCAGTACGTGCACCAGAAGTAGAAGGACGCGAACACATCCGATACGTCAAGGAGACGATCATGACGACGACCGCCAGTGAAACGGCAGGCAAAGTGCTGGGCAAGAAGACACCCGGTGGAATTCCGTTCGAGGCCTTGATGCCCGGGAACAGGGACTGGGAGAGGGCTTCGAATCAGCTGCTCCAGACCTGGAAGCAGCAGCTGGACACCACCCTCAGGCTCATCGACGCCGCGGTGCAGGGAACGCTGGAGATGCGCAGCTCGCAGCTCGCCGCGGCGATGGAAACGCACGCGCGGGATCTGGACATCGAGAAGACCTTGAGCGGCGCGAAATCGGCCTCGGACCTGCTGGCCATCCAGCTGAGCTGGATGACGGGCAACCTCGAGAGATCCATGGCCTACTGGAACCAGATGTTCCAGGCCGCCGCCGACGCGAACACCAAGCTCATCGAGTGCCTGCGCGGGCAGGCACAGGCTTCCGACGAGAGTTCCGACAAGCCGGCCAAGGGAGCCTGAGCGCGCCCTGCGACGACAAGACCCGGGCGCAAGGGCATGGGCTCGGCAGGCTGGGACGCGATCGTAATCGGCTCGGGCATCGGCGGGCTCACGGCCGCGGCGGCGCTCGCCAAGCGCAGCCGCCGCGTGCTCGTGCTCGAGCGGCACTCGCAACTCGGCGGGATGACGCAGACGTTTCGGCGGCGCGAGTATGCGTTTGCCCCGGCCGTGCACTACATCGGAGGCGTCGGAGACGCTTCGGGACCCGACAACCAGTTTGGCCGGCTGCTGCGCCGGCTCACCGACGGCCGGCTGCACTTCGCCTCCATCGGCTCGCCTTACGACATCGTGCGGCTTCCGGGGCTCGAATTCCCGATCGAGACGCCTCGCGAAGCCTACATTGCTCGCTTGAAGGCCACCTTCCCCGACGAAGTCGCGGCCATCGACCGCTACTTCGAGGCCTGCGGCAAGGCGCAGGGGGCCATTCATGCGCTGTTCACTTCGCGGGCCCTGCCCGCCCCTCTGGGCCTGCCCATGCGCTGGCTCAATGCGGGGCGAGTGCGCGTGGCACTGCAGACGACCGCCGCGGACGCTGTGCGCGCGATCCGTGACCGGCGTCTTGCGGCCCTGTTGTGCGCGCGATGGGGCGACTACGGTCTGCCGCCTGAGCGTGCCCCGCTAGCGCTGCACGCGCTCGTGACGGGAAGCTACTTCGCCGGTGCGTACTATCCGATCGGCGGACCGGGACAGTTCGCGCGGGCTCTCGCCACGACCATTCAAGCGGGAGGAGGCGAGCTGCGCACCGACGCGACCGTATCGGAGATACGGGTCGAGCGCAGCCGTGCGGCGGGCGTACGGTTGGCGGGCGGGGAATCGCTCGATGCGGATATCGTCATCTCCGATATGGGCGCTCACAACACCGTGGCGGCGCTCCCGGCCACGACCGCCCCCGAGTGGCAGAAGGCGATCGGTATGCTCAAGCCGAGCATCTCGTACCTGAGTCTGTATATCGGATTCAGAGGAGACATCCGCGCGCAGGGTGCCTCGGCCGCCAACGTGTGGGTCTACGAAAGCGAGGACGTCGGCCGGCTCTGGGAACGGCCTGCGGACGATGAGGCCCCGAGCATGTTCGTGACCTTCCCTTCCTTGAAGGATCCGGCTCACGCCGACGCGCAACATCACACCGCGGAGGTGGCGGCGTTCTGCAGCTGGGAACCGTTTGCGCAGTGGGCAGGAAGCGAACCGGGGAGACGGCCCGAGGAATACGAGGCGAACAAGGCGTGGATCACCGAGAGCCTGCTCGCCCAGTTCAAGCGGCATTTTCCGCGGCTTGCTCCGCTGATCGACTTCGCCGAGCTCTCCACGCCGCTATCGCAGGCTGCCTACATAGGGGCGCAGAGAGGAGCGGCCTACGGGCTTGAAATGACCGCCGAGCGCCTGAGAAGCGCCGCGCTTGGGGTCCGAACGCCGATTCCCGGACTGCTGCTCGCGGGGCAGGACGCGCTCAGCCTTGGCGTACCTGGCGCATTCATGGGCGGCTACATGGCGGCAGCCTCCCTCGAGCCTCGGCTGTGGCTGGAGATGGGCCGCTGAATTCGTCGCATGACCCTGTCAACGAAGGGGGATTGCATAGCGCTCTTGACATGGATCAAGTGAGCGGCGCCGCCGACTGGCAAAGTTTTCGTTTGAGAAAACAAGAGGCGAAAAAGGCATGACCACGCTACGCACCCAGCAAGTATCCGTCGTGACCATGAGCACCATCGCTTTCACGGTGTGCTTCGCCGTGTGGATGATGTTTGCGGTGATCGGCATCCCGATCAAGAAGACGCTCGGTCTTAACGAGACCCAGTTCGGGCTGCTCGCGGCGACGCCCGTGCTCACCGGCTCGCTCATCCGCCTGCCCCTGGGCATGTGGACCGACAAGTTCGGCGGCCGCATCGTCTTCTTCGTGCTGATGCTGTGCACGGTGGTGCCGATCTGGCTGATCGGCGAGGCGACCGCGTACTGGCAGTTCCTCGTGCTCGGCCTTTTCGTGGGGCTCGCCGGCGGCTCGTTCTCGGTCGGCATCGCCTACTGCGCGCGCTGGTTCGACAGGAAGCACCAGGGCTTCGCCATGGGCATCTTCGGCGCGGGCAACTCGGGCGCGGCGCTCAACAAGTTCGTGGCCCCGGCGATCCTGGTGGCTGTCGGCTGGGCCATGGTGCCCAAGGTCTACGCGATAGCGATGCTGGTGACCGCGGTCGCCTTCTGGTTTTTCACCTATACCGACCCCAAGCACCTCGGCGGCAGCAAGGTGACGGTGAGGGAGCAGCTCGCGGCGCTCAAGGACCCGACCGTCTGGAAGCTGTGCCAGTACTACTCGATCGTCTTCGGCGGCTACGTCGCGCTGTCCCTGTGGATGACCAAGTACTACATTACCGAGTACGGCTTCGGCATCGAGGCCGCGGCGCTGCTCGCCGCCTGCTTCTCCCTGCCCGGCGGCGTGCTGCGCGCCGCGGGAGGCTGGATGTCCGACCGATGGGGCGCGCACCCGGTGACTTGGTGGGTGATGCTGCTGTCCTGGGTGTGCCTGTTCTTCCTGTCCTATCCGCAAACCGACCTGGTGATCAGGACGATGAGCGGCGAATTCAGGTTCCACGTCGGGCTCAACCCGTGGATGTTCACCGTGCTGATGTTCGTGATGGGCATCGCCTGGGCCTTCGGCAAGGCGTCGGTCTTCAAGTACATCTCCGACGAGTACTCGCACAACATCGGCGTCATCTCGGGGATCGTCGGCCTGATCGGCGCGCTGGGCGGCTTCCTGCTGCCGATCATGTTCGGGGTGCTGGTCGACCTCACCGGCGTCAACAGCTCGATCTTCATGCTGATGTGGGGCGTCACGCTGGTGTCGCTCGTATGGATGTACTGGACCGAAATCGTTCCGCAACGCGGGCGCACCGCCGCCCAGGGAGCCTGACATGGCACGAACGCTGACCGTCTGGACCCCGGAAGACGAGTCGTTCTGGGAATCGGAGGGCAGGCGGATTGCCTATCGCAACCTGTGGATCTCGGTTCCCGCGCTGTTGTGCGGCTTCGCCGTCTGGGGCATGTGGGGAATCATCACCGTGCAGATGCTCAACCTCGGGTTCCCGTTCACGCAAGGGGAACTCTTTACGTTGACCGCGATCGCCGGCATCTCCGGCGCGACGATGCGCATCCCGGCCTCGTTCCTGATTCGCCTGGCCGGCGGGCGCAACACCATCTTCCTCACCACCGCGATGCTGCTCGCGCCGGCGCTCGGCACCGGCATCGTGCTGCAGCACAAGGACTGGCCGCTGTGGGCGTTCCAGCTGATGGCGCTGTGGTGCGGCGTGGGCGGCGGCAACTTCGCCAGTTCCATGTCGAACATCAGCACCTTCTTCCCCAAGCGGCTGCAGGGAACCGCGCTGGGCCTGAACGCAGGCCTGGGCAACTTCGGCGTGACCACCATGCAGGTCGTGGTTCCGCTGGTGATGACGGTGGGCATCTTCGGCAGCTTCGGCGGCGAGCCGATGACGCTGCTGAAGGACAGCGGCTGGATCTTCGGCAAAATCCACGCCGGCACGCAGACCTGGATCCAGAACGCCGGCCTCGCCTGGCTGCTGTCGCTGGTGCCGCTGTCGATCCTGTGCTGGTTCGGCATGAACAACCTGAAGACGGTCTCGCCGGACACCGGCCATCCGCTCGTCGCGTTCGCCAGGATCACCTACCTGTATACGCTGGCCTTCGTGCCCTCGATCCTCGGCCTCTACCTGTACCTGCCGAAGCCGACGGGCATTGGCCTGATCAGCATGTGGGTCGCCATTCCGCTCGACATCGTCAGCGCACTGCTGGTGATGAAGCTCGCGGCCTTCGGCCCGATGAAGGAGGGCGTCAGCAAGCAATTCGAGATCTTCCGCAATAGGCACACCTGGTCGATGACGGCGCTGTACATCGTCACCTTCGGCTCCTTCATCGGCTTCTCGATGGCGCTGCCGCTGTCGATGAAGGTGATCTTCGGCGTGAGCCACGTGCCCGACGCCAACGGCGTGATGCAGCACACGCTGAACAACCCGAATGCGCCGAGCGTCCTCGCCTACGCGTGGATCGGTCCCTTCGTCGGCGCGGCCGTGCGCCCGGTCGGCGGCTGGATCTCCGATAAGGTCGGCGGCTCTATCGTCACGCAGATCATCTCGGCGGTGATGGTGGCCGCTTCGGTCGCGGTAGGCTACGTGATGATGCAGGCCTACGGGTCGGCCACGCCCGAGAAACACTTCCCGCTGTTCCTGGGCCTGTTCATGCTGCTGTTCTTCGCCACCGGCATCGGCAACGGCTCGACCTTCCGCACCATCGGCGTGATATTCGACCGCACGCAGGCCGGCCCGGTACTGGGATGGACGTCGGCAATCGCCGCTTACGGTGCTTTC
>JBGQKK010000034.1:0-15501 GCA_041499545.1 Gammaproteobacteria bacterium | reverse complement strand
CTCGGCGAGACCTGGCAGACGATGGGCGTCGCGCTGAAATTCTATTCCTGCGTCGGCAGCAACCACACCACGCTCGATGCGCTGCGCGAGCTGCAGGCAGAGCGCCCCTTCGGCCCGAAGGACGTGAAGAAGATCGTGGTGCATGCCTCGCAGGTGACCCTCGACCACGCCGGCTGGACATACCGGCCCGCCGGGGTCGCCTCCGCGCAGATGAATCTCTCTTTCTGCGCGGCGACGCTGCTCCTCGAAGGCGATTGCTTCGTCGATCAGTTCGGCGAGAAGGCCGTGTCCGATCCCCGGCGCCTCGCGCTCGCCAAAAGAGTCGAGGTGCGCGCCGACCCGCAGATCAGCGCCAGGGGATCGAAGTTCCGCCATGCGGTGCGGGTGGAAGTGCATCTCGAGGACGGCGGGGTGCTCGAGCGCGCCGTGGAGGCGCCGCGCGGCAGCGAGCCGAATTTTGCGAGCGAGGCGCAGGTCGTCGCGAAATTCGATAAGCTCGCGGCGCATGCTCTGAAGCGCGCCCAGCTTGCGCGGCTGCGCGACGCCGTTCTGGGAATGGAGAAGCTGAAAGACGCTTCGCGCATCGCGAAGCTGATGACGACCATGGGGGCCAGATGAAACGCGTACTCTTCGCTGCGCTGTTGCTCGTCCCGCTGACCGCGCTCCCCCAGGCCGGCAAACCCATCCGGGTGATCGTCCCCTGGCCCGCGGGCGGAACGGTCGACGGCGTGGCGCGCGTGCTCGGCCCGAAATTCTCCGAAGGCCTCGGCCGCCCGGTCGTCATCGAGAACAAGGCGGGAGCGGGCGGCTCGATCGGCGAGGCCGAGGCGGCAAGGGCGGGCGCCGACGGAAGCACCGTCCTCTTCGTGTTCGACACTCACGCGGTCAACCACCTGCTCTACAAGAACCTCGGCTACGACCCGTTCCAGTCCTTCGAGCACGTGAGCCTGCTCGTCACCTCGCCGCAGGCGCTGGTCGGCGCGACCAACTTCGCCCCCTCGAGCGTAAGCGAGCTGGTGGCGTATGCCAAGGCGAATCCCGGCAAGGTGACCTACGCGACGGTGGGCGCGGGCAGCTCGAACCACCTGAACGCGCTTCTCCTTTCGGGCCGCACCGGCATCGAGATGACCCACGTGCCCTACAAGGGCGGCGCGCCGATGATGATCGACCTCGTCGGCGGACAGGTGAACGTGATGTTCGTGTCGGCGCCGCAGGCGATCCCGCAGGTGAAAGGGGGCCGCATCAGGGCGCTGGCGATCGGCAGCGCGAGCCGCATCCCGCAACTCCCCGACACGCCGACCGTGGCCGAGACGCTCCCCGGATTCAGCGCGCAGTCCTGGGTGGGGATGCTGGTCCCTGCCGGCACGCCGAAGGACACGGTCGCGCGCTACAACGCGGAGACGAAGAAGGCGCTCGCCGATCCCGAGGTGCGGGGCAAGCTCGTCGGGCAGGGGTTCGATGTCGTCGGCAGCGGCCCCGGGGAGTTCCTCGCTTTCGCCCGTGCCGAATCGGATAAATGGGCGAAGGTGATCCGCGATTACAATATCCGGGTCGAATAGCCTGAGAGGGCATTCCATGGCATGGGTTCCCCAGGGCGTCATCCCCGCGGTGCTGCTCCCGTTCCACGAAGACTTGTCGATCGACGAGGGCTCGTTCCGCGCGCACCTGCGCGACGTGGGGTCGGTCGAGGGGCTTTCCGCGATCACGATCAACGCACACTCGACCGAGGTCGCGTCGTGCACCTTTGACGAGCAGAAGCGCGTGCTCGCGATCGCAACAGACGAGATCGGGAAGAGGCTCCCGATCGTCCACGGCGTATACGCCGAGGGCAGCCTCGAGGCCGCGCGCATCGCGAAGATGGCGACCGACGGCGGCGCTTCGGCGCTCCTCGTCTTCCCGCCGGGGCCTTTCACGATGGGCCAGCGCCCGGAGATGGCGGTCGAGCATTTTCGCCGCGTCGCCGGCGCGAGCGGCCTTCCGATCATCGCCTTCCAGTATCCAATCGCCTCCGGGCAGGGCTACCCGCTCGAGACGCTGCTGAAGATCGTCGAAGCCGTCCCGCAGGTGCGCGCGATCAAGGACTGGTGCGCGAGCCCGCAGTTGCACGAGCGCCAGATCCGGACCCTCCAGTCGCTCGCCCCCCCGGTGAACGTGCTCACCACGCACAGCTCCTGGCTGATGAGCTCGCTCGTGCTGGGCGCGAACGGCCTGCTCTCGGGCTCAGGCTCGGTCATCGCCGAGCTGCAGGCCAGGCTCTTCCGCGCGGTGCGCGCGAACGACCTCGAGACCGCGAAGGCGCTCAACGAGCGCATCTGGCCGACGGCGGAGGTCTTCTACTCCGAGCCCTGGGTCGACATGCACAACCGCATGAAGGAGGCGCTGGTGCTGCTCGGCAGGCTCCCGCGCGCGGTGGTGCGCCCGCCGCTCGTCAAGATCCCGCAGGCGGAAATCGAGCGCATCCGCAAGGCGCTCGTCGCCGCGGGAATGCTCGACCGCGCCGGCCGCGCGCTCAAAGCGGCGTGACAAGATCAAATCCAGAGGAGGGCTCCATGTCGTTCCTGAAGTCGTCGCTGCTCGCGCTCGCCCTGTTCGCTTTCGCCGGAGTCGCGCAGGCCGCTACCAAGATCCACTGGTACGGCCAGGCCGCTTTCAGGATCGAGACGCCTTCGGGCGGGGTGATCCTGATCGATCCCTGGCTCAAGGTTCCCACCAATCCCGAGAAAGACTCGATCGAGAAGCTCGGCCGGGTGGACTACATTCTCATCACCCACGGCCACTGGGACCACGTCGGCGACGCGGTCGAGATCGCGAAGAAGACCGGCGCGACGCTGATCGCCCCCTACGGCCTTCAGTACAACCTGAAGTCGGTGCTGGGCTACCCGGAGAAGCAGGCGACCCTCGCCACCGGCGGCAACGTCGGCGGCACCATCGACCTGCCCAAGGCGGGAGCGAAGGTGACCATCGTGAACGCCGTGCACGGCTCGGAGCTGGTGCCGCCCATGTACCAGGCGGGACCAGGGCAGCCCGCGGCGCTCGCGAGCGGCAACCCCGTGGGCTACGTGATCCAGGTGAAGGACGGACCGGTCATCTACCACACCGGCGACACCGACGTGTTCACCGACATGAAGCTGATCGCCGAATTCTTCAGGGTGGACGTGATGCTCGCCTGCATCGGCGGGCACTTCGTCATGGACCCGGTGCGCGCCGCGCAGGCCGTGGAGTGGGTGAACCCGAAGCAGGTGATCCCCATGCATTTCGGCACGGTGCCGCTGCTCGCGGGCACGCCGGCGCAGTTCTTTGCGGCGCTCGACAAGCGCAGCCTGGGCGGCCGCATGGTGGAGATGAAGCCCGGCGAGGACCGCAGCTACTAGAGGCCGCATCCAATAGAGATTTGACGTGCGCATCGACTGCGTCATCCAGTGCGACAACCACCTGGGCGAAGGCCCGGTGTGGGACGCCGAGGAGGGCCGGCTCTACTGGGTCGACGGCACGGGCCGCCGCGTCGGCAAACCCTCGATCTGGCGCTTCGATCCGAAGTCCGGCAAGGCCGAACACTGGACGCTCAAGCGCGACGTCGGCGCGATGGCGCTGAGGAAGAACGGAGGCGCGGTGCTCGCGCTCGACGACGGCTTCTACTTCTTCGATTTCAAGGACAGCAAGCCCGATAGGATCGCGCTGGTCCACGCCGGCCAGCCGCGCACGCGCTTGAACGACGGCAAGTGCGACCGGCGCGGGCGCTTCTTCGCCGGCGGCATGGACGACAAGGAGGAGCTGAAGCTCTGCGGGCTGTGGCGGCTCGATCCCGATCTCAGCGTCACGCTGGTCGACGACGGCATCATCTGCTCGAACGGCCCGTGCTGGAGCCCCGACGACAAGACCTTCTACTTCGCCGACACCTTCCAGGGCGAGATCTGGAAATACGACTACGACATCGCCACCGGCACCCCCGCGAACCGCCGCCTGTTCGCCTCGTTCAAGGGCGACCCGGGCGTCGCCGACGGCTCGACCGTCGACGCCGAGGGCTGCGTGTGGAACGCGCAGCTCATCTCGGGGGATCTGGTGCGCTACGCGCCCGACGGCTCGGTCGAGCGGAGAATCGGCATGCCGGTGAGGAACATCACCAGCGTCATCTTCGGCGGGGACAGGCTCGACGAGATCTACGTCACCTCGATGGCGCGGGTGAAGCACCCGGCGGTGCACGACCGCTTTGCCAAGGAGGCCAGGCCGCAGTTCCTCGCGGGAAGCCTGTTCCGCGTCACCGGGCTGGGGATCCGCGGCTTGCCCGAGCCGCGGTTCGCGGGCTGAGGAGCCGGGATCCCGAGCGGCGCATGTCAGTGTCCGACCGATAGGTCGGGCAGGCTGCGGGCTTCCGAGGACAGGATGGCGTAGGTGTTCATCCCGAGGTTCATTCCCATGATGCGCCCGCTCTCCCTTTTCAGCTGGTTGGACTCAAACGCCAGCGAGCGCTGCAGCGCCGCGTCGAGGCTCGCCTTCTGCACCGGGTAAAGCTGGACGAGGATGTAGTGCGCCGCGGCGGCGGCTGCGGCCTCGTTCGAGGTGCCGATCGGCGTGGACGGCGTCACCAGCAGGCGGGACGGGCCCCTGGCTTCGTTGTAGTTGATCGTCTCCGACATGGCGATGTTCACCATGGTCAAGACACGCGATTCCTCGTAGGCGCGATACCGGCCCGACCCCGTTACGGCGTCGAGGGCGACGGTGTTCCAGTCGGCGATCACGTCGGCGCGGGCGAGCGAGCCGGTCAACAGGACTGCGGCGAGCAAACTGCGGACAAAAGGCATTTTCGGGTAGCGCATGTCGGCCTCCTGGTCTTGAGTTCCCCGGGCCCATCGGGCTCGGGGTTTCCAACGAGGCCAGTCTGCCGGGCATCCCCACCTTGCTCTGCGCAGCGATGCATACATTTCGTGTGACCTAATCACAGCGCTTGCGGATCGCCGCGTCTTGGTAACAGAATACGCAGCACAGCGGTGGCCGAGGCGCAACACTCGTCCAGGGGGGGCGATGGAAAAACCGAAACCGAAGGGTCCGTCACCCGACGAGCTCGTGGACGTAATCGATCTCAGGGATTTCGCCCGGCACGCGATAACGCGGACGTTTCCGAAGAACACCATCGTCGTCACCGAGGGCGACCGGACCGACTCGCTCTACATCATCGTCTCCGGCAAGGTGAAGATCTACGTCAGCGACGAGAAGGGCAAGGAGATCGTGCTCAACGAATCCGGGCCCGGGGAGTACTTCGGGGAAATGGTGCTCGACGAGGGTCCGCGCTCGGCTTCGGTGATGACGCTCGAGCCGACCCAGTTCCTGGTCGTCCCCCAGGAGGACTTCAGGGAATTCGTGGTAAAGAGCCCGGAGTTCTCGCTGCACCTCATCTGCAAGCTCATCAAGCGGGTGCGCGCGCTCACCAACGACGTGAAGAGCCTCGCGCTCATGGACGTATACGGCCGGGTGGCGCGGATGCTTCTCGATCTGGCCGTCGAGCGCGACGGCGTGCTCGTAGTCGAGAAGAAGCCGACGCAGCAGGAAATGGCCAGCCGCGTTGCGGCGTCCCGCGAGATGATCAGCCGGATCCTCACCGACCTCACTACCGGCGGCTACATCGAGGTCGAACGCGACCGAATCGTCATTGCGAAAGCCCTGCCGCGGGCGTGGTAAGGCTGCCGGAGGCAGTGTGAATTTGTCACAAGCCTGACCGGCACTGATTAACAGCCTCGCTATCCCGGCCTTCGCAGAATGAACGAAGGATGGCCAGGTGATCGAATGACTACGCGCAGACAGTTGCTGATCGTTCTTGGCGCAAGCGCGCTCATTGCGCCGCTGCACTCCTTCGCCCAGCAGCAGGGGAAGGTCTGGCGCGTCGGTTTCCTCGCGCTGCGCCACGTGGATTTTGTCGAAACCGACTACTACTACGGCCCGTTCCGGCAGGGAATGCGCGAGCTCGGTTACATCGAGGGCAGGAACCTCGCGATCGAGTGGCGTTCGGCCGAAGGCAAGGCGGAGCGCCTGCCGGCCCTGGCTGCACAACTGGTTCAGAGCAAAGTCGATGTCATCGTGACGGCAGGGACACAAGCCGTCAGAGCGGCGCAGAATGCCACCGCTGCGATTCCCATCGTCATCGCAGCCGCCAATGATCCGGTCGGAAGCGGGTTCGTCAAGAGTCTTTCGCGCCCCGGGGCCAATATCACCGGACTCTCGAACCTCGGGGTGGACATCAGCCCCAAGAACCTGGAGATCATGGCTAGCCTCGTGCCCAAGCTCTCGCAGGTGGCCGTTCTGGTCAATCCGGCTAACTCGGCGCACGCGGCCATTCTGAAGAGCACCCAGGCCGCGGCGCGGAAACTCAACATCAAGGTAATGCCTGCGGAGGCGCGAACCCCGCAGGAGATCGAGCGCGCATTTTCCGTAATGGCCCGCGAGCACGCCGGGGCGGTCATCATCGTGATCGACGCCTTCTTCGTCCAGCAAGGGCGCCAGATCGCCGACCTGGCGGCGAAACACCGGCTTCCCTCCATGTCCGGGAGCCGGGAATACGTCGAGGCCGGCGGACTGGTGAGCTACGGGCTGAACCTCGCCGACAATTTCCGCCGGGCTGCCACCTACGTGGACAAGATTCTCAAGGGCGCGAAACCCGGCGACCTGCCGATCGAGCAGCCGACCGAGTTCGAACTGTTCGTCAACCGCAAGGCCGCGAAAGCGCTCGGCATCGCGATCCCGCAATCGATTCTGGTGCGCGCCGACAAGGTGATCGAGTGAAAACCCGGAGACTATTTCTCAGGAACGGATTGGCGATGCTTGCGTTGCCGCTTGCCGCGCATGCGCAGCAGGCAGCGAAAATCCCGCGCGTGGGATTCCTCGCTGCCAGCAATGCCTCCGCCGTCTCGGCGCGTGTCGAGGCTTTCCGCCAGGGGCTGCGCGAGCTCGGCTATGTGGAGGGGAAGAACATCGTCATCGAGTTCCGCTATGCAGAGGGAAAACCCGAGCGCTCCCCGGCGCTCGCGGCCGAGCTGGTGCGCTCAAAAATCGATGTGATCGTCACGGGCGGGGCGGTAGATACCCGCGCCGCCAGGGAAGCGACGACCGCGATTCCCATCGTCATGGCGCAGGACAACGATCCCGTCGAAAGCGGATTCGTCGCGAGCCTGGCGCGCCCCGGCGGGAACATTACCGGACTCTCGACCCTGGTCCCGGACATGGACGGAAAGCGCCTGGAACTCCTGAAGGACACCGTTCCCGGACTCTCCCGCGTTCTTGTCCTGGGCACTTCTGCCGTGCCGAGCAACGCACGAGCGCTGAGAGAGGCCCAGCGCGCCGCGGGGACGTTGAAGCTACATCTCCAATATACGGACGTGCTGGATCCCAGGGATATCGAGGCCGCATTCCGAACCGCGGGCAAGGGCCGTCCTCAGGCAGTGCTCGTGCAAGGAAGCCCGGTGTTCAATTCTCAACGGACACAGATGGCTGATCTTGCGGTCAAGAGCCGGCTGCCGGTGATATACAACACGCGGGAATACATCGAGGCCGGGGGGCTCATGAGCTACGGCGCGAGCATTACCGATTTGTTCCTGCGCGCCGCCACCTACGTGGACAGGATCCTGAAAGGCGCAAAGCCCGGCGATCTCCCGGTGGAGCAGCCGACCAAGTTCGAGTTCGTCGTCAACCTCAAGGCGGCGAAGCAGATCGGATTGACAGTCCCGACGAAAGTGCTGGCGCGGGCGGACACGGTCATTCGGTGATTCCTGGATCGGGGAAACATACATGAACGAAAGAATCCGGTTGCGATCTTCGAATTGGTTTGGGCTTGTCGCCATCGGTATCATCGAATGAACCGCCGCCGCAAACTGCTCGTCGCGATTGGAGTGGGCGCGCTCACGGCGCCGCTCGGGTCCTTCGCACAGCAGCCGCCTGGAAAGATCGCGCGGATCGGGCGGCTGTCGCCCGCCTCCGTTTCTGCCGATACGGGCAATTTCGAAGCACTGCAACGGGGACTGAAAAGCCTGGGCTGGGTCGAAGGCCGCAACGTCGTGATGGAGAATCGGTTTGCGGATGGCAGATCCGACCGGCTTCCCGAGCTCGCGGCCGAGCTCGTCCGTCTCAATGTGGACGTGATTGTCGCCGGGGCCACCAGCAGTGCCCTGGCCGCGAAAAGCCAAACGGCCACGATTCCCATCGTGATGGTAATGGGCGGGGACCCGGTCGCAAGCGGACTCGCCGATAGTCTCGCGCGCCCTGGCGGGAACGTCACTGGAGTGACCGCTCTCGGTCAGGAACTGAGCGTGAAGCGCTTGGAGATACTCAAGGAAACGGTGCCGCGCCTTGCCCGTGTGGCCATCCTCTCAAACCCGACCTTTCCGGACAGCGGGCCAGCGGTAAAAGGGTTGCAGGGCGCGGCGCAGGCGTTGGGGCTGCAGCTTCAAGTCGTGGAAGTCAGCGATCCCGCCAGGTTTGAGAAGGCATTCGCTGCGATAAGCGCCGGCCACGCCAAGGCGCTCATGGTGCTGCCCGACGGCATGTTCAATGCGCGCCGCGGCCAAATCGTGGAATTTGCGGCCAAGGGCCGGCTGCCGGCCATGTATGGACTTGTGGAGTTCGTCGACGCCGGCGGCCTGATGTTCTATGGCGCGAGCCTTCCCGACATGTACGCGCGCGCCGCAACCTATGTGGACAGGATACTCAAGGGCGCGAAGCCGAGCGAGCTGCCGATCGAGCGGCCGACGAAATTCGAGCTGGTGATCAACATGAAGGCCGCGAAGGCCCTCGGGATCGCGGTCCCGCAGACTATCCTCCTGCGCGCGGACCGGGTGGTCGAATGAAGACGCGCCGCGAGTTCCTCATTGCCGGAGGCGCGGGACTTTGCGTTTTCGCGGCGCCGCTTGCCGCCCAGCAGCCGGGAAAGATCGCGCGGATCGGGCGGCTGGCGCCCGCCTCTGTTTCTGCCGATACGGGCATTTTCGAAGTACTGCAACGGGCACTGAATAGCCTGGGCTGGATCGAAGGCCGCAACGTCGTGATGGAGGATCGGTTTGCGGAGGGCAGATCCGACCGGCTTCCCGAGCTTGCGGCCGAGCTCGTGCGCCTCAAGGTCGACGTCATCGTCACCGGGTCCACCGTGGGGGCCCTCGCCGCGAAGAACGCGACGGCCACCATCCCGATCGTGATGGTGATGGGCGGAGACCCGGTCGCGAGCGGACTCGCCGCCAGCCTGGCGCGGCCGGGCGGGAACGTCACCGGGATCACCACTCTCGGGCAGGAACTGAGCGTGAAACGCCTGGAGGTGCTCAAGGAAACCGTGCCCGGCCTCGTCCGCGTGCCCGTACTCTCGAATCCGACCTTTCCTGACGCAGTGGCCTCGGTGAAAAGCCTGGAGGGGGCGGCCCGGGCGTTGGGCGTGCAGCTTCGAGTCGTGGACGTTCGCGATCCCGCCGAGTTCGAGAAGGCCTTCGGCGCGATAAGCGGCGAGCGCGCCAAGGCGCTGATGGTGCTGCCGGACGTCATGTTCATGGTCAACCGCAGACGAATAGTGGAGTTGGCGGCCAAGAGCCGGCTGCCGGCCATGTATGGGATGGTGGAGTTCGTGGACGCCGGCGGCCTGATGTTCTATGGCGCGAGCCTTCCCGACATGTACGTGCGCGTGGCAGGCTACGTGGACAGGATACTGAGGGGCGCGAAGCCGAGCGAGCTGCCGATCGAGCGGCCGACGAAATTCGAGCTGGTGATCAACATGAAGACCGCGAAGGCCCTCGGGATCACGATCCCGCAGACTATCCTCCTGCGCGCGGACCGGGTGATCGAATGAACCGCCGCGAGCTGCTCATCGCAATGGGTGCGGGCGCACTTGCCGCCCCGCTCGCGTCGCTCGCGCAGCAGCCGGCGGCGAAGGTCCGTCGGATAGGCCGGCTGGCGCCGGCCACCTCCGCCTTCACTTCGCTTCCGGACGAGGGCTTCCGGCAAGGTATGCGCGAGCTCGGCTGGTCCGAAGGCGGGAATATCGCCAGCGAATACCGTTATGCGAATGGCGTGCTCGAGCGGCTGCCCGCGCTCGCCGCCGAGCTGGTCCGCCTGAAGGTCGAGGTGATCGTCGCCGGGTCCACCCCCGCGATCGTCGCGGCGAAAAACGCGAGCGCCACGATTCCCATCGTCATGGTGACGAGCGCCGATCCTGTCGCGGCCGGGCTGGTCGCGAGCCTCGCGCACCCCGGCGGCAACGTCACCGGGGTGACCGCGCTCGGCCAGGAGCTGGGCGGAAAGGCGCTCGACCTGCTCAAGCAGGCCGTTCCCGGGATATCCCGCGTGGCCGTCCTGGGCGGGCCGGCCTATCCGTTGGGGACCGGAGCGCGAGCCATCGAGTCCGCGGCACGCGCGCTGGGCGTGACGCTGCAGACCATCGTCGTGCGCACTCCGGCCGAAATCGACGGCGCGTTCGCGGCGATGCGCGAGCAACGCATCGACGGCCTGCTCGTGCTCCCCGACCCGATGTTCACCATCCAGAATAGGCGCATCCCGGAGCTGGCCGCCCGGCACCGCCTGCCGGCGATCTACGAACTGAGCGAATTCGTCGACGCCGGCGGCCTGATGTTCTACGGGGCGGCCCTGCGCGACATGTACCGGCGCGCCGCGACCTTCGTCGACAAGATCCTCAGGGGCGCGAAGCCCGGCGACCTGCCTATCGAGCAGCCCACCCAGTTCGAGCTCGTCATCAACCTGAAGGCCGCCAAGGCGCTCGGGATCAGGATTCCGCAATCGCTGCTAGTGCGCGCCGACCGGGTGATCGAATGAAGACGCGCCGCGAATTCCTCATTGCCGGAGGTGCAGGGCTCGGCCTTCTCGCCGTGCCGCTCGCGTCTTTGGCCCAGCAAAGCAAGATGCGGCGCGTCGGCTTCCTCGCCAACGGCTCGCGCCCGGCTTCCCTGGAATCCGATTTGCTGGGCAACTTTTCCCGGGGGATGCGCGAGCTCGGCTATGTCGAAGGCAGGGACTACGTCATCGAGTGGCGCTTCGCGGAGGGAAGTCCGGGGAATTTTTCCCGCTTTGCGGCCGAGCTCGCGCGGCTGAACGTGGATGTCCTCATCGCCGCGACCCTTTACGGTGTCGACGCTTCACGGAAAGCGACCGGCGCCATCCCAATAGTCATGGTGGCGATGACGGATCCGGTCAAGGCCGGGTTCATGTCGAGCCTGGCGCACCCCGGCGGCAACATCACCGGGCTGTCGAACCAGTCCATGGATGTCGTCACCAAGCATCCGGAGCTGCTGCGCGCCGCGATTCCCGGGCTGTCGAGCGTCGCCGTGCTTCTGAATCCAAACACCCCGACCGCGCCGCTCTTCTTGAAACAGATCCAAGCCTCGGCAACCGCGATAGGAATGAAAGTCCAGCCGGTTGAAGTACGCACGGCCGGCGAGATCGATGCCGCGCTCGCGGGGCTCACCCGCGAACACACGCGCGCGATGATCGTGACCCCGAACGGCCTCTTGAGCGTGCAGGGGCGCAGAATCGCGGAGCTGGCCGCGAAGCGCCGGATTGCGACGATGTTCTGGACGCGCGAACACGTCGAAGCCGGGGGCCTGATGAGCTACGGGCAGGACAACGCGGAGCACTACTACCGCGCCGCCGCCTACGTGGACAAGATTTTCAAGGGCGCGAAGCCTGGGGACCTGCCGGTCGAGCTGGCCAGCAAGATAGAGCTGGTCATCAATCTCAAGACCGCCAGGGCCATCGGTCTCACGATTCCGCGGGACTTGCTGTTTCGCGCGGACAAGGTGATCGAATGAACACCCGGAGATCCGTATTGCTCGCGCTGGCGGCGCTCGCCTTCACGAGCGCACGCGCGCAGGCGCCGGCAGGAATCCGCCGGATCGGGCATCTATCACCCAACTTTCCTGCCGATGCTGTGCTCTGGCACGAGGCATTCCGGCTGGGCCTCCGCGACCTCGGATGGGTCGAGGGAAAGAACGTCAGCATCGAGTACCGGTATGCGGAGGGCAGAGAGGATCCCCTCTCTGAGCTTGCGGCCGATCTCCTTCGTCTCAAGGTTGACGTGATCGTCGCCGGTAATCCCAACGCCGCTCTAGCCGCCCAAAAAGCTAGCAGGACAATCCCCATCGTCGTGGTGGCTGCCGGTGATCCCGTTGCCCTTGGCTTGGTTGAGAGCCTGGCGCGGCCCGGCGGCAACGTGACGGGCTTGTCCACGATGACCTTCGAGTTGAGCGGAAAACGGCTGGAGTTGCTCCGGGAAATGATTCCCAAGCTCTCCCGCGTGGCTGTGCTCTGGAATTCGCAGGGCCCCGCCTCGACGCTCAATTGGAAAGAAGTCCAACTGCCGGCACGGCAGCTCGGAATCCAGCTTCATTCGATGGAGGTACGGAGCCCCGACGAGTTGGACAAGGCGTTCGAAGCTGTGACCCGGGCGCGCGTCGGTGCTCTTACCATCATGCCGGACGCGCTGGTTACTTCGAATATAAAACGGATAGCGGCCCTTGCGGGAAAGAACCGCCTGCCGGCGATCTATCACTTCTCGGAATTCGCGGACGCCGGCGGTCTTGTGACCTATGGGACAGACCGCGCCGACTTGTACCGGCGCGCGGCGACCTTCGCGGACAAGATCCTCAAAGGCGCGAGGCCAGGCGATCTCCCGATCGAGCGGCCGACTAAGTTCGAGCTGGTTGTCAACATGAAGACCGCGAGGGCGATCGGAATCAAGATTCCACAATCGATACTCGTGCGAGCGGACAGGGTGATCGAATGAAAACACGCCGGAAATTGCTCGTCGTGCTCGGCGCCGCCGCGTTCGCGCGGTTGTTGCTCGCGCAGCCGAAGCCGGCGCCGGGCAAGGTCTGGCGCGTCGGATTCCTGTCGGCACGTCGTCGCCCGGATTCTCTCGGCTCCGACAATTACGGCGCGTTCCAGGGGCGCATGCGCGAGCTCGGCTATGTCGAGGGCAATAATCTGGTGATCGAGTGGCGATTTGCCGACGGCGACTACGAGCGCCTTCCCGGCCTGGCAGCGGAATTGGTACGGCTGCAAGTGGACGTCATCGTGGCCGCGGGATCGCCCGCCACAGTCCCGGTGCAGAAAGCCACCACGACGATTCCCATCGTCATGCTGACCAGCATCGACCCGGTCGCCGCCGGCCTCGTCAAGAGCCTGGCGCGGCCCGGAGGCAACCTCACCGGAATCTCGAGCCTCGGTGGAGACATCAGCCCCAAGCACCTGGAGATGCTGCTTACCATCTCGCCCCGCCTTTCGCGCGTGGCCGTACTGGTGAATCCCGCCAACCCGAATCATGCCGCAATGCTGAAGAACGTCCAGACCGCGGCGCAGAAGGCCAACGTAAAGGTCTTGCCGGTGGAGGCACGGACTCCGCAGGAAATCGAGAACGCATTTTCCAGGATAGCCAAGGAAAACATCAGGGCGATCATCGTGGAACTCGACTCGCTCTTCATCCAGCAGCGACGCCAGATCGCAGGACTGGCAGTGAAGAGTCGGATGTCCTCCATAGCCACGTTTCGGGAATATGTAGAGGAGGGCGGTCTGATAAGTTACGGGGACAACCAGGCCGACCAATTTCGCAACGCCGCAGTTGTCGTAGACAAGATTCTCAAGGGCGCAAGACCCGGCGATCTGCCGGTGGAGCAGTCGACGAAATTCGACCTGGTCATCAACCGCAAGACTGCCAAGACGATCGGCATCGCCATTCCGGAGTCGGTGCTGTTTCGCGCGGACAAGGTGATCGAATGAAGACGTTCGCGCTTGCCTTCGCCCTGGCCCTCGTCTTCTGGGCTTTGCCTGCTGCTCATGGCCAGGCGCCGTCGAAAGCACTTCCCCGCATCGGTTATCTCTCGGGAGGCTCCGATTCGGCGCGCGACGCGGCCTTCCGGCAGGGCTTGCGCGAGCTCGGCTACACCGAAGGGCAGAACATCACCGTTGTCTACCGTTTCGCGCACGGGAGGATCGACACACTGCCCGGGTTCGCTGCCGAGCTCGTACGCCTCAAAGTCGATCTCATCGTGACATCCTCGGCGCCCGCTCACCGTGCCGTGCGCGAAGCGACCCGGACCATCCCTATCGTCATAGCGCTCAGTGCGGAGATCGCAAATACCGAGTCCATCGCCAGCTTCGCCCGGCCCGGCGGAAATATCACGGGGCTGACCACCAGCGGGACCGAGTTGACGGGGAAACGGCTGGAGTTGCTCAAGGAAGCCCTCCCGAGACTCTCTCGCATCGGGGTGCTCCAAAATCCGGACAATTTAACCACTGCCGCCGACCTGACAAGCGCGCAGGCGGCGGCCCGGGCATTGGGATTGCGAATCCAGGTTCTGGACGCGAGAGGTCCCGAGGATTTCGAGCGGGTGTTTGATGCAGCGGCGCGCGGTCGGGTGGACGCCGTCTTTGCGTTGCCCGATGCGCTGGTCTCCGTCAATCTGAAGCGGCTGGTCGAGTCGGCCGCCAGGCATCATCTGCCGATGATGTATGCGAACAGGGAATTCGCGGAGGCGGGCGGCCTGATTTCGTATGGCGCCGACCTAGTCGACCTGCACCGGCGCGCCGCCACCTACGTCGACAAGATCCTCAAGGGCGCGAAGCCGGGCGACCTGCCGATCGAGCAGCCGACGAAGTTCGATCTGGTGGTCAACCTCAGGACGGCAAAGGCGCTGGGGCTGACGATTCCGCAGTCCATACTGCTGCGCGCCGACAAGGTGATTGAATGAACCGCCGCCGTAAATTGCTAATTGCGCTTTGCGCGAGCGCGCTCGCGGCGCCGCCCGGAGGTTTCGCGCAGCAACCGACCAAAGTCTGGCGCATCGGGTTCTTTTACTACGGCTCGCGTCAATCCGCGCAGGAAGCCGGTCGCTATGAGGCGTTCCTCCAGGGGATGCGCGAGCTGGGCCATGTCGAGGGAAAGACTTTTATGGTCGAGGAGCGCTACGCGGACAGCGACGCGAACCGGATGGAAGCCATTGCCGCCGAGCTCGCGCGGCTGAACTTGGACGTCATCGTCTCCACGGCGACCCCGATGCACCAGGTGTTGCGAAGAACAGCCGGAGCCATACCCGTCGTCGTCACTCTATCGCCGGATCCTGTTGCCGAAGGTCTTGCGAAAAGCCTAGGGCGGCCGGGAGGGAATTTCACCGGGCTGGCGAATATCACCGTTGAATTGAGCCAGAAGTACATCGAGTTGCTGGCAGCCTTCATACCCCACCTGTCCCGAGCCGGTGTGCTGTGGAACCCGCTCAATTCGTCTCATCCGCCGCAGCTAAGGACCATCCGGGCAGCCGCCAAGACGCGCGGCATTCAGGTCTTTGACGCGGAGGTGCGTGCCTCCGGTGAAACGGAGCATGCCTTTTCCGCTCTCGTCCGGAACCGGGTCGATGCGGTGATTGTGCCAGGAGACGGACTGCTCCTCCAGCAGGCGCGCCAGATCGCGGAGTTGGCCGTGAAACATCGCTTGCCCACGCTCTATGCATTCCCGGAAGGCCCCGAGTTCGGAGG
>JBGQKK010000033.1:0-15835 GCA_041499545.1 Gammaproteobacteria bacterium | reverse complement strand
CTCCAGTAGTCGTCCGCCTCGGCGCGGCTCGCCAAGTCGTTGAAGAACGGCACGTCCCCGACCGAACGATCGTCGGCTTCGATCATCGGAAAGCCGTCGAAGCCGCGTTCGAGCTGCTCGAACGAGGGAATGCGGTCCCGCGGTCCGGCGCTGCGCGCGGCCCAGAACAGCGCCGATTCCAGCGAGAACGCTCCGCCGGGATGGAACATCTGCCTGAAGTCGGTGCTCGCGATCTGGATGATGAGCGCCGCAGGCCCGGGTCGGGCCTGATCGGCCAGCACCCATTGCGTATGACCGAACGCCGACCCTCCCCACATTCCGAGCCGGCCGTCGAACCAGGGCTGCCGCGCCAGCCACTGGAGCGTCTCGATGCCGTCGCGCCGCTCGTGCAACAGGGGAGTGTAGGAGCCCCCCGACTTGAAGCGGCCGCGGGTCCCCTGAATCACGACGTTGTAGCCGCGGCTCGCCCAGAAGCGGCCGATGAGATCCGCGCCGATGCTGTTCTTGAAGGTCCAGGTGAAAGGGATGCGCACCAGGATGGTCGCGGCATTCTTCGCGCCGCGCGGTCTGTAGATCTCGGCGACCAGTCTCACACCGTCGGACGTAGTGAGCACGGCGCGCTCGACGGCCACGGAATACTGCGCCTTGCGAATCCCCGCCTTGGGAATGATCGACGCGGCCGCTGCGATCTGGCATGCGCTCGCCGCAAGGATTGCCGCCGCGACCAGCAGCCGAGGGGTGCGCACGTTCAGGAAGGCGCGCCGCCGAGCGGGACAGCCTGTGCGCGTGGCACCGCGAGCCCGAACCCCGGTGCGGAGGCGAAGCCGAGCGCGTCGGCGTCGAGGATGCCTCCCGGGCCGAACATGAGCGGCGGATCGATTACGTCGCGCGCGAGCAGGTGGGTCCCGAAAGCGCCTTCCTGGGCGACCAGGACATCCCGCAGGCCGTTGGCGACGGTGAGCCCCGCGCGGGTGAGCACACTGGTCTCGCCGACGTGCGCTCCCACTATGATTCGCAGGCCCTGACGGCGCGCCTCGCGCGCGAGCTCCAGCGAGCGCAGCAGGCCTCCCATTTTCGAGACGCGGACGTTGACGATCCAGCGGTCGGCGGATTCGCCGAATTGCCCGAGTTGATCCGCCCGAAGCAGGCTTTCGTCCAGGATGACCCTGGTGTCGAGCGCCAGGGCGATGCGCCGCATTCCCTCGCGATCCCCGGCGCTCAGGGGCTCCTCCAGGGCGAAGAACGGAAAATCGAGCGCCTTGAGCCCGTCGATCGCGACACCTGCGTCGCGCCAGAGATTGTTCGCGTCGGCGCGCACCGCCTGCGCCGGCACGCCGGCCGCCGCGAGCGCGCGGACCTTCGCCAGGTCGCGCCCGTGATCGCCAGAAAGCTTGATCTTGAACTCGCGAAATCCCGCCTTCAGGTAGTGGGCGAGCTGTGCCTCGAACTGGCGCTGGGCGGCGTCGCCGAGCACCGCCGTGTATCGAAACCGCCCCGCTATCTGCGGCAGGCCGAGCAGCGACTCCACCGACTTCCTCTCCGTCTTGCCGATGAGATCGAGGATCGCCAGCTCGACCGCGGCCCAGGCGGCCGGATTCGCGTCGATCTCGCCGCGGTGGTGATCGGCCCAGTCGATCAGAGTCCCGAGGTCCCGGATGGATTCCAGCCAGTCGCGCACGTGAGCTCGGACAAAGGCCGCCGCGCCCACCAGGCTCTCGGAGGTGACGTACTCGCGCGGACAGCCCTCGCCGAATCCGACCGCACCGTCCCGAGCGCGCGCCGCGACCCAGAGGGTCTGAGTACTCGCGCGTTCCGCCGAGGCGTGCTTGAACGCGGCGTTGAAGGGGATCGCGAGCGCGGAGGCGTCGATCGAATCCAGATTCATCGCGGCGCTTCCGTGAAGGCGTTCAGGTCGAACCCGAATCCCTTGCGGTACGCGAGAGCGACCATCTTGAACTGTCCTTCGCGCTGACCCTGCTTCACGCAATGCTGCTTGTAGGCCTCGCTCGTCTCGGGAGCGAGCCAGGCGGCAACGGGCGGACCGAGCCGCGCGCTTTCACGCTTGCCCGCGTACTCGATGTTGAGGTCCCTGAGCTTCGCGTCCACGGCTTCTCCGAGCTGCGCTGCCGACGGCTTGGGTCCCGGTTCTGCTTCGACATAGAGCCGGTAGCGGCGATCCTCCTCGTCGGCGAGCGCCATCACGAAGCGCGCGGCGCGTCCGAACCCGGCCATCGCGGTGGCGACCGCGGAGAGCACCTGCGCCTCGTACACCTTCTCCCCGGTTACATTCGTGACCCCTTTGCCCTTTTGCACGAACTTGAGCAGCGGCGTCCTGTGCAGGAATCCCATGACCCGCACCAGATCGTTGATGAAGTAGCGGTACAGACCCGAGGGAGTCGTGACGACCACGTAGTAGTCGACGCCCTTGCAGACGCGCTCGAGGGTGAGGAACTCGGGCTCGCCGCGGTCCCATTTGTCGCGCTCGACGAACTCGAAGAAATGCGCGTCGAGCGTCGGAAAGCCGCTTCCCGCGCGCTTGCCCAGGGTTATGGTTCCGCGGAACTCGGTCGACAGGTAGCCGAGCTCCAGGATGCGCGTGCGGGGGGAAAGCTCGCCGCGCAAGGCCCGCACCGCGACGCCGGCGCTCGCGCAGGTCCAGGTAACCACGAGGCGCAGCGCGGGCCACAAGTCGGCGATTCGGGGTGCGGCACCCGCCTGCAGGCGCGCGAGCTGGGCGGCCCGCTCCGGGCGGGGAAGGAGGCGCCCGGCGATCGCGTGCAGGACTTTCTGCGGAGTCCTCGCGGCGAGGAAAAACGTTCCGCGGCGCAGGTCCTCTATCAGTGCGGACTGGTGTTCGCGATAGAGCTTGATGAGCGTGAGCATCGTCGTCGGGTTCGCCGCCCCGAGGTAAGTGATGTCGGGCCGGGCGAGAGCGAGCCGCAGGATGAGGAGGTACTTCACCAGGCTGTCCGAGATCGTGAGCACCGGCGCGGGAACCACGAATTTCTCCATGACCGCGGCCGGAGTGTTGTTCGCGACGATGCCCGAGGCCGAGCCGAAGGGCTTGCCGTTCGCAAGGACGCCTTCGTAAGCGGGGCTCACGATGGCCATGATGCCCCCGGAGAAAGCTTCCGGGCAGGCGCGGTGCTGGTAGGCCACGGAAGTCTGCTGGATGCGCCGCAGGGCCCGCAAATGCGAGCGCGTGAGCGGAACGTCCTTCGGCTTTCCGGTCGTGCCGCTCGTGCGCACGTACCACTCGGGTGGCTCGCAGGTCAGCGCTTTCTCGCCGCGCTCGATCTCGGATTCCACGAACGGGCGCAGCGTCTCATATTCGCCCACGGGCACGCGTTGCGCGAAATCCTCGTAGCTCCCGATCTCGGCGAAACCGTGCGCGCGCCCGAAATCGGATTGCGCGTTTTCCGCGACGATACGGGCGAGCAGCGCGCGCTGCACCCGCATCGGATCCTTCGCCGCGGCGGCGATCCTGCGCCCCTGGATCAGCCGCATCCACCAAAGCTTGAGCCATATGAGCGCGTCGGCGAGCAGGGTATGCGGCGCCCGCCACGGCGTTCCGTCCCGGCGCCTGAATGGCGTGAACATCTGCGCCCAGAAGCCCTTGGGGTAGGTCCGGTCCATTATTCCGATCGCGTCGACGGGCGCCGTCTTTGGAAGGTACCAGGTCCCGAACAACAGATCCCAGATGATGGTCGTGTTGCCGAAATTGCACGACGCTGTCTTTGGATCCCTTGCATGGTGCCAGCGATGCGTTTCCGCGCTGCCCACTACGTAGTTGAGCCAGCCGTAGCGCAGGCGCAGGTTGCTGTGCTGAAAGAAGCCGTTGACCGAATAGAGAAGGAAGTAGCCGGCGATCACCTCGGGCGAAACGCCCACCAGGACGAACGGCACGGTGTCGAAGCAGAAGTGCAGCGTTTTTTCGAACGGGTGAAAGCGTCCGACGTTGAGCGTATAGAGGATGTCCGGCGAATGATGCACCTCGTGCAGTCTCCACAGGGGGATGAAACGGTGGCAGGCGCGGTGCAGCCAGTAGCGCATGAAGTCCACCGCGATCACCATCGCGACGACCTGGGCGGCAAGCGGCCAGTGGTGCGGCCACAGGCTGCTCGGGGCGTTCTCGTACATCCAGCCCGAGACTTCCACCACGCCGAAGGCCACGAGCGCGCGCGGCAGCGCAACCTGCACCACACTCATGAAAGCGGCATCGGATTTCACGTCGGACCAATCGGGGCGCCACTCCCGGCGCTCGGGGAACCACTGCTCCAGAGCGACGATCGCAAACGCGACGACCATGATCGGAGCATAGGCCGCCCAGCTGGGCGAGTGATCAGCGGCAAGCATGGCGCCGAACGCGACAATCGCGCCACTCAGGAACAGCGGATACCACAGATACGGCAGGAACCGGGCCTTCATGATTGGGCCTCCCCGCGCCTGAACCGCAGCCCGCGCCGATGGTAGACCGCGAGCGTCAGCACGAACCCGGCCAGCACAACGTGAAATATCGCAGGAATCCACGTCCTGAACCAGTCCGGCGCGGCCGGAACCGCGAGGCCCACGGCGATCCGGACAAGGGAGCCGGCCATGTAGATGCCCCCGGCCCAAGCAAGCACGCTGGCCGCACGGGCGCTGGGGGCGAGCATCCCCGCCTGAACTCGCCACGAGATCAGCGTCATCGCCGCGAGGATCAGGATTTGCGCGGACAGCAACAACCAGTACGGCAGGCTGCTGCCCTGGAATTCGTCAAACGCCGGCAAGAGCGGCTGGGGTGCCCAGCGCTGCACTGCCTGGCCGAGCACGCGGAGAGCGAATAGAAACGAGAGCGCCCAAAGCAGCGCAGCGCAGCGAGTTGCGGGAACCATACCGGTACGGGTCACTTCTCGCATAAGCCTCGCCTACAGGGCGTCGCCGCGCAGCTTGAGCACGATTGCCTGCAAGCCCTCGGGGGTCACCTGCGGCGCCGGCACCGCCGGCGCCGCGACCAGGCCGACGCGCGAATAGATCCGCTTCGCGATACGCCCCCACTTCGTCATGGCCGGCCCCCCCTGGCGCGAGAAGAAGCTGCCCCACAGCCCACGCAGCGCGAGCGGCACGACCGGCACCGGGGTGCGGTCCACGATTCGCTTCACCCCGGATTTGAACGGATTGAGACTGCCGTCGGAGGTGATCTTGCCTTCGGGAAATATTCCGACGACGTCCCCCTCCTCGAGCGCCTTGGCGATCTGATCGTATGCCCGCTCGAGGGCGGCCGGGTCCTCGCGCGACCCTGCGATCGGGATCGCGCGGCTGGTACGGAACACGAAGCTCAGCACCGGGATCTTGAAGATCTGCTGGTCCATCACGAAACGCACCGGGCGCGGGCAGGCGGCCCCGATCATCAGCGCGTCCACGTAGCTCACGTGGTTGCACACCAGGACTGCGGGCCCGGTTTCGGGGATGTGGTCGAGCCCCGATTTGTCCAGGCGATACACGGTGTGCACCAGCAGCCAGATCAGGAAGCGCATCAGGAACTCGGGCACGAGCGTGTAGATGTAGATCGCCACGACGGCGTTGAGGAGGGCTGTGGCGAGGAACAGTTGCGGAATGCTCAGGCCCAGGTCCAGCAACACGATTGCGACGACGGCCGCGCACACGACGAGAAGCGCGTTCAGCACGTTGTTGCCGGCGATGATACGCGAGCGGTGCGTGGCTTCCGACCGGGTTTGGATCAGGGTGTAGAGGGGCACGATGTAGAGGCCGCCGAAGATCCCGATCACGGCGAGATCGGCGAGCAGGCGCCAGTGCGCCGCGTCCTTCAGGAAGTCCACGGCGCCCACGGGCGCATGCACGGCAAAGTTGGCGCTCGCGAGGTAGAAATCGACGCCGAAAACGGTGAGCCCGATCGAGCCGAAAGGCACCAAGCCGATCTCGATCCTGCGGCCCGACAGGCGCTCGCACAGGAGCGAGCCGACGCCGACCCCGACGGAGAAGATCGCGAGGAGCAGCGTGACCACGTCCTCCTTCCCGGAGAGCACGTCCTTGGTGAACACCGGAAATTGCGAGAGATACAGCGCGCCGAGAAACCAGAACCATGAGATCCCGAGAACGGACAGAAAGACCGTGCGGTTGCCCCGCATGAACCGGAGGATGCGCCAGGTCTCCGAGAAGGGATTCCAGTTCACTTCGAGATCGGGCGCGGATGCCGGAGACCGCGGCACCCATCGGCTGGCGAGATACCCCAGCACCGCGAGCCCCAACACGGTCGCCGCAACCTGTACCGCCGATCCGCCGGCGATGAGATATCCGCCGAGCAGGGTGCCGAGGAGGATGGCGAGGAAGGTGCCCATCTCGACCAGGCCGTTTCCCCCGACGATTTCTTCCTGCTTGAGGTGCTGCGGCAGGTAGGCGTACTTCACCGGACCGAAAACCGTGGAGTGCAGCCCCATCAGGAAAAGGGCGGTGAACAGCAAGAACAAGCTGCTCAAGTACAGTCCGACTGCCCCGAGCGCCATGATCGCGATCTCCGCGAGCTTGACCAGCCGTATCTGGAGCGATTTCTCAAGCTTGTCGGCCAGTTGCCCGGCGGTCGCGGAGAAAAGAAAGAAGGGCAGGATGAAGAGCGCCTGGGCGAGATTCGAGAGCGTGGTGGCCTCGAATCCGGAGAGGGTCGCCGCGTGGAAAGCGACGAGAATCACCAGAGCGTTCTTGAAGACGTTGTCGTTGAACGCGCCCAGGAACTGCGTGAGGAAAAATGGAAGGAAGCGCCTCTCTCCGAGCAAGGCATACTGGTTGGGCTGACTCATGTCCTTGTATCCTCCGCTTGCGACCGCCCGCGAGCGGCTCCCTGTGCCCGGAGCAGTATATGATGTGCGCGGCCGGCACGCACCGGCGGCAGCCTCCCATGGTCAAAGAACTCACCCGTCTTTCCGCCGTCGAGCTCGCGCGCCTCATCCGAACGAGAAAACTGAGCCCGGTCGAGGTTACGGAGGCGCATCTCGCCGCGATCGGCAGGGTCAATCCCGCGGTGAACGCGTTCTGCACGGTGGTTCCGGAGAAGGCGCTCGAGTGGGCCCGCCAGGCCGAAAGCGCGGTGAAGAAGCGCGCAAAGCTCGGACCGCTGCACGGAGTGCCGGTCGCGATCAAGGACCTGAGCGACACGGCGGGCATCCGCACTACCTACGGCTCGACGCTGTTCGGCGACCACGTTCCCACCGAGGACGCCGAGATCGTGCGCGCGCTCAAGGCCGCCGGGGCCATCGTCCTCGGCAAGACCAACACGCCCGAATTCGGCGCCGGCGCGAACACCGTCAACAAGGTATTCGGCGCCACGCGCAATCCCTGGAACCCGGCGCTCTCGGCCTCGGGCTCGACCGGCGGCGGAGCGGCGGCGCTCGCCGCGCGCATGGCGCCGCTCGCCGAGGGCACCGATTTCGGCGGCTCGCTGCGCACCCCCGCCGCGTTCTGCGGCGTCGTCGGCCTGCGCACCACGGCGGGCCTGGTGACCAAGTTTCCCGCAGCGCTGCCCTGGCACGACCAGAGCGTCGCCGGGCCGATGGCGCGCTCGGCGGAGGACTGCGCGCTGCTCCTCGACGCGATGACCGGGTTTTCGCTGAAGTCGCCGCTGTCGTGCGCCGCGCCGTGGAAGAGCGCACGCGAGGCGGTCGCCAAGGCGAGGAGCCTGCGCGGCTTGCGCCTCGCCTACGCGCCGGACATCGGCGGAATCGGCGTGGACGGCGAGATCGAGCGCGTCTGCCGCGCCGCGGCGCTCGAGTTGCGCGCTGCGCGCGCGGCGGTCGAGGAGATCGAGATCGGCATGGGCGACGGGCGCGATGCCTTTATGGCGCTGCGCGGCGAAGCCATGGTCGGCAACCACCTGGACAAGCTCGAGCGCATCGGCGAGCTGGGCGACAACCTCGCCGGCAACATCCGCTTGGGGCTCGCGCTTACGCCGAGCGAGATCGCGCGCGCCGAGCGCAAGCGCGCCGAGATCTGGCACCGCTGGCGCACCCTGTTCGAGAGCTACGACCTGATTCTCACGCCGGTCGCGCCGGTGCCGCCCTTTCCGGTCGAAAAGAACTTTCCCGACGTGATCGAGGGCAGGAAGCTGCAGAACTACATGGACTGGATCGCGCCGACGTTCCTCGTGTCGCTCGCGGCGCTGCCCGCGGTGAGCGTGCCGGCCGGCCTAAGCGCGGCGAGGCTGCCGGTAGGTCTGCAGATCGTGGGCCCGAGGTTTTCGGAGCCGACGATCCTCGCGGCGGCGAAGTTCGTCGAAGAAGCGCACCCGATCGGGCTGCCGCCGACCTGCGCTTAGGGGCTGATCGCGAGCCGCAGTATCAGCGAAAGCTGATACTTGACCTGAGTCAATTTTCTGCATTTAGCTCGCAGCCGCTCGGGCTTGTGCGTTGCACTGTGCGGCGGACCGAGCCGAGCCGGTAGGGAATATTCTCCCAAAGGCGATGTTTACGGATGCGCGCCGGCAGTGCCGCGGCGCGAGCTCTACGGAAACAACGTTACGTTTCGGCTTTTGCGCCGGGTCTGCAGCGGATAACCATATCCCCCAACGCCCCGACCTCGCCCGGCGCCGTAGAAACACTTCAAAGGAGAGGTCCATGACGAACATCAGGAACGTTGTGATCGGCGCGGTCGCGTCTGCGATCCTGGCCGGAGTGCTGGTTTCTTGCGGCGGAGGCAGCAGCTATGGCGGGGGCGACGGAGGGGCTACTGCTGGGGCGGCGGCAACCGTCGTCCGCTCGGCGAGTCTGGACGGAGCACAGGAAGGGCTCCCGGCGGTGACGGGCATTGGCCGCGGCGCGGTGGTAGTCAATCCGAACACGCTCGACATCACCGGCGGCATCACCTTCACCGGCCTCACGGGCGCCCCGAACGCCGCGCATATCCACACCGGGGCACGGGGTGTTAACGGGCCTCCCAACGTCGTTACGCTAACTATCGCGAGCGACAACGCCACTGCTACGATTCCGCCCGATACGAAACTTACACCCACTCAGTACGCGGACCTGCTCGCGGGCAACCTCTACTTCAACGTACACACGGTCGCGAACGGCGGCGGTGAAATTCGCGGGCAGATCGACGGGACGACCGGCGTCACCGCCGGCCTCGCCACGCTGAACGCCGCCCAGGAAACTCCCCCGGGTGCGTCGCCGGCTACCGGTGTTGGAACGGTAGTGTTCGATTCGGCGCCCCCCCACGAGATCATTATTTGCTACGTGACGCACAATGTCGCCGCCTCGAACAACGCGCACATTCACACAGGCGCGCCGGGCGTCGCCGGGCCCGCAAACGTGGTGCAGCTGTTCCAGGAGACGAATCTCTGGAGGGCGGACGTTACGACTCCCCGGACCCAGTTCAGCGACCAATCCGTCACGGACATGCTCGCGGGAAATACGTACTTCAATGTCCACAGCGGCAACCTCCTCTGCGGTGCCAACGGCACTAGCAGCTGTGCGGCCGGCGAGATCCGTGGGCAGATAGCGGTCCAGTAGCGCTCGATTGGTCTCGCGCGCTTTTTTGCCGTTGCGCGGCTGGATTTCGGCCTTCGCGCTGGTGCTCGGCGCCTGCGGCGCCGGCACCGGCGACGGGCTCGACCCGAACGGCAGGCCGATTACGCCTGGCGCTGGCGGCGGAAGCGGCTTCGCGCCGCCCGGGCTCGCGCCCACGCTCGATTCCATCCAGACCAACGTGTTCTCCGTGAACTGCACGGTGCCGGGCTGCCATGGCGGCGGGACGGTGCAGTTCGGTCTGAGGCTCGATCCCGGATTCAGCTACGGGAACCTCGTCAACGTCGCGAGCCCGCGAGACGCCAACCTAGTCCGCGTCATCCCGGGAAATCCGGACGCGAGCTTCATCGTCCAGAAACTCGAGGGGACACAAACGCTCGGCGACCGCATGCCGGACTTCGGGCCCTATCTTCCGCAGTCCACGATCGACGTGATTCGGCAGTGGATCGCGAACGGAGCACCGCAGTGAAGCGACCGGCGATCACGTCCGCCTGCGCATTGCTCGCCGCGCTCCTCGCCGCGCAGCTCATCGCAACTGAGGCCGCGCTCGCCGAGCCCTATCTCGCGGTGCGCACCGGCTTCAAGTGCATGGTGTGCCACGTCAATCCCACGGGCGGGGGCAAGCGCACGGAGTTCGGCGCGATCTACGGTCAGACGGCGCTGCCCGCCTCGCGCCTCGACCTGGAGACGGGCGAGTCGGTCCCCGACGGCGCGCCCGATCCGGCGCCGTTCACCGGGAAAGTCAACAATCATCTGGGGTTCGGCGCGGACCTGCGCGCCAACGCCAGGGCGACTTTCACGCCGAACACGACGCCTTCCCAGGCCTACGCCTTCGATCCGGTGCGCGCGCAGGTCTACATGGAGATCAGGCCCATCGTCGATCGCCTGACGATCTATCTCGACGAGCGCGTCTCGCCGGGTGCGGCGACCAACCGCGAAACCTACGCGATGCTGTCGACGAAGAACCGCGAGTGGTACGTCAAAGCCGGCCGCATGTTCGTCCCTTTCGGGCTGCGCATCGAGGACGACACCGCCTTCATCCGCCAGGTCACCGCCACGAGCTTCAATTCGTTCGACGACGGGGTCGAGGGCGGAATGGAGATGGGTCCCTGGTCGGCCTACGTGTCGGTCACCAACGGCGCGGGCGGCGGCACCGAGACCAACCGTGGCAAGCTGATCAGCTCGCTCGCGACCTACGTCCAGCCCGACTGGCGCGTGGGCTTGAGCGCGAGCGTCAATTTCAACGGCACCACAGACCGGCGTATGCAGGGCGCCTTCGCGGGACTGCGCACCGGCATTGTCAGCTGGCTCGCCTCCGCGGTGCGCGTCACCGACGAGGGAACGCCGACCGGGCGCGTCACGCAGGTGGCGACCCTCGCCGAGGGCAACGTCGAAGTGGCGAAGGGACACAACCTCAAGCTCACCTACGAGTTCCTCGACCCGAACACGGACTTGAGCGAAGACCAGCGTGAGCGCTACAGTGCGGTGTACGAATACTCGCCCATCCAGTTCACCCAGTTCCGCCTCGGGGTGCGCAAGAACAATGGCATTCCCCAGAACAACGCGCAGAACGCGACCGAAGTCTTTCTCCAGTGGCACGCGTTCTTCTGAGCGCGGCATTACACCCGCTTACACGACTGCCACGCGCCTGGCCCGCGAAACGGCGATAATCTCGCCGATGATCCCGAAGGAGAGCTTCATGACGAAGACCCGGGGGGTCCTGGCGGGCGTGGTCGCGGCCGCGATCGCGCTCGGACTCGTCTCCTGCCACGGCACCGATGCGACCTACACCATCGGGGGCGACATCGAAGGCGTCACCGGAACCGCGGTGCTCAAGCTCAACGGCGGGAACGATATCGCAGTGGGCAACGGAAGCTTCAAGTTCGACAAGAAGCTCCTCACCGACGAGACCTTCAACGTGCAGGCCGTCGACGTCGACGACCTGTGCACGATCGCGAACGGCGCGGGCATTGTGGGCCAGTCGAACGTCACGAACGTCGCGGTGAGCTGCACCCCCCAGACGGCCCAGAGCGTGATCCAGTCGTTGCAGACGGTGATTCGCTCGGCGAGCCTCAGCGGGGCGCAGGAAAATCCTGCGGTCTCGACCGGCGCGAGCGGGGCCGGCGGAATCATGGTCATCCCGAGCGCGACGCAGCTGGCCCTCACGGGTGGTGTCACCCTGGTCGGGATCGCGCCGTTCTCGGCTCAGGTCAACATGCACCTCGCTCCCAGCGGAAACCCAACGGGAAACGGGGCAATCATCGTCCCTCTGATCCTCGCCGGCGACGGATTGACCGCGGTCGTGCCCCCGGCGACGACGCTGAACACCGCCCTGCTCGCGCCCCTGCTGCGCGGCGAGCTCTACTTCAACGTCGCCACCCCGGCCAACCAGAACGGAGAGATCCGGGGCGCGATCGAGCTGCAGGGCGGGGTGGCCGCGAGCCTCGCCTTCCTCGACAAGTCCCAGGTGGTGCCGCCGACCGCGTCGACGGCGATGGGCGCGGGAACCCTGCTGGCGGACCTGGCGACCGGCAAGATCCTCATTTCCTACATCACCCACAACGTGGCGAGCGCCTCGGCGGCGGCCATCCACACCAGCGCGAGCCAGAACGCCACGGGGCCGAGCGTCGTGCCGTTCAGCAACCTGCAGACCAATATCGACACCGCCGGGAACAGTCTCGCGAACCCGCTTTCGACCGCCCGCCTGAGCGCGCAGAACCTCGCCGATTTCACGGCGAAGCTGCTCTACTTCGAGGTCGACAGCGCGGCCAACCCCAACGGCGAGATCCGCGGGAACATCTCGTCGCCGTAAGTCGGCGAGTTGTCCGCCGGAGAGTTCAGCCCCAGGGGCCGAGGTAGGGCTCCCCTGTATACGTATCGGACTTCGGCTCGACCGCCTTCGGCCAGGCGGCGACGCGCGCCGGGGCAGCAGCCCTCTTCGGCCGCGGCCTCCCGTTCCAGCCGACCTGCTCCATGTAGTAATAGAGCTGGATGGCGTGCCCGGCGGGATCGAGCACGTGGGCGCTGTAGTCGATCCCCGGCGAGAGGCTGCTGGGGATCTCGACGAACTTGCCGCCGCGGCCCTTGAGGAAGTCGATCGCGGCGCGCAGCTGCCGGTAAGTCGCGAGCTGCACGCCGAAGCTCATCACGGTGGTGCGGGGCGAGAGCCCGAGCTTTTCCCGCAACGCGATCGGATAGAGCGCGAGCGAGTGATGCTCGGTGCCGCAGCGGAAGAACAGGCAGCGCTGGCCCCTCCATTCGATGGCCTCGGTGCGCTCGAAGCCCATGATGTCCGTGTAGAAGGCCTCCATCTTCTTCATGTCGCGGCAGAAGAGGCGGATGGGTCCGTGGCGCACGACCTTGAACGGCCGCGGAAGCAGGATGCCGTCGACGTCGTATCTTGCGGGCATCTTCTCCGGATCGCGGAAGCCCGAGCCGAAATCGACGCCTTTCGAGCGCGCCTCCTCGACTTCCTGGTACTCGGGCGCCTGCGGCAGCGGCGGGCGCTCGCGGAAGCCGCGCTCGTGCATCGCGCGCGGCTTGGGCAGGCCGGTCCAGCCGATCTGCTCCATGCCGTAGTAGAGCTCGTTGCGGTGCCCTTCCGGATCGTAGGGATAGCAATGCCAGTTCGAACCCGGCATGTCGCGCCCCGCGCGGCTGATGCGCACGCCCTTCGAGTTGAACCAGTCGATCGCGTGCGACACTTCGGCGAGGCTCGCGACCTGCCAGGTCATCTGGTTCACCGTGACGTCGGCGGGGATATCCCCGCCGCGCCCGGCGGCATTGTAGATCGCGCCGTTGCATAGGACCATCGAGTGATGGTCGGTGCCGTGGCGCAGGAAATACATGTGGGTGTCGCCCATCTTCCTCAGCTCGTCGCGCTTGGCATGACGCTCGGCGATGTCGGGCGGATCCGAGATGCGGAAGCCGAGGCCCTCGCAGTAGAAATCCAGGCACGCCGCCGGATCGGGGACGTTCAGGCCGAAATGGCCCAGGCGCCGGATCTTGAAGGGCTGCGGCAGCAGCACGCCCCCGACATCGAATTTCTGTTTTCGCTTAGCGAGCATTTCCGGACTCCTTTCCATGTCATCCTGAGCGAAGCGAAGGATCTCTCCCGGCACAACGTGTACTAGAAGAGATCCCTCGCGCTGCTCGGGATGACCGTGTGGGCCGACTCATTCTTTGTGTTCGGGGAAGAGCTTCTCGGCGAGCGCCATGCTCGCCACCCAGTCGCGGCTCTGGTGGTTGTACTGGCCGATGCGGCCGAATTTCCTCGCGCGCTCCTCGCACACTTCGGGCGTGGGCACGATCGTCTCGGCGCCGCCCGCGAGCGCGCCGACTTGCGCGCGGCAGGCGAGCTCGAAAAAGTGGTGATAGATATAGGCCTCGGCGAGCGAGGTGCCGCACACGAGGGCCCCGTGGTTCTCGAGGATCATCGTCCACTTTTCGCCGAGAGCGCGCGCGAGCGCCGCCGTGCCTTCGGGCGTGGTGTCGTCGACTTCGTTCGGATAATAGGCAATTCGGTTGTAGAAGCGCATCGCCTGCTGGGTGATGGGGCGCAAGCCCCCCTTCTGCGCCGACACCGCGAGGTTGGCGGGCGAATGCGTGTGCACGGCGGCGGCGATATCGGGCCGCGCCTTGAGCACGGCGGCGTGCAGGTTGTACGCGGCGGCGCTCGCCTTGAAGCCGGACTCCATCACCTTCTTGCCGTCCACGTCGTACTTGACGAGGTTCGAGGCGGTAACCTGCTCCATGAAGACGTTGTCGGCCTTGACCAGGAAATGCCGTGGCTCGCCCGGCACGCGCGCCGAGATGTGGTTGTAGGTCATGTCGACGAACACGAAGTGCGCGACGAGGCGATGCGCCGCGGCGAGCTCGCAGCGCAGCTGCCACTCCTCGGCGCTCACGCGCTCGCGCACCGGGCGCTCTGGCTTTGCGATAACAGCGGTCATAATGCGCGGATGAGGCGGTGTCCCAGGGCGGCAGTGTTCGTGCTCGCGATTCTAGCAGCGACCGGTGTCGCCGAGGCACGCGCGCAGGCGTATCCCGTCAAGCCCGTCCGCATCATCGTTCCGAACGCGACCGGCGGCCTCGCCGATATCTGCGCACGGCTCCTCGCCTCGAACCTCGGCGAGGCCCTCGGACAGCAATTCCTGGTCGATAACCGTCCGGGAGCAGGCGGCACGCTCGGCACCGCGGCGGCGGTCAAGTCCGCTCCCGACGGCTACACGCTGCTCGCCGTGTTCGACAGCCACGCCACCAACCCCACTCTCTTCGGAAGCCTCCCCTACGACACGCTCGCCGACCTCGCTCCGGTATCGCTGCTTGCGCGCGGGCCGTTGGTGCTCGTGGTCAACCCGAATCTCGGGCCGAGCACGGTCGAGGAGCTCGTGAAGCTCGCCCGATCCAGGCCGGGTGCGGTCAACTTCGCGACCGTCGGCCCCGGCTCTCCCGCGCGGCTCCTCATGGAGCTGCTGAAGCTCGACGCGAAGATCGACGTCATCATGGTGCCGTACAAGGGCGCCGGCCTCGCCCTGGGCGACCTCGTCGCGGGCCAGGTCGACGCGATGTTCGCAAGCGTCACTAGCGTGAGCTCGCATATGAAAGCGGGCCGCCTGCGCGCACTTGCGGTCACCTCGGCGCTCCGCAGCGCCGCTCTCCCCGGTGTTCCGATGATGAGCGAGACCTACCCGGGCTTCGTGTCCGAGGCCTGGGTCGCGTTGCTCGCGCCGGCGAGGACGCCCTCCGAGATCGTTGCGCGCCTCAACGCCGAGGTCGCGAGGACCCTCGAGCGGCCCGAGGTGAAGAGGCGCTTCGCCGAGCTGGGGCTGGAGACCGCGCCCGGCTCGCCCGCGGATCTCGACCGGTGGATCCGCGCGGAGATGGAACGCTGGGGCCGGGTGATTCGCGAGCAGAAAATCACCTTAGAATAGGAACCGGAATCCGCATGAGCTACGAAAACATCCTGGTCGAGACGCGCGGACGCGTCGGTCTGATCCGCCTCAATCGCCCCAAGCAGCTGAACGCGCTCAACGACGCCCTCATGAACGAGCTCGGCGAGGCGCTCGCGAAGCTCGACGCCGACGAGGGCGTCGGCGCGATCGTGCTCACGGGGAGCGACAAGGCCTTCGCCGCGGGGGCCGACATCGGCGCGATGAAGGACTGGGGCTACATGGACGTTTACAAGAGCGACTACATCACGCGCAACTGGGAGCGGATGAAGTCGATCCGCAAGCCGGTGATCGCGGCGGTCGCGGGCTATTGCCTCGGCGGCGGCTGCGAGCTTGCCTTGATGTGCGACATCGTCATCGCCGCCGATACGG
>JBGQKK010000032.1:0-16024 GCA_041499545.1 Gammaproteobacteria bacterium | reverse complement strand
TCCTCTCGCAACCCATGTTCGTAGCCGCGCAATTCACGGGCCTTGAAGGCAAGTACGTCTCGCTCAAGGACTCGATCAAGGGCTTCAAGATGATCGTGAACGGCGAGTGCGACGCGCTCCCCGAGCAGGCCTTCTACATGGTCGGCACCATCGAGGAAGCGATCGCCAAGGGCGAGGAGATGAAGAAAGAGACGGCCAAGAAGTAATGGCGAACGCCACCATCCACGTCGACGTCGTCAGCGCCGAGGAGTCGATCTACTCGGGCGAGGCGGAGTTCGTCGTCCTCCCGGGCGAGGCGGGCGAGCTCGGCATCTACCCGAGGCACACCCCGCTCATCACCCGCATCAAGCCGGGGTCGGTGCGGATCAAGCCCGCGGGCGGCGGCCCCGAGGAGCTGGTGTTCGTCGCCGGCGGCATCCTCGAAGTGCAGCCCGAGGTGGTGACGGTGCTCGCCGACACCGCGATCCGCGGCCGCGATCTCGACGAGGCCAAGGCGCACGAGGCGCTCAAGCGCGCCGAGGAAGCCCGCTCCCGGGCCACCGACAAGGCCGAGGTCGCCACCGTCGAAGCCGAGCTCGCGACGCTCGCCGCCCAGCTCGCCGCGATCAGGAAGCTCCGCAGGGGCTGAGGCCGCGGCGGCCCGGCGGGCCGCTCACTTCGCTACGAGCTCGAGCGAGTGCGCGGCAGTCTCGCCGCTCAGCACATCCCGCGCGCGGATCTGCCACTTTCCCGGCGCATCGCTCGTTCCGAAATCGAATCGCTTCGCGACCGGCGCGCCGCGCAGGAGGACGTTCATCGAGCGAACGGCCTCTCCCCGCGGATCGACCAGCTCGACACGGAGCACCGACACGCCCGAGCCCTGCGGCGGGCCGAAACTCATCGTCACCGTTTCGCCTGCGACGGCGCGCGACGCGCCCGTGATCGCGGGAGCCGGTCCCGGGCCCGGGGAGAGGGCGAGCAGGGTCGGGACGACCGGATCGAGCGTCAGCTCGAGGTTTTTCAGCGTCACTTGCCAGGTCCGCGAGCGCAGGTCGTGGACCCGGGCGGGCTCGCGCAGCGCGAGTCGCACCGGCTCCGCCGCCGCGTCGCCGAGCTCTCGCTGCAGGGCGATGATCGTCGTCCCGCCGTTCCGCCAGACCTGGGTCTCGATGTTCGCGGCGCGGCTGCCGTCCTTGCGCTCGAGCTTGAAGATCGGCTCGACGCCGGCTTCGGCCAGGATCCTCAGGAGCTCGCCGCCGCGGTCGCGGCGCGACGCTTAGGCTTTGTCCGTGGGACGGGAGGGCGGGTCGAAGAGGAGCGCCCGGCCCGCGCCTGCGCTCGCGGCGGACGCGGCCGGCCGGAAGAGGTCGGACAGCAGCGGTTTCGCCAGCCGCCGGCAGTGCTCGTCGAACCGGCCCGGCATGCCGTCGGCGAGGACGGTCCCTCCCTTGGCGACGAAAGCGCGGATCCGCGCCGCTTCGCGCGCGGAAAGCGCGAGCACGCGCGGAAGAATCAGCACCCGGATGCCCTGCTCGAGCGCGCCCTGCTCGAGGAGCTCGGGGGTGAGGACGCGCGCTTCCAGCCCGGCGCGGCCCAGCGAGTCGAAGAATCCCGTCATCGAAGCGCGCACCGCGCTCGCGTCCTCGTAGACCTCGCCCGGGCCGCGGTCGCTCCACGCCGTTCCCTTGGGCTGCCAGTCGAGCATCCACTGCGCCCGCATGCTCGCCGGCGAATACAGAATCGCGACCGGCGCGGTCTGCCTCGTGCTGTGAATCAGCAGGGCGCCGAGGCCGGCCTTGATTTCGCGCAAGTGCGGGAGGACGCCGCGCCCGCGCTCGCCGGGGCGGCCGTCCGCGCCCGCGATCTGGTACTTCGGGTCCCAGAAGATCACCCCGCGGCTTCCGCGCAGCAGCGCGCGCCAGATCTGGTGCGCTTCCTGCGCGCCCCGGGCCGCCGAAGTCGTCAGCAGCAGCAGCCTGGGATTGAGCGAGCGCGCGATCTCGAAGTTGCCGCCGCCGTCGTAGAGCTCCATGAGGTCGACCGCGCCCGCCAGGCGCGAGTAGTCGTAGCCGCCCCATCCCGGTATCTGGGCGCCCTCGATGGCGGCGTAGGCGTCCGGGTCGGCGGCGTGCACCGCCTGCGTGCCGAGCGCGAGGGCGCGCGCGAATTCGGCGTCCATCCACTCCTTGAAATCGGCCCAGGCGGAGTAGTTGCCGTCGGCGCGCTTCATCGCTTCGGCCGTCGTCATCGGCACGACGCTTTCCCAGTCGGCGAACCGCGATCCCCACTGCGCGTTCAGGGCCGCGAGCTCGGGGTAGCGCTCCTTGAGCCAGCGCCGCAGGCCCTCGAGCGAATGGCGGGAGAAGTCGAAGTCCCAGAAGGCGGAAAGATCGGCGATTCCGGGCTCGTCGCCGAGATCGTAGTAGAGCGGCCGGTGGGCGCGATGCACGCGCACCGTCTCCGTCAGGCGCTCGCGGATTCTCGTATGCCAGTCGGGGTCGGACAGGCTCGGATCGCGCGTGGTGGCGCGCGCGTCTTCGGGATTCGCCCGGTGCGCCTTCTTGACCTCGACGAAGCGCCAGTTGACGGGCTTGCCCTGGCTGAAGCGGTGGTAGGCCGAGTAGAAGTCGGTGGCGATGTTCTCGACGTACCAGGAGAGGCCGCAGTCCCGCAGGGGCGCGATGCGCTGCTCGACGCCCTCGGTGGGGCGCTCGCGGTTCTCGGGGATGACCGCGCCCGCGTCGATCCCCAATTCGCGGAGGGCGGCGCAATGCTCGGGTCTTTGCGGCTGCCAGATGATCGCGCGGTAATCGGACCAGGCCTCGGCCGCGACGGGCCGCTCGTCCGCGGCGAGCGCGGCCGAGGCCGCCGCCAGGCCGAGAAAAAGCGCGGCCGCGCGCTGCCGGCGTCTTGCGTACGCGCCGAATGTCTTCACCGAGTTCCCGTTCCTTGCGGGCCGCCTCATTTGAGTCAGGGAACTATCGCACAGGTCTTGCGGATCGGGCGATCGCATGCGCAAAATGCAGCGACACCACATGGCCGGGAATCAATCGCTGAAGCTCCTGCGCAGGCTCGCCGCGCCCTACTGCGTGCGCGACGGCGGCAAGTTCCGCCTCAAGCGCATCGACCCCGCCGACACCGGCGAGCTGGAAGACGAGCACAGGGAGCTGGCCCAGCAGCTGCTCGAGCGCGGCGTCGAGCGCATGGCGCGCCTGCAGGAGAAGCTCGCCGCCCAGGGGCAATGGTCGCTGCTCCTCATCTTCCAGGCGATGGACGCCGCCGGCAAGGACGGCGCGATCAAGCACGTGATGTCCGGCGTCAACCCGCAGGGCTGCCAGGTGGTGTCGTTCAAGGCGCCCTCGCGCGAGGAGCTCGCCCACGACTATCTGTGGCGCTGCGTGCGGGCGCTGCCCGAGCGCGGCCGCATCGGCATCTTCAACCGCTCCTACTACGAGGAAGTGCTCGCGGTGCGCGTGCACGCCGACCTGCTCGAGGCGCAGCGCCTGCCGCGGGTGACGGGCAGGATCTGGGAGCAACGCTACCAGGATATCCGCGCTTTCGAGCGCCACCTCGCGCGCTCGGGGGTGGTCATCCGCAAGTTCTTCCTGCACGTGTCGAAAAAGGAGCAGAAAAGGCGCCTGCTCGAGCGGCTGGACGACCCGGAGAAGCACTGGAAATTCTCCGCGAACGACGTGCGCCAGCGCGCGAGCTGGGGCGGGTACATGCGCGCCTACGAGGACATGGTGCGCGAGACGAGCTCCGAGCACGCGCCCTGGTACGTGGTGCCCGCCGACCACAAGTGGTATACGCGCCTGGTGGTCGCCGCGGCCATCGTCGACGCGCTCGAGGAGCTCGGCCTGGAATTCCCCGAGGTGCCCCCGGAGAAGAAGCGCGAGCTGGCCCGCGCGCGCCGCGAGCTGATGGCGGAGAAATAGTAAACTACGGTTTCTTCGAGGAGGACCCCGATGCTGCACCGAATATTCCTTGCGCTCGCCGTCGCGGCTGCGATGATGGCGCCCGCCGCGCTGGCCCAGAGCTGGCCCGCCAAGCCCGTCAAGGTCGTGGTGACTTTTCCTCCGGGCGGCACGCCCGACATCTACGGCCGCATCATGTCCGCGGAGCTGCAAAAGCTCTGGGGCCAGTCGGTGGTGGTCGAGAACCGCACCGGCGCGGGCGGCACCATCGGCACCGACTCGGTGGCAAAGAGCGCCCCCGACGGCTACACGCTGCTCTTCGCCGCCGACGCAAGCATCACCATCGCGCCGCACCTCTACTCGAGGCTTCCCTACGACCCGGTGCGCGATCTCGCGGCCATCGTCAACGTCGCCGCCGGACCGTTCGTGCTGCTCGCGAACCCGGCGTTTCCGCCGAACAACGTGAAGGAGCTGATCGCGCTCGTCCAGCGCCAGCCGGGCAAGATCAGCTACGCGTCTTCCGGCGCGGGCGGCCAGCAGCACCTGGCGATGGAATACATCCGCACCCTCGCGGGCAGCATGGACATGATCCACGTGCCCTACAAAGGATTCGGCCAGGGGCTCACCGACGTGCTCGCCAACCAGGTGCCGCTCATCTTCGGCGGCATCACCGCCTCGATCCAGCTGACCCGGAGCGGCAAGCTCAAGGCGCTCGGGGTCACCGGTCCCAAGCGGGCAAAGGCAATGCCGGATGTTCCGGCGATCGCGGAGACCCTCCCCGGCTTCGACGTCACCGCCTGGTACGGTTTCATGGGCCCGGCGGGATTGCCGCGCGAGATCGTGAAGAAGATCCACGACGACGCCGTCACCGTCATCCGCCGGCCGGATTTCCTCGAGCGCCTCGACAAGGACGGCATCGATCCGGTGGCGAACACGCCCGAGGAGTTCGGCGCCGAGATCAAGACCGACCTCGCGCGCTGGGGCAAGATCGTCAAGGCCGCCGGCGCGAAAATGGATTGAGGCGCCCATGAGAATTCTCGCCACGCTCGCAGCCGCTCTGCTCTTTTCGCTCTCCGCCAGCGCGCAGGATCCGGCGGCGAGCTACCCGAGCCGCGCGATCCGCATCTACGGCCAGGGCACGGGCAGCACCGCCGATTATCTTTCGCGCTACGTCGCGCTCAAGCTCACCGAGCGCTGGGGCCAGCCGGTGATCGTCGACAGCAGCGCGGGCGCGGGCGGCACCATCCCCACCAACGCCGTCGCGAAATCCCCGCCCGACGGCTACACCATGGTGATGGGCCACATCGGCCCGATGGTGAGCGCGGTGACCCTCTACGCGAAGAACCTCCCCTACGACCCGGTGAAGGATTTCGAGCCGGTGACCATGGTGGGACAAGGTGTCGTGGTGCTGGTCGTCCAGCCCGCGATGCCGGTGACGAGCGCCCTGGAATTCGTCGCCTATGCGAAGCAGAAAGGCGATCTCTCCTACTCCTCGGCCGGCAACGGCTCGGCGAGCCATCTCGCGGGTGAGCTGCTGAAGAAGGTGACCGGGATTCCACTGCAGCACATCCCGTACCGGAGCGCGGGCAACGCGCTCACCGCCATGCTCACCGGCGAAGTGCAGGTGTCGTTCCTCTCGCCGCTCACCGCGCACGCGCAGCTCAAGGCGGGCAAGGTGAAGGCGCTCGCGGTGTCGAGCGGCACGCGCTTCGCGGGCGCGCCCGATATACCGAGCGCGGCCGAGGCGGGGATCCCGGGCATGGAGGCGAAGCTGTGGTTCGGCCTTTTCGCTCCGGCCAAGACACCTCGTGCGATCGTGACCAAGCTCAACCGCGAGATCGGCGACATCCTGCGCGCGCCCGAAACGCAGGAGACCTTCCTCAAGCAGGGCGTCGCCGCGACACCCGGAACGCCCGAGGAGCTGGGCGACTGGGTGAAGTCCGAGCTCGCGCGCTGGACGCCGATCATCCAGGCGGCCGGCATCAAGGCGGACTAGCGAAGCCATGAAGTACAGGAAACTCGGGAAAAACGGCCCGACGGTCTCGGCGATCGGCCTGGGCGCCGGGAGCGCGACCACGAACTTCGGCGAGCGCGACGACGAGGTCCAGATCGACACCGTGCACCGCGCGATGGACCTGGGCGTGACGCTCTTCGACACCGCCGACCGCTACATGAAGGGACGCCACGAGCGCATGCTCGGCCGCGCGCTGGCCGGCCGCCGCGACAAGGCGATCGTGTGCTCCAAGTTCGGCAACATCGACAAGCCGGACGGCAGCAAGGCCTATAACGGAAGCCCGGAGTACGTGCGCTCGGCCTGCGACGCGAGCCTGAAGCAGCTCGGCATCGAAACGATCGATCTCTACTACCTGCACCGCATCGACCCGGACGTGCGCATCGAGGACACCGTCGGCGCGATGGCGGGACTGGTGACGGCCGGCAAGGTGCGATATATCGGCCTTTCGGAAGCGGGTCCGAGCTCGCTGCGCCGCGCGTCCAAGATCCATCCGATCACCGCGCTGCAGACCGAGTACTCGCTGTGGGCGCGCGACGTCGAGGAAAAAATCCTGCCCGCGTGCCGCGAGTTGGGCATCGGCTTCGTCGCCTACTCGCCGCTCGGGCGCGGCCTGCTCACCGGCAACATCAGGAAGATCGAAGACATCGCGGAGCACGACATCCGCCGCAAGCAGCCGCGCTTCCGGCCGGGAAACTTCGAGAAGAACCTCGAGCTGGTGAAGACCATCGAGGCGATCGCCGCGAAGCGCGGTGTTACCACCGCGCAGGTCGCGCTCGCCTGGTTGCTGTCGCGCGGTGAGGACGTCTTCCCGATCCCCGGAACCAAGCAGCAGAAGTGGCTGGAGCAGAACGTCGCCGCCGTCGATCTCGCGCTCGATCCGCAGGAGATCGACACGCTCTCGGCCGCCTTCCGTCCCGGAGCCCGGGCGGGCGAGCGCTACGACCCGGGCTATTTCGTGACGCTCGGGGCTTGACGCGGCGGCGAAGTTGAAGTAACTTTCGGTTACAGTTTCTTCAAACCCCCCGGTCGGGGAACGTCGCGCTCCTCTTGCGCGCGGCGCACGCTTGCGCACGAACGAACATGAACTACCTATTGACGCTTTCGCGCTGGCACAAGGTCGCCGAGCGCATCCACAATGCTCTGAAGGAGCGCGAGGCGAACGTCAGAACGACCTTCACGGCGACGACCGTGTCGCCCTGGAACCGGTACGGGGTGGAGGAAAGAGCCGCCCTCATCGCGCGGCGCGCCGCCAGCGATCTCGCGCTGGTCGAGGCCGGCACTCGCGCCATCGCGACGATCCGTTCGGCCTTGGCCCGGCGCAACGCCGAGCTGGGCATTTCCGGCAGGCTCGCCGAGGTCGAGGCCGCCCGGCGGCGGGCCGTGCTCTATCAGGCGGTGATCGAAGGCCAGGACGCCGACATGGTGCGGCCCGAAAGCCTGAGCGCCTTGCCCTCCGCGATGCTCGGCGGGACCGAGCAGGGGGGATGCGCGCGGCGCCCGCCCGCGGTCACCTTGCAGATGGCGGACCCGGTTTTCCTCGAGTCGCTGCGCGAAGGCCTGGCCCGCGAGCGGCATTGCGCGGCGCGGCTGCTCGACGAGATCGCCGATCTCAATTGCGAAAAAGTCGAGATCGACCTTCCGCAGGAAGCGATCGGGATGGCGGCGCTCGCGGCCTGAGCGGGAGTGCTTCGAGGGGGACGTTTTCGCTATACTGGTCTCCTGCTCGAACCTCTTGCTGGGAGCCCGGAGCATGTCCGCCGTCATTCAAGCCAAGCCCGAAAAAGACCCCCGCGTCGAGGCCGCGATCTCGCACTGGGCACCGCGCTTCGTCGCGAACGGCGTGCCGCTCGCCGATTTCCAGGAAGTCACCGGGAGTTGCGAGCGCTGGGAGGACTGGTGCGACGCCTGGTCGGCGCGCGCCGCGATCCACCAGGAGCTCGGCAACAAGGCGCTCGCCGGCGGCTACAACACCTCCGCCGCAGCGCATTTCACGCGCGCCGCGGTGTGCTACCACTTCGGCAAGTTCCTGTTCGTCAACGACATGGCGCAGCTGCGCGAGGCGCACCGGCGCGCGGTCGAGTGCCGCAACAAGGCGCTGCCCTATCTCGATCCGCCCGGCGAGCGCGTCGCCATTCCCTACGAGGGCAAGAATCTCTACGGCAACCTGCGGAAGCCCAGAGGTGCGACGAAGGCGCCCGTCGTCGTGATGTGCATGGGACTGGATTCGGCGAAGGAGGAGATGGACGACTACGAGAACCGCTTCCTCGTGCGCGGCCTGGCGACGCTGTCGTTCGACGGCCCGGGGCAGGGCGAGGCCGAATACGATTTCGCGGTCTGCCCCGAGTACGAGAAGCCGGCGAAGGCCGTCGTGGACTATCTCGAGACCCGCAGCGACGTCGATATTGCGCGCATCGGCGTGTGGGGCGTGTCGCTCGGCGGCTATTACGCGCCGCGCGCCGCGGCGTTCGAGAAGCGCTTCAAGGCTTGCGTCGCGCTGTCGGGCCCCTTCCAGCGCTCGGCCGACTTCAGCGGCCGTCCGGAGATGAACGTCGAGGCCTTCCGCGTGCGCTCGAAGAGCGCGAACCTCGAGGAAGCGGGCAAGGTGGCGCTGCGCTTCACGCTCGCCGAGTGCGCGAAGAACATCAGCTGCCCGATCTACATCGTCGCGGGCACCCGGGACCGCCTGACGCCGCACACGCAGGCCGAGAAGCTCGCTCAAGCCGTGTCGGGGCCTTGCGTGCTCTCGGTGATCGAGGGCGGCAACCACGTCGTCAACAACCTCTGGTACCGCTACCGCGACCAGACCGCCGACTGGATGGCGGTGCAGCTCGGTGTCGCGAAGCGCTGAGTGTTTCGCCGCGCCTGCCTCGCGCTGGTTCTCCTCGCGGCGCTGCCCGCCGCGCAGGCGCAGAGCTATCCCGCGCGGCCGCTGCGCCTGATCGTCCCCTTCCCGCCGGGCGGCTCGACCGACATTCTCGCGCGGGCGCTCGCGCAGAAGCTCGCGGAAAACCTGGCGCAGCCCGTGGTGATCGACAACCGCCCCGGCGCGGGCGGCTCGATCGGCTCGGAGGCGGCCGCGAAAGCGGCGCCCGACGGCTACACCATCATGATGGGCCATCTGGGGACGCTCGCGGTGAACGCCGCGATCTACAAGAAGCTCCCCTACGACCCGGTGAAGAGCTTCGCGCCGGTGTCGCTGATGGCGATCGTGCCGAGCGTGCTGGTGGTCAACAACGCGCTCCCGGTGACGAGCGCCGCCGAGCTGATCGCCTACGCGAAGAAGAACCCCGGCAAGCTCGCCTACGGCTCGGCGGGCTCGGGCAGCACCTCGCACCTGACCACCGAGTATTTCAAGCTCGCGACCGGCACCGACATCCTGCACGTGCCCTACAAGGGCGTCGGCCCGATGCTCACCGACCTCGTCTCGGGGCAGCTCTCGATGGGGCTGAACGGCGCTCCGGCGGTGATGCCCCACGTCGTTTCGGGGCGGCTGCGCGCGCTCGCGGTGTCCAGCCTCACCCGCCTGCCCTCGCTGCCCGCGATCCCCACGCTCGACGAGGCCGGCGTGAAAGGCTTCGAGGCGAACGGCTGGTACGGCATCGTCGCGCCCGCGGGGACCGCGCGCGACATCGTCGCCCGGCTGAACGCCGAGATCCGGCGCATTCTGCAGACGCCGGAGCTGCGCGCGCGCCTGGACGCGGAAGGGGCGATCCCGGCGGCGGGCTCGCCCGAGGAGTTCGCCGCCTTCATCGCCGCGGAGATCGCGCGCTGGGGGTCGGTGCTCGCGCGCGCGGGGATCGAGCCCCAGTAGCTTGCGAAACCCCGGGAATTCGGTATAGTGCGCGCCAAGGTTTGTATAACGCGTCACCGGTTAGCGTTACAGCCCCTTCGCGGTCCTTCCCAAGTACCCGAATCGTTCAAAGAGCAGATCCGCCTGAACCGGTGCGAAGGCCAGTCCTTCGCGGGCCGATTTCAGGAGAGACTGAATTCGAGACGGGCCAGCCGCCCGCGGTCGCCCTCCTGAGCCGACAGCTAGGAGAGTTTTATCGATACGTCGTCTGAAGATCCCGGCCTCCCGGCCGAGCCGCTCCGCGCGGAGATCGCGCACCCGGTGGACCAGGACAGCAAGCGGGCGCTCCTCGCGCAGCTGGTGAAGTTGGGCAACTGGCGGCAGGTGCTGGTCTTCTGCCGCACCAAGCACGGCGCGAACCGGCTGGTCGAGCAACTCGAGCGCGACGGCGTGCCGACCGCCGCGATCCACGGCAACAAGACCCCGGCGCAGCGCATGAAGGCGCTCGCGAGCTTCAAGAACGACGAATTGCAGGTGCTGGTCGTCACCGACATCGGCGCGCTGGACCTCGACATCGAATCGCTGCCGCGGGTGGTGAACTACGACCTGCCGCAGGTCCCCGAGGACTACCTGCGCCGCATCGCTCTCCGCGCGGGCGGTTCCGGCCAGGCGGTGTCGCTGGTGTCGGGCGAAGACCGCGGGCCGCTCCGCGCCGTCGAGCGGCTGACCGGCAGGAGCATCGAGCAGCAGATCGTGCCGGGCTTCGAGCCGGGACCGGGCTACGAGTCCGCGCAGCCCGAGCCCGAGGTGCGCCGCAGCCGGCCCCACCCGGTCGTGCAGTCGAACCCGCGGCGCCGACCGGACCGGTCGCGCGGCGCGCCGCGCGGTCCCCAACGTCCCCAGGCCCCGGCGCGTGCGCGCCAGGGCAACGGCCAGCGCCGCGACCCGCGGCGGGAACGCCAGCCGGGAGCCGTCTCGCCCTCGGACAAAGAGCAAGACGCCGTGCGCCAGGAGCAGCTCGAATACCACCGCCAGCAGCTGGAGGCCGAGCGCCGCGCGGAAAGCGAGCCTGCGCGCGAGCCGAAGGAGAAGGACCCGGCGCTCTTCGGCTTGGTGGGAAGGAAGTAGCGCTACCCGCCGCGAAGGTTCGGGCGCTTCTTCAGCTCGGGCACGAGCGCGCGCTCGAAGAACTGCACGCCGGCCCGGGCGACGCGCTCCGGGCCGATCAGTTGCGCCGCACCGGCGCCCGCCTTCTTCCACGCCTTGTACTCGTCCTCGTAGGCTAAGCCCATAGCGCGCGCGAGCAGCTGAATGTAATTGCACACCTGCGCGTCGCCCCGGGCTTCGAGGCCGCAAAACTCGCGGTAGCACTGGTGGAAGATGGTGACCACCGTTTCGGCGCCGGCGGCCTTCGCCGAGCGCACCGTGTTCGCGAACATGTCCTCCAGCGCGCCGGGCACCGCGGCGAGCGACACGCACATGTAGCCGGGCGCGAGGTACTCGTCATCGACGACTTCGAGGCCCGGGATCATGCGCAGCAGCTCGGGGACGATGCGGTTCACCGGGACGAGGTCGTTGAAGCCGACGTGCCGGTGCACGATCACGCGCAACGGCACCGGGTGCACGAGGAGCGGCGCGAGCTTTTCGCGATGGGCGTGGAGCAGCTCGACCAGGTAGGTGGTCGCGAAGCGCGCGTCGTTGGCGCGCGCCATGAAATCGTGCATATGGGAGTGGCAGGAGGGGCACCAGGCGACGACGCGGCCGCGCCCGAGCGCGTTGAAGCGGCCCACGGTGCGCGCCGCCATGCCGCCCGCGGCGGTCTGGTTGGCGTCCTTCACCGTGCCGCAGCAGTAGTCCGGCCCGCCGGCGGGCTGCGCGTCGAAATCGAGGGCGCGCAGGATGTCGAGGCAGCTGCGGATGATGTCGCCGTGCCGCAGGACGTTGCAGCCGTACCAGAAGGTGATGGCCTCTTTCACATCCAGTCCTCGAGCTCTGCGTCGCTCAGGTTGAGCCTCGCGAAAGCGCGCACGCGGTTGAAGTAGTCGGGGTCCTCGGGCAGGTCGATCTGTTTCGCGCCCCCGCGCCCGCCCGAGGCGGTCATGCGCGCAAGCCGCATCATCATGCGCGGATCGACCTTGTCCGGGCAAGCCGGCACGCACACGCCGCTTCGCGTGCACACCGAGATCCAGCCGAGCGCCTCGGGCGTGCCCGGCTGCCCGCGCAGCACCGCGAGCACGCCCGCGACCACCGCCTTGGCCTGCGCGCCTTCCGCCGCCTTGGCGTAGCGGGTCATGGGGCAGACTTCGAAACATTTTCCGCACTGGGTGCAGGCGCCGAGAATGCGCTCGGCCTCGCGCTGCTCGAAGGCCTTGAGGCTCGCGCCGAAGTCGGCGCGGGCGGTCGGTGATTCGGCGGCCATTCCAGTCTCCGTTCGACGCTGCGCCCCAGTTTACCCCTTCCCGCGGGCGGTCCAATCGCCGCGACGTTTCAGGTCTGATTGATGCCGGAACACCAGTACGCCCAGACAAGCTGCTAAACTTGAGGCCGCCGCACTTCGTCGCGGAGATCGACATGAATGCCCCTGAATCCCGCCGCCGCCTCGCCCGATCGCGCAAGCCGGTGCGCGCGCGCAAGACAAGGCGCTCGAAGGCTTTCTTCGCCGAGTTGCGCCGCCAGTGCCGTCTTGCGAACGAGGCGGATCGGCGCGACAACTGGCAGGCGTTCATCCACCTTCCCGAATGAGCTTGCGTCGCGGCGATCTCGTGACCGTCGCGGCCAGGGGGCCTTACACCAGCAAGCCGCGGCCGGCGCTCGTCATCCAGGCGAGCGAAACGCTGCCCTATCGCGACAGTGTGACCGTGTGCCTGCTCACCACGGATCTGATAGACGCGCCCCTCTTTCGCGTGCGAATTGTCCCGTCGCCCGGAAACGGTCTGGCGCGTCCGTCCGAGGTCATGGCCGACAAGATCACTACGGTACCGCTCTCGTTTGTGTCGCCGAAGCCTTTCGGTCGCATGAGTGCCGCCGATCTGGAGCGGGTCGACACGTCGCTGCGCTTCTGGCTCGCTCTCGGGTGAGCGGCCGACGGCAGCCCGCATTCCCCGGCCGCGCTACCATTCACCCCCGGAGGAGCCCATGAAGAAAAGCGTCCTGCTGCCCTCGGCCGTTCTCGCCCTCGCCGGCTGCGCCGGCCTGGTCTCCAATCTGGACAGCATGCCGACCAACGACCTGCCCAGTCCTTATCGCAGCGTCATGCCCTGGGGCAAGCTCCCCGAGGGGCATGCCTGGGGGGCGCTGAACGGCGTCGCGGTGGACAACGACGGGCGCTCGCTCTGGGTGGTGGACCGCTGCGGCGCGAATCCGGAGGTGCCGCCGGGCGAATCGGCCTTCCTGTACGACAGCTGCGCGGGCTCGGACTGGGCGCCGGTGCACAAGCTCGACCCCGAGGGCAATATCGTGCGGAGCTTCGGCGCGGGGATGTTCGTCTTCCCGCACAAGATTTATCCGGACCGCGAAGGCAACGTCTGGGTGGTGGACATGCGCGCGATGAACGCGCGCGAGAAAGCGAAATACCCTAACGCCAAGCCCGCCGGGCACACGGTGGTGAAGTTCGCCCCCGACGGCAAAGTGCTGATGACGATCGGCACGCCGGGGATCGCCGGCAACCCGCCCGCCGCGCTCACCGAGCCCTGCAGCATCGCGATCGCCGAGAACGGCGATCTGTTCATCGCCGAGGGCCACTCGGGCCAGTCGCCCAAGGCGGCGCCCGACACGGTGGCGCGCATCTCGCGCTTCACCCGCGACGGGAAATTCATCCGCTCCTTCGGCAAGCTCGGCTCCGGTCCCGCGGAGTTCCGCACGCCGCACGACATCACCATCGACGAGAAAGGGCGCCTGTTCGTCGCCGACCGCGGCAACCACCGCATCCAGGTGCTCGACCTCGATGGAAATTATCTTGCGGAGTGGAAGCAATACGGCCGCCCGAGCGGCATCGCGCTCCGTTCAGGCCTCGTGTACGTCGCCGACTCCGAGTCGAACGGCGTCGCGCCCAATCCGGGCTGGAAGCGCGGCATCCGCGTCGGCGAGCTCGCTTCGGGCAAGCTCCTCTACCGCATTCCCGATCCCCTGGAGCTGAAGGGCACCAGCGCCGCGGAGGGCGTGGCGGTGGACGCGCTGGGGAACGTGTACGGCGGCGAGGTGGGGCCGCGGAGGCTGGTGAAGCATTTCAGGGAGTGAGGCGTGAGAGCAACTGGAGGCAAGGATGAAGAAAACACTTAAGGTCCGGGTCGGCAGTGTCGCATCGGCTCTGGACCGCTTCGAGGAAACCTGGAACAGGGCCGCGCGCGGCGAGAAGGCTGTCGCGGAGCAGGTGCTGACCTTCACCAGCCTGCAGCTGCTCCTGCGCACGCTCACGCCGGCGCGCTGGACCCTGCTCGAGCGCTTGCGCGCCGACGGTCCGCTATCCGTGAACGAGCTGGCCCGGCGCCTGGAGCGCGACTACAAGAACGTGCACGGGGACGTGAAGCGGCTCGCCGAGCTAGGTCTCATCGAACGGCGCAAGGATGCGCTCGTCTCGGTAGCCTGGGATGTCGTCCGTGCCGAAATGCGTCTTGCCGCGTAGCTCGATCGACGGCCGATAGAGCCCCAGTGAGTGCCCGCTTACGAAAATCAAGCGCACAATCATGAATGCCTGTATAGTGCGCGCCAGGGTTTCTGTTTCGCTCTATCCGGTTAGCGTCACAAGCCCCTTCGCGGTTCTTCCCAAGTTCCCCGAATTTTTTCAATAGCAGTACATCCGCCTGAACCGGTGCGAAGGACGAAGTCCTTCCCGGGCCGATTTCAGGAGCGGTTTTCAACGAAGGGGCTTTCCCTTCCAATCCTCCTCCTGATAAACCATTAGGAGAGTTTCATCGATACGTCGTTCCAGAATCTCGGCCTTACAGCCGAGCTGCTCAAAGCCGTCGCCGAGCAGGGCTACACCGTACCCACCCCCATCCAGGCGCAAGCCATCCCCGTAGTCCTCGCCGGGCGCGATCTGCTCGGCGCGGCGCAGACCGGCACCGGTAAGACCGCCGCTTTCACGCTGCCGATACTGCAGCTGCTCGCGGGGAAAACCACTTCGAGCCACTCGCCCGCGCGCCATCCGGTGCGTTGCCTGGTGCTCGTACCCACGCGCGAGCTCGCCGCTCAGGTCGAGGACAGCATCCGCACCTACGGCAAGCACATGAAGCTGCGCACCGCCGTGATCTACGGCGGCGTGGGCTTCGGCCCGCAGGCCGAGCAGCTGCGCCGCGGCGTCGACATCGCCGTCGCCACGCCCGGGCGCCTGCTCGATCACGTCGAGCAGAAGACCATCGATCTGCGCCAGGTGGAGATCCTGGTCCTCGACGAGGCTGACCGCATGCTCGACATGGGCTTCATCCACGACATCCGCCGCATACTCAAACTCCTGCCCGCCAAGCGCCAGAACCTGCTCTTCTCGGCGACTTTTCCCGACGAGGTGAGGTCGCTCGCTTCAGGCTTCATGCACGACGCGGTGACGGTGGAAATCGCTCGGCGCAATATGCCGATCGAGCTGATCGGCCAGGTCGCGCACCCGGTCGACAAGGACCGCAAGCGCGAGCTGCTCGCGCACCTGGTGAAGTCGGGCAACTGGCAGCAGGTGCTCGTATTTTGCCGGACCAAGCACGGCGCCAACCGCCTCGCCGAGCAGCTGGACAAGGACGGCATCGAGACCGCGGTGATCCACGGCAACAAGAGCCAGCCGCAGCGCATGAAGGCGCTCCAGCGCTTCAAGGACTGCGAGCTGCAGGTGCTGGTCGCGACCGACATCGCCGCGCGCGGCATCGACATCGAGTCCCTGCCCCACGTGGTGAACTACGACCTGCCGCACGTCTCGGAAGATTACGTCCACCGCATCGGCCGCACCGGCCGCGCGGGGGAATCGGGGCAAGCGGTGTCGCTGGTATCGGGCGAGGACCGCACACTGCTGCGCGACATCGAGCGGCTCATCGGCAAGCAGATCGAGCAGCAGATCATCCCGGGATTCGAACCGGGCTCGGGCTACCACCACGCGCAGCCCGAAGTGCAACAGCGCCGCGGCCAGCGGCCGCAAAGCCAGGCGCGCCGTCCGGACCGGCCGCGCAGCGCGCAGCGGAACCAGGGGAGCGGCCAAGGCCGGCCCATGCGCCCGATGCGCGGACCGCAACCGGGCGTCCAGCCGCACCAGGGCAACGGCCAGCGCCGCGACCACGGACAGGGACGCGACCGCCCGCAAGGACGCCGGCCGGAACAGCGGGTCGCCGCACCCGCCATGCCCTCGGAAAG
>JBGQKK010000031.1:0-16096 GCA_041499545.1 Gammaproteobacteria bacterium | reverse complement strand
TGCATCCGGCCTCACGGCCGTTTCAACCACCGGGCCCGGTACGTCGAGCGCGTACTCGTCCAAGCAGGTCTGAGGGCGGAGATCGCGCGCGCGCAGTTGCGCGTGGAATCCGGCCTCCCTGTCGCAGGTTTGGTCGTGACGGCGACAAAGCCCGCCAATCCCACCGAAGCGACGCATGCCTAGGGCGATGGTGCCGCTTGCGCAGCAGCATTGGCCTTCTGTATCTTTCTGACTGGCACCGGGTGGTGCCGTCGGGGTGGTGGTAAGTGCGATAATGACGGGCCGGCGCGTGCTGGGCGCGCCCCAAACGTTGCAGGTCAATTCACATCCACACTTACCGAGGTTCGCGTTCATGGCACAGCAACTCGACTTGCTGAAAATCGCCCAGGAAGAGCAGAAGGGCGATCTCTTCAAGCTGCTCGACAGCATCTACAAGCGCTCCGCGGTCAAGCCGGCCGGCTATCCCGACGCGATCATCTGGGAAGGCGGGAACGCCGCCGGGGGCGTGAAGCCAGTGGCCCACGCATTCACGGACATGTTCGCCCTGAACGGCACGCTCATGGCGCTCGACGTGCTGGGGCTCCCGTTCCTCGGCGTACCGATGATGGCGCAGTTCCGCCACGACACGAAGCTCGTTTCGCTGGAGTGGTTCGGCAAGCTCGACACCACCGCGCTCAAGTGGTCCACCGCGGGCGACTTCATGGTGAACGAGGGCGGCAAGAAAGTCGTCGTGAACGGCAAATCGGCCAACGCGCCGCTGCGCACCGCGGCCGGTGTCTACTGCAACGTACGCCCCTACGGCGGCATCACCAGCGTGCGCTTCATGCCCGGCCTGCCGTACTCGCAGGACAAGAAGAAATTCAGCGTCGATCCCAAGACCGGCAACATTCACTCCGAGATGAACACCCCGGGCGTGCGCATGGCGTACGCCGCGCGGCTCTTTCTCAAGATGGTGAACGAGACCGGGCAGATCGGCCGCGTGGCGACCAAGCCCACGCAGGCGCAGGAGGACGCGGTCAATGCCGGTATTTTCCGCTGGCTGCTGCAGGGCACGAAGTTCAAGCTGAAGCGCCAGTACACGGTCGACGCCTACGAGGAGCACCACGCCAACGTGGACGCCATCGTCGCGCTCCTGCCCAAGGACTTCAAGGCGGGCATGGAGAAATGGGGCGGGGAGGTCTACGAGCACATCTCCGACACCAACTTCGGCCTGCTGCTGCACGACATGATCCGCCAGCGCCCCTGCATCCTTTATGCGACCGACCTGGACGGTGACCGGCTCACCGACCTGATGGCCGACGCGCCCGACATGCTGCGCGCCTGGGGCCAGATCGTGCTCGACCGCGCCGGCGCCAAGGTCGACATGAACAAGCTTTGGAAAGACATGGGCTTCACCATGACCAACGGCAAGGACATGACCAGCGTCATGTATCGCGTCCACGGCGCGCCGATCTACGAACAGACGCTCGGCTCGGCCGATGCGATGCTGCTGCGCCTGCTCGACGGCGACGAGACCGTGGGCGGCGAGAAACAGCCCTACGATCCGCGCATCCACTTCGTGCTGATCAACGAAGCCTACAAGGCGGCCAACCCCGGCAACGCGAAGCTCGCGCAGTGGCTGGACGCGCAGCTCGCCACCTTCGACAAGATCTACGGCGGCAAGCGCCCGCGCTACATCGAGGGCTACAAGAAACTCAAGGAAGCCATCCGCCCCTGGGGAAACTGAAGCTCGTGCTCGGACCGATTTCGTAGCCTTGGTTTAACGGCTTCCGCCGAAGGTCGAACTATCAATGAGGGCGATGGCAAAACGCACGTCCAAAGCGGCAGTCAAGTCCAAACCCGCACCGAAATCCAAACCCGGCTTCAAATCCAAGGCCAAGTCCAAGGCAAAGCCCGAAGCCGCGACGGCCAAGACGCCCGCAGGTCCGAAGGCAGCCGACCCGAAGGCCGCCGAAGCCAAGACTCCCGATACGAAGGCCGCCAAGCCGACCACGACCACCTCCGCCGTCGAGATGGGAGCTCGCCAGCGGGAGATCTCGGTCTCCGAGTTCTTCACCAAGAACCGCCACCTGCTGGGCTTCGACAATCCGCGCAAGGCCCTCCTCACCTGCGTCAAGGAAGCTGTCGACAACGCGCTGGACGCGGCCGAGGAGGCCGGCATCCTGCCTGACGTCCTGGTGAACGTCGAAGTGGCGGCGAGCAACGGAGCGCCGCCGCCTCCCAGCCAGGCGACCCGCTTCCGCGTGACGGTGATCGACAACGGGCCTGGGATAGTCCGCCAGCAGATTCCGCCGATCTTCGCGAAGCTCCTCTACGGCTCGAAGTTCCACCGGCTCAGAATGAGCCGGGGCCAGCAGGGCATCGGTATCTCGGCGGCCGGTATGTACGCTCAGCTGACGACGGGCAAGCCGGTGCAGATCATCTCGCGCACCGGCTCGCGGGCCGCCGCCCACTACTTCGAAGTCCAGATCGACACCAAGAAGAACGAGCCCAGGATTTTCGAGGACAAAAAGATCGACTGGGAGCACCAGCGCGGCACGCAGGTGGCGCTGGAGATCGACGGGCGCTACCAGAAGGGCCGCGCCTCGGTGGACGAATATCTCGAGCAGGTGGCCATCGCCAATCCGCACGTGCAACTCGTCTACCGGACGCCGGAGGGGGAGACGCGAGAGTATCCGCGGACGATTCAAGAGCTGCCGCCTCAGCCCAAGGAGATCAAACCGCATCCCTACGGGATCGAGTTCGGCATTCTCCTGCGGATGCTGCACGACACGAAGAGCCACACGCTTACGGGGTTTCTCGCCGGCGAGTTCAGCCGGGTGTCCTCCGCCGTGGCCCAGCAGATTTGCGGGACGGCCAAGCTGTCGCCGAATGCGAAGCCGCGCACTATTCACGGCGCCGACGCCGAGGCGCTCTACAAGGCGATCCAGTCCACCAAGATCATGGCGCCGCCGTCCAACTGCATCTCGCCCATCGGCGAGAAGGCGATCCTCCACGGGCTCTACAAGCAGATCAAGGGCGACTTCTACACGGCGGTGACCCGGCCACCGGCAGTTTACCGTGGCAATCCGTTCATCATCGAGGCGGGGCTGGCGTTCGGCAGAGGGCCGGATCAGGCGGCGCGGACGGCGGAAGCTCCAGCCGTCCCGCTGGCTGAAGGCGAGCAGCAGGACGACGACAACGAGTTGGCGCGCGTCATTCGCTACGCCAATCGCGTCCCCCTGCTCTACCAGCAGTCGGCGTGCGCGACCTTCAAGGCGGTGCTCGAGACCACCTGGCGGAACTATGGCGTCGCGCAATCGCGAGGGGCGCTTCCGGCCGGGCCCATGGTGGTGTTCGTCCACATGGCCTCGGTCTGGGTGCCGTTCACCAGCGAGTCCAAAGAGGCGATCGCCGATTACGACGAGATCCGGAAGGAGATCAGGCTCGCGCTGCAGGAATGCGGGCGCCGGCTCGGCGTATTCTTACGAAAGCGCGAGCGGGCCAAGAGCGAGTTCCGCCGGCGTAATATTTTCGAGCTCTACATCGAAGAGGTCGTCGAGGCGTGTGCGCGGCTGAAGGGCGGCAAGTTCCCGAAGGAAAAGCTCAAGAACCAACTGCAGAAGATCGCGCTCAAGCGCACCGGCGGGGCCAAGACCGACGAGATCCTGGGCCACGAGAGCGGCCCTGAGGGTCTGCCTCACTCGATCATCGTCACCCCTGAAGGCCCCGAAGGGGAGGCGCCGGTATTGCCGGGCGCGGAGCCGAGCAACGGCGGTCCGCCGGAAGAGGCCACGCCGACCAAAGAGACGACGAAAGCGGCGAAGCGCAAAACGAAGCGTAAAAAGAGATAACCCCCATGGCCAAAGCAGCCGCGAAGAAACCCGGACCCGTCGAAAAGAAGCTCGTCGGCGTGGCCGACACCGTGATCACGGCGGCCGCCCGGAGTCGTGACCCGGCGCTGTCGATCCCCGTGCGCAGCCTCGCCAACATCAACTTCAACGAGAAGCGCGGCATCATCGAGATGGGCAAGCGCAGGCAGGAGCGCACGCTGTTCAACGTGGGGATGGCGAAGAAGTTCATGCAAACGGTGCTGGTGGCCGATGCCTTGGCCGAGCTCCAGAGGGCGAACCTCACGACTTCGTTGCGGGAGATCTACTACCGCACCAAGCACACGATGAAGGACTCGCACGAGAACACCTTCGACAACCAGAACGAGTCCGACCCGCTCATCGAAGACCTCGAAGTGACGCTGACAGCACTGCGTGAGGAGCTCCACGTGCGCGCGGAGAACGCCGGCAGCATCGTGGGGCCGGTCGTGCTCACCGACGACGGCGACCGGGTGGACTGCGCTCGCCTGGGCAAGGGCGGCTACTCGGTGCCCTCCATCGTGGAGCCTGAGTTCATCCAGATCCGGCGATGCACGGCGGACTTCGTCCTGCTCGTCGAGAAAGGCACGCAGTGGAACCGGCTCTCCGAAGACAAGTTCTGGCGCCGATACAACTGCGTCCTACTGACGGGCAACGGCCAGCCGCCGCGCGGTGTGCGGCGCCTTGCGCGGCGCCTGCACGAGGAGCACGGGCTTCCCGTCTACGTCCTCGTCGACAACGACCCGTGGGGCTACTACATCTACTCGGTCGTCAAGCAGGGCTCGATCAACCTCGCGTTCGAGAGCGAGCGGATGGCCATTCCCAAAGCCAAGTTCATCGGGCTCTCGAGCTCGGATGCCGATACGTACGGACTGCCGCGCAATGTCGGCATCAAGCTCAACGACAAAGACGTGAGCCGGGCCAAAGAGCTGATCAATTACCGCTGGTTCCAGAAGAAGGACTGGCAGGACGAGATCAAGCGGATGCTCGCGACGGGCCTCAAGTACGAGCTCGATGCGCTCGCCAACAAAGACTTCCGCTACCTGAGCAAGACCTATCTCCCGAAGAAGCTCAAGGAGCGGGACTGGCTCGATTGATGTCGCGGCGAACGTAGTCCAGCGCCTCGGCGTCTAGGTCCTCCGCGAGGCAGTCGAAGCTCCGCACCGTCTTCATCGCCCGCAGCCAGGTGAGCTGGCGCTTGGCGAGCTGGCGCGTCGCGGCTACGCCGCGGTCGCGCAGCTCTTTCATTCCGATTTCTCCCTCGAGGTATTGCCACGCCTGGCGGTAGCCGACGCAGCGCATCGAGGGCAGGGTCGGCTTCAGAGGGTAGCGTTTCTTGAGCGCGCGCAGCTCTTCCACTAGCCCCCGCTTGAGCATCGCATCGAAGCGCTCTTCGATGCGCCGGTGCAGCGCGCTGCGGTCCGAGGGAGCGAGAGCCAGCTCGACGAGGCGGAAGGGAAGGGCGCTCTTCTTTCGCCCGAGCAGCTTCGACATCGGCTTCCCCGTGACACGATAGATTTCGAGCGCGCGCTGGATACGCTGCGAATCGGTCGGCTTCAGGCGCGCGGCGGTCTGCGGATCGACTTCGGCGAGCCTCGCGTGCATCGCCGGCCAGCCGCGCTCGGCCGCCTCGGCGTCGATCCCCGCCCGAACCTCTTCGTCGGAATCGGGAAGCTCGGACAGTCCCTCGCGCAGGGCCTTGAAGTAGAGCATGGTGCCGCCGACGAGGAGCGGCGTGCGGCCGCGCGCCGAGATCTCGCGGATGAGCCGGATCGCGTCGCCACGAAACTGCGCGGCGGAATAGCGCTCGGTCGGGTCGAGGATGTCGATCAGGTGGTACGGCACCGCGGCGCGTTGCGCGGCCGAAGGCTTCGCGGTGCCGATGTCCATTCCGCGGTAGACCTGCGCGGAATCGACGCTGACGATCTCGACCGGGAAGTGCTCCGCCAGCGCCGCCGCCAGCGCGCTCTTGCCGCTGGCGGTGGGGCCCATCAGGAGGATCGCGGCGGGTTCAGCGGCCACGCATGAAGAGCTTGTCGAGATCGGCAAGGCTCATCTGATACCAGGTCGGCCGGCCGTGGTTGCACTGGCCGGCGCGCTCGGTTTCCTCCATCTCGCGCAGCAGCGCATTCATCTCCGGGATCGTCAACGCCCGATGCGCGCGCACCGCGCCGTGGCAGGCCATGGTACCCAGCAGCTCGTCGCGGCGCTCGGTCAGCACGCGGCTCGCGCCGTATTCGCGAATGTCGCGCAGCAGCGCACGCGCCAGGACGGAGGCATCGGCGTCCGCGAGCATCGACGGGACCGCGCGCACGGCCAGGGCGAAGGGCGAGATCGCCGCCACGTCGAAGCCCAGCTGGTTGAGCGTGCCGCCGTGCTCCTCCGCCGTGGCCACGTCGATTCGATCGGCGTGGAAGGTTGCCGGGATCAGCAGCTTCTGGGTGTTCATGGCGCGCGAGTCGAGCGCCCCCTTGAGCGTCTCGTAGAGGATGCGCTCGTGCGCCGCGTGCATATCGACGAGCACCAGCCCGTCCCGGTTCTGCGCGAGGATGTAGATGCCGTGAAGCTGGGCGAGTGCGAAGCCGAGCGGCGGCGCATCCGGCGCGTTCGCGTCTTCGGGCGTGACGCCGGGAAAGGGGCCGGCGCTCCCTCGCAGGTCGGAGAACATCGCAGCGTACCTCGCCGCCGGCTGCGCCAGACCGAGAGCGGCTTGCTGGATTCGAGGCGTCACGGCATGTCCTTCGGCCACCGGAGTGGCGAACGCTGCCGGGCTTTCGGCCGCCGTGCCCGAGAGGCTCTTCGCCACGGCGTGGAACACGAACTGATGGACTGCGCGCGGGTCCCGAAACCGGATTTCGATCTTTGCGGGATGGACGTTGACGTCGACGGCGCGCGGCTCGATCTCCAGGAAAAGGACGTAGGCGGGATGGCGCTCGCCGTGCAGCACGTCGCGATAGGCTTCGCGGAGGGCGTGCGCGAGCAGCTTGTCCCGCACGAAGCGGCCGTTCACGTAGATGAACTGGGCGTCACGCGCGGCACGCGTGTAGGAGGGCGAGCCCGCGAAGCCCGAGAGCTTCAGAGCGCCGCCGTCCGCAGCGACGGGGCGCATCGATCGGGCGAATTCCTCGCCCAAGGCCGCCTCGATGCGCTTCGCCGTATCGCTGGGTGCGAGCCGCGCGACGACGCGCCCGTTGTGCCTCAGGGTGAAAGTCACCGCGGGGCGCGACAGAACCGCACGCGTAAACACCTCTTCGCAATGGCCGAATTCGGTGGCTTCGCTCTTCAGGAACTTCCGCCGCGCCGGGGTGTTGAAATACAGATCGTCGACCTCGACCGCGGTGCCAGCGGGCTGCGCCGCGGGCTCGAGCGTTCCGATGCTCCCACCCTCGGCCCTGACGCTGAAGGCGCGGCTCGCTCCCGCGGCGCGGCTCGCCAGGCCGACGCGCGCAACCGATGCGATGCTCGCCAGGGCCTCGCCGCGAAATCCGAGCGAGCGGACCTGCTCGAGATCGTCCAGCGACGCGATCTTGCTCGTCGCGTGCCGCGCGAAGGCCATCGCCAGATCGTCCTTGGCGATGCCGGCGCCGTTGTCCACCACGCGGATCTGCTTGACCCCGCCTTCGCTCAGCGCCACGCCGATCTCCGTCGCACCGGAGTCGAAGCTGTTCTCCAGCAGTTCCTTGAGGACCGACGCCGGCCTATCGACCACTTCACCCGCCGCGATCTGACTGATCAGCGTCTGAGGCAGCGGTCGGATGGCGGACACGATTCGTTTCTTCCGGAGACGAGCGAGATCGACGTGCCAATTATATGTGACACGGTAGAATGCCGCGGTGGAAGTCCTGCTCTTCGCCTGGGATCTGCTGGTCAATCTCGACCGGCATCTCGCCGCCCTGCTTCAACAGCACGGCGCCTGGGTCTATCTCCTGCTCTTCGCCATCATCTTCTGCGAGACCGGACTGGTGGTGACGCCTTTCCTGCCCGGGGATTCGCTGCTGTTCGTCGCCGGGGCGCTCGCGGCGGCGGGCGGCATGGACGTGCACCTGCTCGCGCTCGTGCTGGTCGTCGCCGCGGTCCTCGGGAACACGGTGAACTACTCGATCGGGTACACCATCGGGCCGAAAGTGTTCCACTGGGAGGACTCGCGCTTCTTCAACCGGAAGGCGCTGGACCGCGCCCATGCCTTCTACGAGAGGCACGGAGGGAAGACCATCGTCATCACGCGATTCGTGCCGATCCTGAGAACGTTTGCTCCGTTCATCGCCGGCATCGCGCGCATGAACACCCTGCATTTTTCCGCCTACAACCTTGCCGGTGCGCTCGCCTGGGTGCTGTCCTTGCTCTACGCGGGTTACTGGTTCGGCAACGTGCCCGTGGTCAAGCAGAACCTGAGCGCGGTCATTCTCGGGGTCGTCGCCTTGTCGCTGATGCCGCTGGCGTTCGAGTATTTCAGGCAGCGGCTGAGCCGGGCGAAGACCTGAGGCCGCTCCCGAATCGGGAGCCCGCTCCGGAATCGAATCAGCGGATCGCGGCGATAGTCGCGGGAGACAGCGGAGGATTCTTCGAGATATAGGCCTTGACGCCTCGCAGGATGGCGCGCGCAATCTGCTCCTGGTAGGCGGTGTCGTTGAGTCGCTGCTCTTCTTCCGGATTGCTGATGAAGGCGGTCTCGACGAGGATTGACGGGATCTCGGGGGCCTTCAGCACCGCGAAGCCCGCCTGCTCGACCCGTCCCCGGTGCAGCGAGTTGACGCCGCCCAGCTCGCCGAGCACCGCACGAGCGAGCTTGAGGCTGTCGCTGATCTGCGCGGTCAGCCTGAGGTCGGTGAGAGTCATGTCCACGTACCGGTCTTTTCTGCGGTAGTTCACGCCGCCGATGAGGTCCGCCAGGTTGGCTTCTTTCGCCAGCTGTTGAGCCGCAGTGCTCGTCGCACCGCGCTCGGAGAGAGCGAACACGGACGAGCCGCGAGCATGGGGCTTCACGAAAGCGTCGGCGTGGACCGAGACGAACAGATCGGCCTTGACCAGCCGGGCCTTTTCGACGCGAACCCCCAACTCGATGAAGTAGTCGCCGTCCCGGATGAGGAGGGCGCGCATGCTGGGCTCTGCGTCGACCAGGGCCTTCAGCTTGCGCGCGATCGTCATGGTGACGGTCTTCTCGTAGGTGCCCCGACGTCCTCGTGCGCCCGGATCCTCTCCGCCGTGGCCGGCGTCGATCGCGATGGTGACGAGGCGATTCGCGGCAGGCTCGCCGCGTTTCGCGGAAGGCCGCGGCGGTTTCGGCGGGGTCTCGTCGGACGGACCCGGGGATAGGTCCATCTTCAGCTCGGGCTTTTGCAGGAGAGTCAGGATCGGGTCGAACGGCTGGGTCGGATAAATATCCAGCACCAGACGGTGTCCGTACTCGCCGATGGGCGCGAGCGTGAAGATCTGCGGTTTGACTTCGGTCTTGAGATCGAGCACCACTCTGACCACGCCGGGTTTGAAGCGCCCGACGCGAAGGTTGCTTATGTAGGGGTCGCTCGGCGATACCTTGCCCGTGAATCCCTCCTGCACGCTCGGGAAATCGACTCCCTCCAGGTCGAGCACCAGTCGCTCGGGATCCTTCAGGGTGACCAAGCGGTGGCGCAGCGGTTCGCCGGACTCCAGCGTCACGCGCGTGTACTCGGGCGCCGGCCAGACGCGAACCGCACTCACTCGCTCCGCGGCTGCATCGGCCGCAAGGGCCGGCTGCGAGAGTATCGAGACGGATAAGCCTAGGAGAGCCCGGCGCAAAATGATGCGCACGCTCAAACGCCTCGGCAGCGGGCTAGACACTGCTTCCCCACTGGGGTGAGGGCCTGGGCGCTGATTTCCCGTCCGGTACCGGAATAGCTGAGCGTGAGCTCGAGGTCGGGTTCCGGAAGTGCACTCCCGGCCCGTTCGGGCCATTCGACCAGGCAGATTCCTTCCCCATGGAAGTACTCGGCGAGACCAGCATCTGCAAACTCACGCTCATCAAGGAAGCGATAAAAATCAAAGTGGTACAAGTTTAATCTAGAAATAGCATAAAGTTCAACCAGGGTGTAGGTCGGGCTCTTCACCCTGGCCTGGATGCCCAGGCCGCGCAGCAAGCCCCGAATCAGAGTGGTCTTTCCGCTGCCGAGTTCACCGCGGAAATATAGCCGCATACCCGGCCGGACGCACTCCGCGAGCCGCGATCCGAGTCGGGCCGTGGCCTCGGCGTCATCCAGGAACGCGCTCCAGTGCGCTTTGGCGGACGGCTGGCTATGATCTGCAGGATGAATCATGTGAAAAAGGCCCGGCGGAGGCCACGCATGGGCTCGGGTGAGCGGGCAAGTCTCGCCGCGAAGGTCAAGTCCTGGGCGCGCGAGCTGGGATTCCAGGCGGTCGGCATCGCGGATACCGACCTCTCAGCCGCCGAACCGCGCCTTCGCGCATGGCTCGCCTCAGGGTTCGCGGGCGAGCTCGATTATATGCGAAAGCACGGGGCCAAACGGACGCGCCCGGCGTCGCTCGTCCCCGGAACCTTGCGCGTCATCTCCGCGCGCATGGACTACCGGCCCGAGGCCGCCGACAGCGCGGGTGTGCTCGCTGACGGCAACAAGGCCTTTGTTGCGCGCTACGCGCTGGGGCGCGACTACCACAAGGTGCTCAGGGGGCGTCTGCAGCAGCTCGCCGACAAGATCGCGGAAGAAATCGGTCGCTTCGGCTACCGCGTGTTCACCGATTCGGCGCCCGTGATGGAGGTCGAGCTCGCGCGCAAGGCCGGGCTCGGCTGGCGAGGGAAGCACACCGTGCTGATTGCGCGCGAGGCCGGATCGTTCTTCTTTCTTGGGGAGATCTACACGGACCTGCCGCTCGCGGTGGACGCTCCCGTGCAGGAGCACTGCGGGAGCTGCAGCAAGTGCATCGCGGCCTGCCCGACTGGGGCGATCGTCGCTCCCTACCAGCTGGACGCGAGGCGCTGCATTTCCTACCTCACCATCGAATTGAAGGGCAGCATCCCGGTCGAGCTGCGGCCGCTCATCGGCAACCGGGTCTTCGGCTGTGACGACTGCCAGCTCGTTTGCCCTTGGAACCGCTACGCGCGGCTCGCGGACGAGCCCGATTTCCGGGTGCGCAACGGCCTCGACTGCGCCGAGCTCGCCGAGCTTTTCGCGTGGACCGAGGAAGAATTCAAGCGGCGGATGGCCGGCAGCGCAATCCTGAGGATCGGTTACGAACGCTGGCTGCGCAATCTCGCTGTGGGACTCGGCAATGCTCCGCGCAGCGCCCGAACCGTGGGTGCGCTGCGCTCGCGGGCTGGGGAGTCGTCCGCCCTGGTGCGAGAGCACGTTGCCTGGGCGCTGGAACGCCAGGGAGCAAGCCCCTGACGCCCTTGCTATAATGCCCGGGATTTGTCACCCACCCCTTGTCCGCAGGTTCATCCCACTGACTGAAGTTTCTTCGGCCCGGACCCGGGGCGGAAGGAGACTCTTCGTTTGCCGAGTTTTGCCGAACTGAATTTGTTGCCGGAGCTGCTCAAGGCGGTTGCCGAGCAGGGCTACACCGAGCCCACGCCCATACAGGCGCAGGCGATCCCTCTAGTGCTCGAGGGACGTGATGTCCTGGGCGGTGCGCAGACCGGCACCGGAAAGACTGCGGGGTTTACGCTGCCCCTCTTGCAGCGCCTCGCACGGTACGCCAACACCAGCGCTTCTCCGGCGCGCCATCCGGTGCGTGCGCTGATTCTGACGCCGACGCGCGAGCTCGCAGCGCAGGTCGAGGAGAGCGTGCGCATCTACGGCAAGTACATGGGGCTGCGCAGCACCGTGGTGTTCGGCGGCATCGACATGAAGCCGCAGACCGCGGCGCTGCGCCAGGGCGTGGAGTTTCTGGTCGCCACGCCCGGGCGTCTGCTCGACCATGTGCAGCAAAAAGCGGTCAATCTCCAGCAGGTCGAAGCCTTCGTCCTCGACGAGGCCGACCGCATGCTCGACATGGGTTTCATTCCCGACGTGCGGCGCATCATGGCGCTGCTGCCGAAGCAGCGACAGAACCTCCTGTTCTCGGCGACTTTGACCGGCGAGATACGCACGCTCGCCGATTCGTTCCTGCGCGACCCGGTGCTGGTTCAGGTCGCGCGCAACAACGCCGCGGCGGAATCGGTCACGCACCTTGTGCACCCGGTCAGGCGCGAGCGCAAGCGCGAGCTGCTTGCGTACCTCATCCAGTCGCGCGACCTGCGCCAGGTGCTGGTGTTCAACTCAACCCGCATCGGGGCCAACCGCCTGGCCTACCAGCTCAATCGCGACGGCATTCATACGGCCGCTATTCACGGCGACAAGACCCAGCCGGAACGGCTGCAGGCGCTCGATGACTTCAAGTCGGGGAAAGTGAGGGTACTGGTGGCCACCGATGTAGCGGCGCGCGGCCTGGACATCGAAGACCTCCCTCACGTGGTGAATTTCGAGCTGCCCGGTGTTCCCGAAGACTACGTCCATCGCATCGGCCGCACCGGCCGGGCGGGGGCGAGCGGCGAGGCGATTTCCCTGGTGTGCGCCGAGGAGCACGAGCGGCTCGAAGCGATAGAGAAGACGATCCGTCTGAGCATTCCGCGGAAGATCATTCCGGGATTCGAGCCCGAGCTGAGCGTCGCGCCTTCGATGATGAGCAGACCGCGGAGCCCTGCTGATGCGGGGGGGCGAGAGCGCAAGTCGCGTCACGGCGAGCGCGATCGCCTGACCCGCCCGGCTCAGACCGCGAAGACGGCGAAGAACGCCGATCCGATCTTCAGCTCGCCTTACGAGCCCGCGCCCGCGAGCACTGCACGCCCCGGACCCGCGCCGGCGCCGCGGGCTCCGCGACAGGTCGCCGCGCTCCTCGGCGGCTTGCCCAAGGGCAAGTAACCCCAGCTTCTCTAGCTTCCCGCCCGGAACGGGCTGCGCTCGTTCAGCTCGTCCACGTAGCGCTCGATGCCTCTGGACTCCCGGGCGAGAAATTTCTCGACTGCGTCGGAGAACTCCGGATGGCGCAGCCAGTGGGCCGACCAGGTCTGAGTCGGCATGAAGCCGCGCGCAAGCTTGTGCTCGCCCTGCGCGCCGCCCTCGAAAACGCCGATGCCGCGTTCGATGCAGAACTCGAGCGCCTGGTAGTAGCAGGTCTCGAAGTGCAGCAAAGGAACGTGCGTGACCGAACCCCAGTAGCGGCCGTAGAGAGCTTCCTGCGAGAAAACGTTCAGGGCACTTGCGATCGGTTTCCCATCGAGATCGGCGAGCACCATGAGCACGTGCTCCGGAATAGATTCTCCGAGCCGCCGGAAGAACTCGAGATTGAGATAGGGCGTCGAGTGGTGCGCGCGGTAGGTGCCGTTGTAGCAGCGCGTGAAAAATCGCCAGTGCTCGTCCAGGATCTCTTCGCCGACCAGACGGCGCAGCCGCACGCCCGCATCCTGCACGCGGCGCCTCTCCTGACGAATCTTCTTGCGTTTCGCCGAGGAGAGATCGGAGAGAAACTGCTCGAAGCTCGCGTAGCCGCGGTTCTCCCAGTGAAACTGCACCGCGCGCCGCAGCATCATCCCCTCGGCCGCCATCTCGCGGGCTTCGGCTTCCGAGGGGAACAGCACGTGCAGAGAGGACGCGTTGCGCGCCAGCTGCAAGGCGGCTCGAACGAGCAGCGATCGGGTTGCGCCGTCTCGCGCGAGCAGTCGGGGTCCGGTGACCGGAGAGAAGGGCACCGCGGCGAGGAGCTTGGGATAGTACGCCAGGCCGCAGCGATGATAGGCATCGGCCCAGGCCCAGTCGAAGACGTATTCTCCATAGGAATGGTCCTTGGCGTACAGCGGCATCGCGCCGACGAGCGAGGGGCCTTGCCACAGGGTCAGGTAGCGCGGAGACCAGCCGGTGCGGTCGCAGGCACAACCGGTCTCATGAAGCGCATGGAGAAACTCGTAGCGCAGGAAGGGATGACCCGCGGCAAGTGCATTCCACGCCCGCGGCTCCACGGCCCGGAGCGATTCGACGATCTTCAGCGAAGGAGCGTCTTCCTTCAATTGAGCGGTAGCGGCGCAGCGATTGCCTAGGCCGATTATAGAAGGGCCGTCGCGGCGCGGGAATTCATTTCCCGATAGACTTGCCCGATGGCGAGCATGGTCAAGATCGCAATTGCCCAGATCAACTGTATCGTCGGCGATCTCGCCGGCAACGCCGCAAAGATCTCGAAATATTGCAGGGACGCGCGCGCCGCCGGCGCGAACCTGATGCTCACGCCGGAGCTCGCGCTGTGCGGCTACCCTCCCGAGGACCTACTCCTGCGCGATGGTTTCTATCGCGATTGCGATAGGGCGCTCCAGCAGCTGGCTCGCGAAGTGACCGGGATCACTCTTGTCGTCGGGCATCCGCATCAGGACAACGGTAAGCGTCACAACGCCGCTTCCGTCATCGGGAACGGGCGGGTCATAGGCACGTATTACAAGCAAACCCTGCCGAACTACACCGTGTTCGACGAGGAACGCTACTTCGAGCCCGGCGACCGACCTTGCGTCTTTCAGGTAGGGGAGACTCAGTTCGGCGTGAACATCTGCGAGGACACCTGGGGGCCTCTGGGCCCGCTCACCACGCGTCCGGACGCGGGCAAGGTGCATATGGGCATCAACATCTGCGCGGACGCCTGGGAGGCGAAGGCCCCGCGGGCCGCGCGGGAAGCGGGCGCACAAGTATTGCTCTCGCTCAACGCTTCGCCTTATCACATGGGCAAGCAGGTGTCCCGCGACGACGTCATGCGCGAACGCGTCACCGAAACCGGCATGGCTCTGGTGTACGCGAACCTGGTGGGCGGCCAGGACGAACTGGTTTTCGACGGTGCCTCGTTTGCTCTCGACCGGCGCGGAGAGAAGGTGCACCAGTTGCCGCTCTTCGAGGAAGCGCTGGGTCTTGTCACGATAGTCGACGGTGAGCTGCAACGCGGCACGATCGCGGAACCGCAGCCGGTGGAAGCCGAGGTCTATAAGGCCCTGTGTCTCGGCGTGCGGGACTACGTCGGCAAGAATCGATTTCCGGGGGCGATCGTCGGTCTGTCCGGCGGCGTCGACTCGGCGCTCACGCTGTGCATCGCCAGCGACGCCCTCGGAGCGGAACGCGTGCGCGCGGTGATGATGCCCTCGCAGTACACGTCGCGGATGAGTCTCGAAGACTCGCGGGAGATCGCCAGGAATCTCAGGGTGCGCTACGACGAGATTCCGATCGGACCGGCGTTCGATGCTTTTCTGGGCTTGCTGGCGAAGGAGTTCGCGGGGCGGCCGGTCGACGCCGCCGAAGAGAATCTGCAGGCCCGCATCCGGGGCACGCTGCTGATGGCCCTGTCGAACAAGTTCGGATCGATCGTGCTCACCACGGGCAACAAGTCCGAGATGGCGGTGGGCTATGCAACGCTCTACGGGGACATGGCGGGCGGGTTTGCGGTGATCAAGGACATTCTCAAGACGCTCGTTTACCGTTTGTGCGAATACCGGAACGGCGTCGAGCGCGTCATCCCAGAGCGCGTGCTGACGCGCGCGCCGTCGGCGGAGCTCAGGGCCGACCAGACCGACCAGGACAGCCTCCCGCCTTACGAAGTTCTCGACGCCATCATTTCTGCGTATATGGAAAACGACCTCAGCCCGGCGGAAATGGTGGCGCAGGGCCTCGATGTCGAGAGCGTGAAGCGCGTGGTCGAGATGATCCACCGCAGCGAATACAAGCGCCGCCAGGCGCCCATAGGGATCAGAATCACGCACCGCGGTTTCGGCAAGGATTGGCGCTATCCCATCACTTCCCGCTACCGGGAACCGTACGGCTAGGCGGCGACTGCCCGCCCGCCGAATGGTCCCTGGCGCCCTTTGTTATACTGGCGAGCGCGAGTCAACGCTGGAGGAAAGCCATGAAGAAAATTGAAGCCGTCGTGAAGCCTTTCAAGCTCGACGAGGTTCGCGAGGCGCTCGCCGAAGTCGGGGTTACCGGACTGACCGTGACCGAGGTGAAGGGCTTCGGCCGCCAAAAAGGGCACACCGAGCTCTATCGCGGCGCCGAATACGTCGTCGACTTCCTTCCCAAGGTCAAGGTCGAGGTCGTGGTCACCGAGAAGATGCTGGAGGGAGCGATCGAGGCGATCGTGAAGGCGGCGCGTACCGGCAAGATCGGTGACGGCAAGATCTTCGTGAGCGCGGTGGAGCAGGTCGTGCGCATCCGGACGGGTGAGACCAACGAGGCCGCAGTCTAGGGTCGGGCGGC
>JBGQKK010000030.1:0-16518 GCA_041499545.1 Gammaproteobacteria bacterium | reverse complement strand
GGCCGATCCGATCGAGTTCCGCATCCGGCACCTGAAAGACGAGCGGGCGGTGGCCGTGCTCGAGGCCGTGGCGAAACTCGCGCAGTGGAGTCCGCGCCCGGCCCCGCGCGGCGGCCGCAATGCCGGCCTCAGTAGCGCCGGAGGGCGTGGAGTCGCCTTTGTTCACTACGACAACTACAGCGGCTACGCGGCGATCGCGCTCCAGGTGCAAGTGGACCGCGCGAGCGGCAAGGTGTCGGTCGAACGGGTCGCCGCCGCCCACGACTGCGGCCTGATCGTCAACCCGGACGGCCTCAGAAACCAGATCGAGGGAAACATCGTCCAGACCCTCAGCCGCGCGCTGCTCGAGGACGTGAAGTTCGACACTGCGAAGGTGACCAGCCTCGACTGGCTGCGCTATCCGATCCTGCGCTTCAGCGACGTGCCCGACGAGATCGCGATCACCCTCATCAACCGCCCCGACAAGCCCTCGGTGGGCGCGGGAGAGCCCGCGGCATCGCCCATCATGGCGGCGGTCGCCAACGCGATCTTCGACGCGACGGGCGTGCGGCTGCGCAGCGTACCTTTCAATGCCGAGCGCGTGAAAGCGGCGCTGGCCTAGGTTTTCCAACTCACTGCGAGAAGACGTGAACACCACTGCAACATTCAAAGTCCTGGGAATCTGCGGGAGCCTCAGGCAGAAGTCCTACAACATGGCGGCGCTGAAAGTGGCCGGCGAGGTGATGCCGGCGAGCCTCAAGCTCGAGATCACCAGTATCGCCGACCTGCCGATCTACAACCTCGACCTGCAGGAGAAGGGATTCCCGGTGGGCGCGACGCGGCTGCGCGAGGAGATCCTGGCGGCCGATGCGCTGCTGTTCGCCACGCCCGAGTACAACTGGTCGCTCTCGGCGGCGCTCAAGAACGCGATCGACTGGATGTCGCGCTTCGACCCGCAACCCTTCCAGGACAAGCCGGCGGCGCTGTTCAGCGCCAGCCGCGGCCCGGTCGGCGGCGCAAGGGTCCAATACGACCTGCGCCGCATTCTGTCGGGCCTGGGCGTGCAGTGGCTCGCGAGGCCGGAGGTGTTCATCGGGATGGCGCCGACCAAGTTCGGCCCCGACGGCAAGCTGACCGACGAAACGACGCGCAAGTTCCTCACCGACCAGATGCTCGCGTTCGAGGACTGGATCAAGCGCATCAAGCGTGCTTTTGCCTGAGAGGAGCGCATGAGCTACCGACTGCTGAGCTATCGTTCCGGTCGCGAGGCGCGCGCCGGGCTGCTGGTGGGCGATCAAGTCTACGACGCGGCGCACGCGACCGGCAGGCCTGCGTGGTCCTCCGTTCTCGGGGCGCTCCAGGATTGGACACGGGCGCACCGGGAGTTCACGGCGTTCGCCAGGCGCGTCGCCGCGGGCAAGAGCAAGGCGAAGGGCACGCCGCTCGCGCGCGTGAAGCTGCTCGCCCCGGTCCTCTACCCCGGCAACATCTACTGCGCCGGCGCCAACTACACCGACCACATGGCCGAGATGGCGCGGGCGCAGGGCAAGGAGCCCGGTCCGACCATGAAGGACCTCGGCGAGAAGCCCTGGCATTTCGTGAAGACTTCGAGGAGCTCGGTGGTCGGGCCGGGGGCGAAGGTGAAGCTGCCGGCGTATTCGCAGAAGGTGGACTGGGAAGTGGAGCTCGCCGCGGTGATCGGCAGGGCGGCGAAGGACGTGCCGGTGGAAAAGGCGCTCGCCTGCGTCGCCGGCTACACTATCGCCAACGATCTGTCCGCCCGCGACGCGATGAAGCGCGACAAGAACCCGGCAGCCTCGCCGTTCCACTACGACTGGGTCAGCCAGAAATGCTTCGAGGGCTCGTGCCCGCTCGGGCCCTGGATCGTGCCGGCAAGCGCCATCGGTGATCCGCACCGGCTGGGGATCAAGCTCTGGGTGAGCGGCGAGCTGATGCAGGATTCGCACACGAGCAAGCTGATTTTCGACACGGCCGAGCAGATCGCGATGCTGTCCTCGCGCGTGACGCTGCATCCGGGCGATCTGGTGCTCACCGGAACCCCGGCCGGAGTCGGAATGGGCAGGGGCCGGTTCTTGAAATCGGGCGACACCGTAAAGCTGTGGATCGAGAACATCGGCGAGCTGGTGCATACCATCGCCTGATCGCATTCGCATCAAGACCAACCGGAAGGAAATCGCAATGGTGAAAGAACTGTGGGACAAGGGCCTTGCCGTGCGCAAGGAAGTGCTCGGCGCCGAGTACGTCGAGCGCAATCTGAAGGCCGCCGACGATTTCAGCATGCCGATGCAGGAGTACGCGACGGAAGCCTGCTGGGGCTGGCTGTGGACGCGGCCGTTTCCGCGCAAGACGCGGAGCCTCATCAACCTCGCGATGCTCTCGGCGCTCAACCGGCCGCACGAGTTCAAGGTCCACGTGAAAGGCGCGCTCACCAACGGCTGCAGCCGCGAGGAAATCCGCGAAGTCCTGCTCCAGGTGTCGGTGTACTGCGGTGTGCCGGCGGGCGTCGAGGCGTTCAGGCTTGCCCGCGAGGTGCTGAAGGAGTACGACGAGAGCAAGCGCTCCTAGCGGTGCGCCTCAGCCTCGGCCGCGTCCGTTGCTCGGCGGAGGGACCTCCTGCAGCCGCTGGACGGTTCTCACCGTGCCCTGGGTGCGATCGAAGAGCACGTTGAAGAACATATAGGCGGTGTCGTAGTACCGCCAGGTCCAGACCTCCTCGTCGCGCGAAGCGAAGTACCAGATCTCCCTGGGCCGGCCGAGCAGCCGGTGCACGTCGTCGCGCGTCATGCCGGCCTGCACCTTGGAGAAGTAGGTCTCGCTGATCGCCTGGTGCACTTCCCGCACGACGCCGTCGGGACCGACGGTGATCATGAAGGCCTGGATCCCCTGAGGTCCCAGGGGGTACTGCCACAGCTCCGAACCGTCGGCGTTTTTCCACACCGTCGTGGGCGCGCCTACGCGGGTTCGGACCTCCTGCGCGGGCGTTCCGGGCGAAATGGACTCAAAGGTCGCGCAGCCGGCGGCAAGCGCCGCGAGGGCGAGGGCGCTTGCACGAAGAAGGGTTGCCGTCACGGCAGCCTCACATGTCCTGATCGATGAACAGGATCTCCTCTAAGCGCTGCGTCGTCCGCACCGTTCCCGCGCTGCGGTCGAACATTACGTTGAAGAACATGGGATTGCCCAGCTGGTAGCGCCAGGACCAGACTTCTTCGTCGCGTGCCGGGTACACCGATACTTCGCCCGGTTTTCCGAGCAGCCGCCGCACGTCGTCGCGCGGCATGCCCGTCGTCACCTGCGAGAAGTACTCCTCCCTCAGGACCTGGCGAACGTCTTTCACCACGTGGTCCGAGCCCATCGTCACCATGTAGGTTTGCCGTCCGAGCGGGCCCCCGGGATACTCCCAGGTTACAGAACCGTCGGAGTTCTTGCGTACCGTTTCGGGCTTGCCGAGCCTCGACTGGACCTGCATCTCATCCATCCCGCTGCTCACCGGGGAAAAGACCGCGCAAGCCGACAGGGACACGGCGAGCGCCGCGAGGGAAAGAGCAAGAAGGGTTCTTGGCATGATCTCTCCGCGATGAGGTACGATCACAGTTTGAACTTCTGCCTAATCACTGTAAACATCGCCGTGCCCCCACCTATTCCTGGAATGTGCCGCGTTGCGGCGCGCGAGCTGACAAACGCCTGAAAATGCAGCGGCGGATACCTTGCGTGCTGATGCGCGGTGGAACTTCGCGGGGCCCGTATTTCCTCGCTTCCGATTTGCCGGCGGACCCGGCGAAACGGGACGCCGTGCTCCTCGCGGTCATGGGTTCGCCCCACGCGTTGCAGGTCGACGGCATCGGCGGCTCGAATACCCTGACGAGCAAGGTCGCAATCGTCAGTCCGTCGAAGCACGAGGGCGCCGACGTGGATTACCTGTTCGCGCAGGTCTCGGTCAACGAGGCCTTCGTCGACACCAAACCCAACTGCGGCAACATGCTCGCCGGCGTCGGCCCCTTCGCGATCGAAACCGGCCTCGTCAAGGCGAAAAGCCCGAGCACGCTGGTGCGCATCTTCAACGTCAACACCCAGACCCTGGTCGAGGCCGTGGTGCAGACCCCGGGTGGCGAGGTCCAGTACGAGGGCGCGACGCGGATCGACGGTGTCAGCGATCCGGCGGCGCCGATCAAGCTGACGTTTCTCGACGCCCTCGGGGCGGTGACCGGCAAGCTCCTGCCGACGGGAGGCGCGCTCGACACCATCCAGGGAGTGGAAGCGACCTGCATCGACATGGCGATGCCCCTGGTCATCATGGCGGCCGAGGCCTTCGGCAAGACCGGACGCGAATCTCCCCAGGAGCTCGACACCGACCGCGCCTTGATGCAGAAGATCGAAGCGATCCGGCTCGAGGCCGGAAGGCGCATGGGCATGGGCGACGTGGCGAAGCTCGTCGTCCCCAAGCCGGCCCTAGTGTCGCGTCCCGCCCGGGGCGGGAACATCGCCTCGCGCTACTTCACGCCGCACGCCTGCCACAAAACGCACGCCGTGACCGGCGCGCTCGCCGTCGCAACGGCCGCGGTGCTGCCCGGAACCGTAGCGAACCGCTACATCGAGCCGCGCGGCTTCTCGGGCGGGGTCCTCGCGATCGAACATCCCTCCGGGCGGATCGAGGTGGACCTCGTTACCGACCGCTCCGGTCCCGCGCCGGTCGTCGAGCGCGCCTCGTTCGTGCGCACCGCGCGGCGCATTTTCGAGGGCCACGTGTACGTGCCCGCCGCTCTTGTAGACTGAGTTCTAGACTGAGTCCTGAACCGACGTGCACTTCATCATCTATTGTCTGGACAAGTCGGGGACCTGGGCGAGCACGGAGGTGCGCGCCTTCACCAAACGCATCGATAATCGAGAATAGGAGAACGTTCATGGATCTGGGTCTCAAGGGCAGGAACGCGGCGATCACCGGCTCGAGCCAGGGCATCGGTCATGCCATCGCGGCGGCGCTCGCGAAGGAGGGCTGCAACGTCGCGCTGTCGGCGCGTGGGGCGCAGGGTCTGGACGCCGCGGTGAAGGAGATGCAGGCGCTCGGCGTCAAGGCGGTCGGGGTCGTCGCCGATTTCGCGAGCGAGGAGGGCTGCAAGCATTTCGCGACGGAGGCCGCAGCGCAACTCGGCGGCATGGACATCCTGGTGAACAACGTCGGCGGCCTGATTCCCGGGACGCTCGATAGCCTGACTGCCGAGCAATGGGAGAAGATCCTGAACCTGAAGCTGATGGCGGCGGTGCACACGACCAAGCACGCGTTGCCTTTCCTCAAGAAGGCGCGCGCGGCGCGCATCCTCAACGTGTCGGGCGTCACCGGCAAGCAGCTGCTGGCGGGAGCCTGGAGCACCGCGCTGACGAATTCCGCGATCATCGCCTTTTCCAAGCTCACGGCGGCCGAGCTCGGGGCGGCTGGGATCACGGTCAACAACATCTGCCCGGGCTTCACCAACGTCAAATCGTGGGGCCCGCGCGCGGAAGCGATGGCGAAAGTGCGCGGGACCACCGCGGACCAGGTGCGCGCGGGCATCGCTGGGCAGACGCTGCTCGGCCGCTGGGCCGAGCCGGAGGAGATCGGCAACGTTGCCGCCTTCCTCGTCTCGGCGAAGAACAGCTACATGACCGGAACCACGGTCGAAGTATGCGGCGGCTTCACACGATATATCTGAGCCTGCTGGCGCTCGCCCTGAGCGCTCCGGCCGCGGCGCAGACCCATTCGGCAGGCTCAGGGCAGGCCTGGCCGACACGGCCGATCACGCTCGTCATTCCTTTCGCTCCGGGCGGCGGAGTCGACGCGAGCGCGCGCATCCAGGCGCAGGCCTTGAGCGATATCCTGGGGCAGCCGATCGTCTCGGAGAACATGGGCGCGGCGGCGGGCATGGTCGGCAGCGCGCGTGTCGCGAAGGGCGAGCCCGACGGCCATATCTTCCTCATCGGCAACACCGGGACGCACGCCTACAGCCAGTCGGTCAACAAGAAGCCGCTGTACAACGCCGCGACCGACTTCACGCCGGTGGGCCTGGTGTCGGAGTCGCCGCGGATTCTCGACGTGCGCAAGGACCTGCCGGTCGCGAACCTGCAGGAGTTCGTCGCCTACGCGAAGGCGAATCACGCGAAGATGCAGTTCGGCTCGGCGGGAGTCGGCGCGGGAACGCACCTTCCGTGCGTGTTGTTGAACAACGCGATCGGCGTCGAGGTCACGCACATCCCCTACCGCGGGGAAGGGCCGGCGCTGCAGGACCTGATCGCGGGCCGCATCGACTACATGTGCAACACCATCCAGACCGGAGCGGTGCAGGCGAAGGCGCACACGGTGAAGGGTATCGCGGTGATGGCCGCGAAGCGCTCCTCGGTCATTCCGGACCTCGCGACCAGCGGCGAGCAGGGCCTCGCGGGGGTCGAGGCGAGCGTGTGGAATGCCTTCTTCTTCCCGAAAGGAACGCCCGATGCGATCGTGCGCAAGATGAGCAAGGCGGTGAACGATATGCTCGACAATCCCGCCTTGCGCAAGCGCCTGGAGGACCTGGGGCTGGAGATCGTTCCGCCCGAACGCCGCGGTCCGGAGTACCTCGCGAAATTCCTGCCCGAGGAAATCGAGCGCTGGGGGAAGGTCGTCCGCGCCGCCGGAATCGTTCCGGAGTAGAAAGTGGGTGAGTTCGGTATAGGCCAGGCGGTCGCGCGCTTCGAGGATCCTCGCCTCCTGCGCGGCGAGGGGCGCTTCGTCCACGACGTGAGCTTGCCGGGGCAGTTGCACGCGGTGCTGCTGCGCTCGCCGCACGCGCACGCGCGCATCGTCAGCATCGACACAAAGGCCGCGGCCGCCGCTGCCGGCGTCGCCGCGGTGTTCACCGGCGAGGATTACGCGCGCGAGGGCTTCGGCGGGCCCTCGCCGGCGCTCAAGCGCTCGCGTCCCGACGGCTCGCCGATGTTCTGGCGTGCGCACCCGGTGCTCGCGCGCGACCGGGTTCGCTCGGTCGGCGATCCGGTGGCGATGGTGGTTGCGGAGACGCTGGCGCAGGCGAAGGATGCGGCAGAGCTGGTCGAAGTCGAGTATGAGGCGCTGCCCGCGGTCACCTCGGTCGCGGAAGCGGTGAAGCCGGGTGCGGCCGCCGTCTGGGACGAATGCCCGGACAACGTCTCCAACGTCTTCGAGCTGGGAAACCGCGCCGCGACGGAGGCCGCGTTCGCGGCTGCCGCGCACACGGTGAAGCGCCGCTATGTGATCACGCGTGTGCACGCCCAGTATATGGAGACGCGCGGGGCGGTGGCGAGCTGGGAGGCGGCCGAAGACAAGTACACGCTCTATGCGGACGTCCAGTATCCGCACCGCATGCGAACGCTCCTCGCCGGATCGGTGTTCCGCATCCCCGAGCACAAGATCCACATCATCGCCGGCGACATCGGCGGCGCGTTCGGCGCGAAGGGGCCGCAGTATCCCGAGCATCGCCTCGTCCTGTGGGCGGCGAAGAAGCTGCGCCGCCCGGTGAAGTGGGTGTGCGAGCGCAGCGAAGCGCTGCTCGCCGACGAGCACGCGCGCGACAACGTGAGCGAGATCGAGCTCGCGCTCGACGCGAACGGCAGGTTCCTCGCGCTGCGGGTGAGCACGCTCGCGGGCCTGGGCGCGTACGTGTCCTCGGACCGCAACCTCCTCTCGACCTTCCAGAGCGTGAGCGCTGTGGTGGGCGTGTACGCGATCCCGGCGGCGCACGTGAAGATCACCGGGGTGATGTCGAACACCAACTCCACGGCGCCGTATCGCGGCGCCGGCAGACCCGAAGCGATCTACCTGATCGAGCGGATCATCGACGACGCGGCGCGCGAGCTCGGGCTCGACCGCCTCGGGCTGCGCAGGAAGAATCTCATCCCCCCGACTTCGATGCCCTGGAAGACGCCGCTCGCCTTCACCTACGACTGCGGCGACTTCGCGAGCGGTATGGACAAGGCGCTCGAGCTCTCGGACTGGGCCGGCTACGCGAAGCGCAAGGAAGGATCGAAGCAGCGCGGCAAGTTGCGCGGCATCGGCGTGATCAACGCCATCGAGCGTGCCTCGTCACCGGGATTAGAATACGCCGAGATCCGCTTCCATCCGAGCGGCTCGGCCACGCTTGCGATGGGAAGCAAGAACCAAGGGCAGGGCCACGAGACGAGCTTCCGCCAGATCGTGAACGAGCGGCTGGGACTCGATCCGAAAGACGTCGCCTACGTCGACGGCGACACCGAGAAAGTCGCCTACGGCGTCGGCACCATGGGCTCGCGCTCGATGGCGATCGCGGGAACGGCGCTGGTCATCGCCGCCGACAAGATCATCGCCAAGGGGAAGAAGATCGCGGCGCAGCTGATGGAAGCCGCCGCGCCCGACGTCGAGTTCGACGCGGGAAAGTTCAAGGTCGCCGGCACCGACCGCTCGGTCACCATCAAGGAAGTCGCGAAGGCCGCGTACGACCCGGACAAGCTGCCCAAGGGCCTGGAGCCGGGGCTTTACGAGAGCGGCACCTTCTCTCCCGAGAACCACACCTTCCCGAACGGCTGCCACGTGTGCGAAGTCGAGATCGACCCGGACACCGGCGTCGTCGACGTCGTTCGCTATACGGTGGTCGACGACGTCGGCACCGTGATCAATCCGCTCACGCTCAAAGGCCAGATCCACGGCGGCGTCGTCCAGGGTCTGTCGCAGGTGCTGTTCGAGCGCATCGAGTACGACCCGGAGTCGGGCCAATTGCTGACGGGCTCGTTCATGGACTACTGCATGCCGCGCGCGGACGATGTCTGCTCGATGGAAGTCGGCAGCAACCCCGTGCCGACGAAGCTCAATCCGCTCGGAGTGAAGGGAGCAGGGGAGGCCGGTACCGTCGGCGCCTTGCCGGCGGTCATGAACGCCGTCATGGACGCCCTGGCGCCGCTCGGCGTAAAGGAATTCGACATGCCGGCGACGAGGGATAGGGTGTGGCGGGCGATAAGGAAGGCGGCCGGCGGCTAGCCGCTCTACGCGTACTTTGGATAGGCCGGCTCGTACATCTGCGAGCGGATGTAGGCCAGCAGCTTGGCTGGCTTGCGCTGCGTGGTCAGGCGGCGCGCATAGGCGACTTCGGCCACGGCGGCGGCGATGTGGGCGGACACGTCGCGAATGCGCTTGAGCGCGGGGTACAAGCTGCCCTGCTCGAGGTCGGCCTTCGTCGTCTGCCGGGCGAGCGCGCGCGCCGCAGCGAGGAACATCTCGTCGGTGACGCGCCGCGCGCTGCTGGCGATCACGCCCAGGCCCACGCCCGGAAAGATGTAGGAGTTGTTGCCCTGGCGCGGCACGAACAGGCGCCCTTCGAGCGTCACCGGGTCGAACGGGCTGCCGCAGGCGAAGAGCGCCCGGCCGCCGGACCAGCGGTACGCCTGCTCGGCAGTGCATTCCGATTTCGAGGTCGGGTTCGACAGCGCGAACACGATCGGCCGCTCGTGATGGCGCGCCATCGCCTCGACGACCGCCTGGGTGAAAGTGCCGCCGACCGCCGCCACGCCGATGATCGCGGTGGGCTTGAGCGCCTCCACTGCTGCGGTGAAATCGGCGATGCCGGCGTGCTCGTGCGCGTAGGGCCGCTTGTGATGGGCGAGGTCGGTGCGGCCCGCGACCACCAGCCCGCGCGAATCGAAGAGCCAGCAACGGCGGCGCGCCTCGCTTGAGGCTAGGCCGTCTTCGACGAGCGCGGCCACCAACAGGTCGCAGATCCCGGTCGCCGCCTCGCCCGCACCGAGGCACAGGATGCGCTGGTCCCGGAGCTCGCCGCCCGTGACGCGCAGCGCGGACATCAGGCCCGCCAGCACCACTGCCGCGGTGCCCTGGATGTCGTCGTTGAAGGTGGAGACCCGGTCGCGGTAGCTTTGCAGCAGGCGGAAGGCGTTGGTGTTGGCGAAGTCCTCAAACTGGATCAGGGCCCCGGGGAACACCTTCTGCACCGCCAGGACGAACTCTTCGAGCAGCGCGTCGTAACGCGTGCCGCGCAGGCGCTTCTGCCGCAGGCCGATGTAGAACGGGTCGCGGCGCAACGCCTCGTTGTCCGTGCCGACGTCGAGCACCACCGGCAGGCAGCGCCGCGGATGCACGCCGGCACATCCGGTGTACAGCGAGAGCTTGCCGACCGGGATGCCCATGCCGTTCGCGCCCAGGTCGCCCAAGCCCAGGATGCGCTCGCCGTCGGTGACCACGACGATGCCGATGTCGCGCTCCGGCCAGTTGCGCAGGACCTTCGCGATACGGCCACGATCGTTGGCGCCGATGAACAGGCCGCGCGGCCGCTGGAAGATGTTGCCGAACTGCTGGCAGGCGAGCCCCACGGTCGGCGTGTAGATGAGCGGCATGATCTCGTCGGGATGCTCGGCGACGATGCGGAAGAACAGCGCCTCATTGCGGTCGTGCAGGGCGTTCAGGTCGATGAACTTCTCCAGCGGGCTCTGCAGCCCGCGCAGGTGCGCGAGGCTGCGCTGCATCTGCTCCTCCTGCGTGTGCACGTGCGCCGGCAGCAGGCCGCGCAGTCCGAGCCTGGCGCGCTCCTTCTGCGTGAAGGCGGTGCCCTTGTTGAGCAAGGGGTCGCGTAGCAGGGAGATGCCGCCGCGCCCCGCAGGCAATTTGGCTTTCTTCATATTTCCTCGGGGACCATCTTGATCGCTCCGCAGGGGCATTCCGCGGCGCAGATGCCGCAGCCCTTGCAGTAGTCGTAGTTGAACTGGAAGCGCTTGCCCGGCCCCAGCTTGATCACCGCATTGTCCGGGCACACACCGTAGCAGTTGTCGCACTCGAAGCAGTTGCCGCAGGACAGGCAGCGCCGCGCTTCGTAGAGCGCGTTGGATTCGTCCAAGCCGTTTACCACCTCGTCGAAGGTGGACTGGCGCCGCACGATGTCGAGCACCGGGCGCACCGTCTTCGGCGCGTCCGCGTAGTACCAGGGGTTGAGCCGTTCGAAGGTCGCCGGCTCGTGCTTGGGCAGCGGGGCGTAGCGCGCGCCGCCCAGCCAGGCGTCGATGTGGCGCGCCGCCTTCTTGCCGTGGCCGATGGCGACGGTGACGGTGCGCTCGGCGGGCACCATGTCGCCGCCGGCGAAGATGCCGGCGCAACCGGTCATCATGTCCGGGCCGACGCGCACCACGCCGTCCTTCACCTCCAGCCCGGGCGCGCCTTCGAGCAGCGACAGGTCCACGTCCTGGCCGAGCGCGAGCACCACCGAGTCGGCGGCCAGCGTCTCGAACTCGCCCGTCGGCTGCGGGCTGCCGTCGGAATCGAGCACCATCTTTTCCACCGTGATCGAGGATTCGGCGGCCTGCTTGATGGTCGAGAGCCACTTGATGAGCACGCCCTCCTGCAGCGCCTCCTCGACCTCGAAGTCGTGCGCCGGCATGCGCTCGCGCGTGCGACGGTAGACGATGATCGCCTCCTCGGCGCCCAGGCGCTTGGCGGTTCTCGCCACGTCGATCGCGGTGTTGCCACCGCCGTACACCACTACGCGGCGGCCGAGCAGAGGCTTGTCCGCACCCTCCATCGAGCGCAATACCGACAGCGCGTCGAGGATCTTCGCTGCGCTGCCGGCCGGGATGTAGGCGCGCTTGGCAATGTGCGCGCCGACCGCGAGGAAGGCGGCGTCGAACGCGCCCGCACGCATCGATTCGCGGATGTCCGACACCTTGGTGTTGAGCCTCAGCTCGACGCCGAGGCCGACGATGCGCCGCACCTCGGCTTCGAGCACCTCGCGCGGCAGTCGGTATTTCGGGATGCCGAAGCGCATCATGCCGCCGGCGACCGGGCCCGCCTCGTGGATCGCAACTGCGTGCCCGAGGCGGGCGAGGTGGTAGGCGGCCGAGAGGCCCGAAGGGCCGGCGCCGACCACTAGCACGCGCTTGCCCGAGGGCGCGGGGGGCGCGGCGAAGCGCCAGCCGTGCCGGATCGCCTCGTCGCCGAGGAAGCGCTCGACCGAGTTGATGCCGACCGGGGCGTCGAGACTCGCGCGGTTGCACGAGCTCTCGCACGGGTGGTAGCAGACGCGCCCCATCACCGCCGGCAGGGGATTGTCCTGCGTCAGCAGCCGCCATGCCGCCTCGTAGTCGCCCGACTCTGCGTGGTACAGCCAGCCCTGGATGTTCTCGCCGGCAGGGCAGGCGTTGTTGCACGGCGGCAGTCGATCGACATACACCGGGCGCGTGGTGCGCCAGGTACCCGTGTGGTTGGCGAGGCTCGAACCGGGGTCGAGCGTGATGGCGAAGGGCTTGCGCATCATGGACCCGCCTCTGCGTCATCGATCAGCCCGTAGCGCCGGATGTTGCGGTCGGCGATTTCCTGGATGTGCGCGATCACGTCCGCGCGCGGCGTCTTGCCGAACAGATGCGCGAAGCGCTTCTGCGGCCTGAGGTATTCCTCGACCGGCTGCCGCCTGCGGATCTTCGACACCGACACCACTTCGCCACGCTCCGCCTCGAACACCGGGAACACGCCGGTCTCCTTTGCCAGCCGCGCGATGCGGATCGTGTCGTGCGCCGCGTGTCCCCAGCCCAGGGGGCAGGGAACGAAAATATGGATGTAGCGCGCGCCGCGGAACTCCATTGCGCGCCTGACCTTTGCTTCAAGGTCGCGCAGCTCGGCGACGGTCGCGGTCGCCACGTACGGAATGCCGTGCGCCATCGCGATCGCCGGCAGGTCCTTGCCCTGGCCGAAGACGTTGCCCGGCTCCTCGCCGACCGCCATGGTGGTGGCCGTGCGCGCGGCCGCCGGCGTGGCGGAGGAGCGCTGCACGCCGGTGTTCATGTAGGCGCCATTGTCGTAGCAGATGTAGAGCACGTCGTCGTTGCGCTCGAACATGCCCGAGAGGCAGCCGAAGCCGATGTCCATGGTGCCGCCGTCGCCGCCTTGCGCCACGACTCGGATGTCGCTCTGGCCCTTCACGCGCATCGCGGCGGCGATCCCGGTCGCCACCGCCGCGGTATTGCCGAACAGCGAATGGATCCACGGAATCTGCCACGAGGTCTCCGGATAGGGCGTCGAGAACACCTCGAGGCAGCCGGTCGCATTGGCGGCGATCAAGCGCTTGCCGGTCGCCTCCATCGCGGCGTCGATCGCGTAGCGCGCGCCGAGCGCCTCGCCGCAGCCCTGGCAGGCGCGGTGCCCGGAGTTGAGCGAATTGGTGCGCCGCATGTTCGCCTGCACCGAGCGCTCCTCGGCAGCGAGCAGGCGGTTGCCGACGGTGAAGGTGCCCGTGTGGTAGAACTTGACCGGCTGAAATGACATCGCCGCCCCCTAATCGATGCGAGCGGCGACCACGCCGAGGTCGCGCAGCATGCCCTCGGCGATCGGCCCCGAGCGGCGCTGCTCGCGCTCGCGCGCCAGCGCGCGGTCCACGAGGCCGCGGTCCAGGTCGAGAAAAGTGAGCGGCTCAAGCCCGCCGCCGAGCGCGGCGCCGAACACGCGCGCAAGCGAGGCTCGCGTGATGGAGCGCCCGCCCAAGCCGGCGACCACGGCATGCACGGCGTCGGGACTCGCGGTATAGGAGGTACGCACGTTCGATGAAACGATCCCGCCCAGGCCGACGGCGAGGCTCTTCTCGATCACCACGACGCGCCTGGCGTGCGCCAGCGCCGCGCGCACCGCGGCATGCGGCCAGGGCCGGAAGCAGGTAATGCCGAGCACGCCGATTCTCTCGCCGTTGCTGCGCATCTCGTCCACGGTGTCCTTGATGGTGCCCAGCACCGAGCCCAGCGCGACGACCACCGTGTCGGCGTCCTCGGTGCGGTAGGTGTGCAGCAGCCCGCCGGTCTCGCGCCCGAAGGCGCGCCGGAACTCCTCCGCCCACGCGGGAATCAGTTCGAGCGCGCGCATCTGCTTGGCGTGCGCGAGGTAGCGCACCTCCATGAAGGCCTCGGGGCCGACCATCGCGCCGATCGTGACCGGCTCGGCCGGATCGAGCACTTGGCGCGGCTCGAACGGCGGCAGCCATGCGTCCACCTGCTCCTGCGTCGGCACGTCCACGCGCTCGTAGGCGTGGGTCAGGATGAAGCCGTCCATGCACACCATGACCGGGAGGGACAGCTCTTCGCCCAGGCGGAAAGCCTGGATGTGCAGGTCGAGCGCCTCCTGGTTGCTTTCCGCGAACAGCTGGATCCAGCCGCAGTCGCGCTGGCTCATGGCGTCGGTGTGGTCGTTCCAGATGTTGATCGGCGCGCCGATCGCGCGGTTGGCGACCGTCATCACGATCGGCAGCCCCAGGCCGGAGGCGTTGAACACCGCCTCGGCCATGTACAGCAGCCCCTGGCTCGCGGTCGCGGTGTAGGCGCGCGCGCCGGCAGCTGCGGCGCCGATGGCGACCGACATCGCAGCGAACTCGGACTCGACGTTGATGAATTCGCATCGCGCGAGGGCACCCGACTTCACCATTTCGCCCAGCCCCTCGACGATATGCGTCTGCGGCGAAATCGGGTAGGCGCAAATCACCTCCGGCCGGCAGAGGGCGACCGCTTCCGCGACCGCGCGCGAGCCTTCAGTCTGCTTGAGCATGGCTCACCTCGTGCATCTCGTTGCGCACGTGGTCAAAGGCGGCGCGCGCCGCGGCCACGTTGCCCTCGGCGACCTCGCCCTTGAACTTGTCGCGGATAGCCGCCACCACCGAATCGAGTGAGATGCGCCCGGATACTGCGGCGAATCCGCCCAGCAGTGCGGCGTTGGGCAGCGGGCGGCCGAGGTGCTCGAGGGCGATCTCAGTGGCCGGGACGGTGCACAGGCGCTCGGCGCGCAGGCTGCGGGCGAACTCGCCCACGCCCAGCGCTTCGAAGGTGCGCGAGGTATTGATCAGCACGTAGCCGTCGCGCGGCAGGCCGCCGAACACGTCCACCTGGTGCAGCAGCGTCGGGTCTTGGATGATGAGCGCGTCGGGCTCGAGCACCGGCTCTCGTAGGCGGATCTCCTTGTCGTCGATGCGGCAGAAGGCGACTACCGGCGCACCCGTGCGCTCGGAGCCGAAGCTGGGGATGGCCTGGGCGTGCCGGCCTTCGAGGAACGCGGCGATCGACAGCATCTCCGCCGCCGTCACCACCCCCTGGCCGCCGCGGCCGTGGATGCGCACCTGGAACATGCCTGGATTCTGGCGAAGACTACGACTTGTTCGTTGACCTGCATCAAACCGGCGTGCGCAGAGATCGTTGGACGAGGATTGCGGTGGGGTTGGGTACTACGAGCCGCCTTCTGCTACAGAGGGTACAACCGTGGGTAGAATCCCGGCTGGGGATGGAACAGATGCCGAAGATGTCGTTGTTTCGATTCAAGTCGCGCGCCCTCTGGACGTTCCTGATCGCATTGCTGCTGGTCGCCTGCGCGACGACCACGCTCGACGGCAGCTGGACCCACCCCGAGTTCGCCGGCAAGCGCCTGCAGGGGCCGGTGCTGGTGGTCGGCGTCGCGCGCGACGACACCGTGCGCCGCATCTACGAGGACGAGATGGTCACGCGGCTCGGTGCGCGCGGGGTCAAGGCGCTGCGCAGCTACGAGCTTGTGCCGGGCGCGCTGCAGGGCGACAGCGTAGAGCGCCTGCAGCAGGCGGCACGCAAAGCGGGCGCCACCCACCTGCTGTCGACCGCGGTGATCGGGCAGGAGCGCGAGGCCTTCGTCTACCAGGACCCTTGGTTCTACGGCGGCGGCTGGGGCGGCTACCGCGGCTGGTACGGCTCCTACTGGAGTATGGCGTATCCGGTCCGCACCGACGTTCGCGTCTACAGCGTCTACGTTGCGCAGACGGCGCTGACCGATGTCGCGACCGACCGCATCGACTGGACCGCGCGCACGCGCACCGCCGCCTCGACCGATGTCGAGGGGGAAACGCGCGCGTTCGTCGACGTGATCGTCGGCGCGCTCGACAAGGCCGGTCTGCTCGGGGCGCAGGCCAAGTGATGCAAGCCTCAAGTCTCCCCGGCGACCAGCCAGGTCGCTCCGATCACCAGGGCCCCGCCCGCGAGCATGAATAAACTCAGCGGCTCGCCGAGAAACAGGACGCCCCACAGCACGCCGAACACGGGGATCAGGAAAGTGACGGTCAGGGCCCGCGCCGCCCCGACGTCGGCGATCAGGCGGAAATAGAGCACATAGGCAAACGCCGTGCAGGCCACGGCCAGCGCCAAAACGCTCGCCACGACGCCCAGGGTGAACAGCTCCGCGCCCGGCCACGGGGCAAGCGCGGGAGAGAGTACGAGCGCCGCTCCGACCTGGCTACCAACCGCGACGGCGAAGGGCTCGATCCCGCGGGCCTTGAGGCGCGTATACACGACGGCAAGCGCATAACAGCATGCCCCGCCGATCGCGGCGAGCGCGGCGAGGACGACATTCGCGTCCAATGCGACCGGACCGAACCCGACGAGCAGCGCCACTCCCGCCATGCCCGCCACAGCGCCGGCCACCCGGCGAAGCGTGAGACGCTCGTTCAGCCACAATGCCGCGAAGAGGGCGCCGAAGAGCGGACTGGTGGCGTTGAGCACGGCCGAATAGGAAGCCGG
>JBGQKK010000029.1:0-16738 GCA_041499545.1 Gammaproteobacteria bacterium | reverse complement strand
GCCCGGTCGGCCTCGCGCACGCAGGCCTCGACGTTGTTCATCGGCATCGAGGCGATGAAAGCCGGGAAGCGGTCGGGGTGCTTGAGGCAAAGCTCGGCGAGCCCGTCGTTCGCGATCCTCGCGAGATCGGGCGTCTTGTCCGGTGTCCCCAGCATCTCGATCGGAGGATTGGCGAGCGACAGCACCTGCTGCAAGCCGTCGAACTCGTCCATCATTTTCAGGCGCGCGTCGACGTCCCACAGGGTCGGCAGCTCGGGAAAGGCGGTGAGCGTCACGTGCCCAGGGACGAGCGCGCTCAGGCGATCGAAGATGCTCTTCGGCATGAAGTGGTTGAAGACGTCGAGAATCACCGGGCCTCCATGTCAGTCGATGCTGATGTTCATCTCGCGGATCGCGCGGGTCCACTTGGCGATGTCCGCCTTCAGGAACGCGCCGAATTCCTCCGGCGTGCTCCCCGCGAGCTCGATGCCCTGGCTGCGGGTCTTCTCCCTGAGATCGGACAGGCTGAGGATGCGCACCGTCTCGGCGTTCACCTTCGCGATGATCTCCCTCGGCGTGCCCGCCGGCGCGACCAGGCCGTACCAGGTGTCGATGTCGATCGGGTAGCCGAGCTCCGCCATCGTCGGGATGGCGGGCGCGAGCGGCGAGCGCTTCGAGCTCGCCACCGCGAGTCCCGTGAGCTTGCCCGACTGCACGTGGGGCAGCGGCAGCAGGATGATGTTGAAAGCGACCGACACTTCGCCCGCGAGAAGCGCCGCCGCCGTCGGCGCCGCGCCCTTGTAGGGCACGTGCACCATGTCGATCCCCGCCATGCGCTTGAGTTGCTCGGCGGCGAGGTGCTGCGGGCTGCCGTTGCCGTTCGAGGCGTAGGTGAGCTTGCCGGGGTTCGCCTTGGCGTACTGCACCAGCTCGGCGACCGACTTCACCGGCACTTTCGGATTCGCCGCGAACAGGTTGGGCTGAGTCGCGACGCGCGCGATCGGCTCGAAGTCGCGCACCGGGTCGTAGGGCAGCTTGGGGTACAGGCCGACGTTCAGGGAGAGCGGGCTGTTGCCGCCCATGAGCAGCGTGTAGCCGTCGGGCGCGCTCTTGGCGGCGGCATCGGTGCCGATGTTGCCGTTCGCGCCCGCCTTGTTCTCGACGATCACCGGCTGGCCGAAGGTCTTGGTCATTTCCGCGCCGAGCAGGCGCGACAGGAAATCGTAGCCGCCCCCGGCGGGGAAGGGCGCGATGATGTGGATCGCGCGATTGGGGTAGGCTTGCGCGAAGGCGCTTGCGTTCGCGCCCGCGAGAAGCGCGGCGAGAGCGGGAACAACGATACGCAATTTGCGCGGATGCACAGGACTCTCCTCCGATGCAGACTATGACAAAATTTTGCGCGGCTGTCAGCGCCGGCCTGTCCGCGGTCCTGCTCGCTTGCCCGGTTTACGCGCAGGACCCTTCGGCAGGCTCGGGGCGGGCGTATCCCGCCCGGCCGGTCCGCGTAGTCGTGCCGTTCGCCCCCGGCGGGCCGAACGACATGATCGCGCGCCTGATTGCGCAGAAGCTCACCGAAACCTGGGGACAGCCCTTGATCGTGGAGAATCGCGCGGGCGCGGGCGGCAACATCGGGACGGATTTCGTCGCCAAGAGCGCCCCCGACGGCTACACCCTGCTCTCGGCCGGTCCGGGCAGCCTCATCATCAATCCGCTCATTGGCAAGGTTCCGTACGACGCCGAGCGGGACTTTGCGCCGGTGACGCTGATGGCGAGAGCGCCCAACGCCCTCGTCGCGCATCCTTCGCTGCCCGCGCGCTCGGTGAAGGAATTGATCGCGCTCGCCCGCGCTCGCCCCGGCGCGATCAACTACGGCTCCGGCGGCAACGGCAGCACGCCGCATCTGTCGGCAGCCCTGTTCGCCGCCATGGCGGGTATCGAGCTCACACACGTACCGTACAAAGGAACGGCGCCGGCCACGGCCGACCTGATCGGAGGACAGATCCAGATCGCCTTCCTGGGAATCCCCGCGGTGCTGCCCCACTTCAAATCGGGGAAGCTGCGCGTGCTCGCCGTGACGGGCTCGAGCCGTTCGCCCGAGCTGCCCAAGGTACCGACGGTGGACGAGTCCGGCGTTCCCGGATACGAGGTGAGTCCGTGGTACGGCCTGCTCGCTCCGGCGGGCACGCCGCGTCCGATCATCGCGCGGCTCGCCGCCGAGACGACCCGCATCGTGCGCGCCGCGGAAATGAGGGAGAAGCTCGCCGCGCAAGGTGCCGAGGCCGCCGGGGGCACGCCCGACGAGTACGCCGCCGTGATCCGCGAGGACGCTGCGACCTGGGCCCGCGTGATCGAGCACGCCGGCCTGCGAATCGAAGCCACGCGCTAGCGTCGGCGGCAAGTGCTCTGCGGCGTCAGTTTCTGCCGAAATCCGGCCGAGGGCTCAGACCCCGGTCGGGTCGCTTGCGATCGAACTCGACCTGTTTCATAATGCATATCAGAGGTTTATCTGTCCGTCGAGCATCTGGCATGACGCTTGCAGTCGTCCGGGGGGATATGCGAAGACACGGCCAAACTGGATTCACCATAGTCGAGATCATGATCGTTGTCATGATCATCGGCGTGCTCGCGGCGCTGGTCTTGCCGGGCGTGAGGACGAATTCGGTCCGCGCCAAGATGTCCGAAGCGATTCTTTCCTTGAGCAGCTGTAAGAACCAGGTCGGCGAGCTGTATCAGTCGGGAGGCGATCCGCCGGGCGCCGGAAACTGGGGGTGCGAGGCGACCAACGTGTCCACTTACGTGGATACGATAACAGTCGATGACGTCGGCGTGATCAAGGCTTCGTTGCGGGGGTTCAACGACCTCAGGATCGACTTCCACGACGTCACCCTCGCTCCCCTCGACAACACGGGCAATCTTCCCACGGGAGGGGGCGTCGCCATCAGATCGTGGCGCTGCGGCTCTCCTATCGACACCACACAGCCGGTCCCCCCGCAATACCTTCCAGGCACCTGCCGAGGTTGACGGCGGCAGCCGGGCAGGGCGATCATCTGCCCTGCGTCGGTTCAAGCAGGTCGTTTTTTCCCCAATACTGGAGAGAGAAAAATGTCCGTATCGCGTCCCGCGAGGCTATGGTTGTCAACGCTGATTCTGTCCGCGATTGCGGCGTGCGCCTCGGCGCAGACGCCCAAGGCGGAATTCCAGCCCGAGGTCGGACAGTCGGGCAAGGACGTCGTGTGGGTGCCCTCGCCGCAGACTTTGGTCGACAAGATGCTCGACATGGCGAAGGTCACGTCCAAGGATTTCGTGATGGACCTCGGCTCCGGTGACGGCCGCACGGTGATCACCGCCGCGAAGCGCGGCGCGAGCGCGCTCGGCGTCGAATACAACCCCGACATGGTCGCGCTCTCCAAGCGCAACGCCGAGAAGGCCGGGGTCGCCGGCAAGGCCAACTTCGTCGAGGCGGACATCTTCAAGACCGACCTCACGAAGGCCACCGTTATCACCCTGTTCCTGCTGACCGACCTCAACCTCAGGCTGCGTCCCACGATACTCGGTCTCAAGCCCGGGACCCGCATCGTTTCGAACACCTTCCGGATGGGCGAGTGGGAGCCGGACCAGACCGCCGAGCTCGGCTGCGATACCTATTGCACGGCGTACCTGTGGATCGTGCCTGCCCGCGTCGAGGGAAAGTGGCAGACCGAGCAGGGCGAGCTGGTCTTCAAGCAGGACTTCCAGAAGGTCTCCGGAACGCTCAGCTCCGGAAACGTGTCGGCGCCGATTTCCCGCGGCGCCCTGAGCGGCGATCAGATCAGGTTCACGGCCGGGGGCGCGGAATACCGCGGGCGCGTGATCGGAGACGCCATCGAAGGGACGCTCAAGTCCTCCGGCAAGTCGACCGCGTGGAAGGCGACGCGCGGCGGATAGGGCGTGCCCGAGAACGGACGGCGCGCCGCTAGTCGATCCTGACGCCGGTCGCCTTAACCACCTCGCCATATTTCGCGTATTCGGCGCGAATGAGCGCGGCGAACTCCTCGCGCGTCGAGATGAAGGGCTCGAGGCCGCCGACGCCGAGCACCTTGTCGCGCAACTCCGCGCTCGCGAGCAGCCGGTTGATCTCGTCGTGCAGCTTGGCAAGCACCGGAGCGGGCACTCCGGCGGGGGCGAAGATGCCGAGCCAGGCGGTGACCTCCAGACCTGGATAAGACTCGCTCAGGGTAGGAAGGTCGGGAAACGCCGCGGATCGCTTCTTTCCCGCCACGGCGAGTCCGCGCAGCCTGCCCGCCTTGATGTGCGCGGTCACGGAGTTTCCGCCGAACATCACCGGAACCTCTCCTGCGAGCAGGGCCACCGTCGCAGGTCCGCCCCCCTTGTACGGTACGTGCACCAGCTCGATGCCGGCGCGCGCCTTGAGCATCTCCATGGTGAGATGGTGCTGGCTGCCGTTGCCGATCGAGGCGTAGGCGAGCGGCGGCCGCGCGCGCCGCGCGAATTCCAGGAATTCGCGAAGGTCCTTCACCGGCAGCGCCGCGTTGGCCGCGAGCACCATCTGCGTGGTGATCAGCGTGGCTACCGGGGCGAGGTCCTTCAGCGTGTCGAAAGGCAGATTTGCGTACAGGTGAGGGCTGATGACGATCTGGCTGTCCTGGCCGAGCAGGAGCGTGTAGCCGTCGGGCGCGGCCCGGGCGGCGAGCTCGCTCGACAGGTTCCCGTTGGAGCCCGGGCGATTCTCGACCACCAAGGGCTGGCCGAGCGCAGCTCCCAGCGCGGGCGCGACGATCCGGGCGATCGTGTCGCTCGCCCCACCTGGCGGGTTGGGTACGAGCAGCCGGATCGGCCGCACGGGATACTGCGCCGAGGCGGTCTCGGCAAGCAGCGCCAGCGCCAGCACGCCGATGCGCGCAAGAAGCGCGAGGAGATGTCCGCAGGTCGCGTCGGGCTTGACCCGACAGTGAAGCCCCAACACTCTCACAAATTGATACATCTTATTGGCCGGTCCGGGGCCCATCACGGAATAAATGTGCCATTTGTCTCGTATAGGGAAGGAGCGATAGCCACGGCGTATTTGCAGCGGCCCGATAATGGGTGCAACTTCGATCATAAAACGCTGCTCAGGGGGATGCGACGTTTGATGCTCCTATTCTCTAATGACCAGCGTCCGGACTCAATACAGAGAGGCGTATGCGCCGCGGACGATCTCCAAGGCGCTTCTGAAGACCCTGGTCGAGGCGCTGGTCGACTTCAAGCCGGGATTGCCCACGGCGTCCAGGAAGATCCGGGCAAGGGCGATCAGCCCCGGGAAGACCACGGACCTGGAGGGGCCGCAGTCCTGGAAGGTCATCGATCCTCATTCTCTGGCGGAGCTCGAGCACGTGCGGGTGGAGCTCGTGCTCGTCTCGGCGGAGCACCGCAGGTGCGAGCTCCACGTGGAGTTCCGGAGCGCCCATATCTCGCTCGGCGTATCGGATATCGAGACCGGTTGGGGCAAGAGCGTTTTTGAAGGCACCCTCGTGCTGCTTGCCTCCCTAGGGATCTCCTCGAAGGGGCTCAACGAAAGACTCAGAAAGGCCTACGGCCTTCTCGACATCTTTCAGAACGTTCTCCTGATGCTGTCGGTGGCGGCGCTTGCGGCCTGGCTGAGCGGCAAGGGGACGGCCTATCTCTACGCGTGCCTGCCCTTGTTCATCTCCGGCGTCATGCCGGCGATGACCCGCTCGTTCCATTTCTTTTCTCCGCCGAAGAAGGCTCCGATCATTCAGGAAACGGTTGCCAAGAGCAGAAACTTTCCGTGGCCGGAGGCAACCGCCGTTCTTTCTTTTCTCGCCGGCCTCGTTGAATTGACAAGAGCACTGATTGCCCTTGCGTGGTGAACCGCAGCCCGCCCGCCTTTCTCCCGGATATGACACAATCCTCGCTACCATGGCCGCGTGAAACGGGAGAGCGCGTGTCGGAACCTGCCCTTCAGTTGGACCTGAGCCTTCAGGTCGGCAAGTACGAGATCCAGCGCGCGATCGGCAAGGGCGCAACCGGAATGGTGTACCTCGCGAGGGACACTTTCACCGGGCGCGAGGTCGCCTTGAAGACGATCGAGCCCGAGGTGTTCCGCGATCCCGAATTCGGCGCGGTGTACCGCACGCAGTTCCAGAACGAAGCCTCGCTCGCCGGAAAGCTGCGGCATCCCTATATCGTGGCGATTCTCGATGCTGTGGTGGCGGAAGAATCGGGCCATATCGCCATGGAGTACGTGAAGGGGGGCGATCTCTCCGCGCACGTCAAACCCGACAAGCTCCTCCCAATCGCCGACGTGCTGCAGATCGCCTTTAAGTGCTGCGGGGCGCTCGAATACGCGGCCAAGGAAGGCATCGTCCATCGCGACATCAAGCCGGCGAACCTGATGATCGCCGAGGGCACCGACGTGAAGATTTCGGACTTCGGCGCGGCCACTCTCCGCAAGAGCCAGGCGGTGCAGAGCGCGGCGATGGGCTCGCCCTATTACATGTCGCCCGAGCAGGTCACGGGCCGGGAAGTCGGCTCGCACAGCGACATGTACTCGCTCGGCGTGGTGCTCTACGAGCTGCTCACCGGCAAGAAGCCGTATACCGCCGATACGCTCGAGGCCCTGGGGCTGAAGATCCGGGGCGAGGACCCGGTTCCGCCGAGCAAGGCGAGAGCAGGCCTGCCCAAGTCGCTCGATGCCATCATCGCGCGCGCGATGGCGAAGAAGCCCGAGAACCGCTTTCCCGCCTGGAGCGATTTCGCGCTGGCGCTCTCGAACGCGGTGCAGGAGGTGCTCCCCCCCGCCGCGATACCCGACACCGAGAAATACATGGTGCTGAAGAAGGTCGAGATGCTCGCGGGCCTCTCGGACACGGAGTTCTGGGAGCTCGCGCGGGCCGGAGATTGGGGGCGCGTGCCGCCCAATCAGACGATCGTGAGCGAGAACGCCAAGGGCAAGAGCTTCTACTTCGTCGGCAGGGGACAGGCCAAGGTCACGCGTCAGGGCCGCCTCTTGAACATGATCAACGAGGGCGAGTGCTTCGGCGAGATGGCCTATATCCGCGGCGGCGAGGTGCCGCGCAACGCCACCGTGGAATCCGCGACCGAGCTCCTGCTCGCGAAATTCCGTCCCGACGCCGTCAGCAAGATGAGCCTGGGCGCCCAGCTCTACCTGACGCGCGCCCTGTTGCGCAACCTTGCCGATCGGCTGGATCTCGCCAACAAACGGATCACGCGGTGAGCCGCACGGCCGCATGAGAATCGACTGGGATGTTCCGATCGAGATGGACGACGGCCTCGTGCTGCGCGCCGACGTGTTCCGGCCGGAGGTCGAGGGCCGCTATCCCGCGATCCTCAGCTACGGTCCGTACGGCAAGGGACTCGCCTTCCAGGAGGGCTACAAGACGGCCTGGGAAATCATGGCACGCGATTATCCGGACGCGGTTGCGGGCAGCAGCAACCGCTACGCCAACTGGGAAGTCGTCGATCCGGAAAAATGGGTGCCCGACGGCTACGTCTGCGTGCGCGTCGATTCGCGCGGCGCGGGGCGCTCGCCGGGGTACCTGTGCCACAACAACGCGCGCGAGACGCGCGACATCCACCGGTGCGTCGAGTGGGCCGCGCGGCAGCCCTGGTGCAGCGGCAAGGTCGGTATGAACGGCATTTCCTACTACGCGAGCAACCAGTGGCGCGCGGCCGCGTCGCAGCCGCCGCATCTCGCCGCGATCTGCGTGTGGGAAGGCTGGAGCGACAGCTACCGCGACGGCAACCGCCACGGCGGCATCATCTGCACCTTCCGCAAAAACTGGCAGGACATGCAGGTGAAGACGGTGCAGCATGGCCAGGGCGAGCGCGGCGCGAAGAGCCGCGTCACGGGCGAGCTGGTGTGCGGCCCGGAAACGCTCGCGCCCGAGGAGCTCGAGAAGAACCGCGAGAACATGTGGCAGGAGATCCTGTCGCGCCCGCTCGACGGCCCCTACTACCGCGAGCGCACCGCCGACCTGTCGAAGGTGACGGTGCCGCTGCTTTCCGCCGCCAACTGGGGCGGGCAGGGCCTGCACACGCGCGGCAACTTCGAAGGCTTCACAGGCGCGGCCTCGAAGCAGAAGTGGCTTGAGGTGCACGGCGGCTCGCACTGGGCGCCGTTCTACACCGACTACGGCGTCGCACTGCAGAAGCGCTTTTTCGATCATTTCCTGAAAGGGAAAGACAACGGCTGGGACGCTCAGCCGCGGGTGCAGCTGCAGGTGCGCCATCCGGGGGAAAAATTCGTCCTGCGCCACGAGCACGAATGGCCGCTCGCGCGCACGAAGTGGACGCGCTTCCATCTCGACCCGGGCTCGATGCGCCTTTCACCGGCGCCTGCGAGCTCCGAGAAAACGATCTCGTACGAGGCCACCGGGGACGGCGTCACCTTTTCCACGACTCCGCTCGAGCGCGAAACCGAGATCACCGGACCTTCGGCGCTGAAGGTCTTCGTTTCCTCCTCGACCGCGGACACGGACATCTTCGCCGTGCTGCGGGTGTTCGATCCGAAAGGCGGGGAGGTTCTCTTCCAGGGCGCGCTCGATCCGAAGACGCCGGTCGGCCAGGGCTGGCTGCGCGCCTCGCAGAGGAAGCTCGACGCGAAACGCTCGCTGCCTTACCGTCCCTTCCACGCCCACGACGAGAAGCAGCCGCTCGTTCCCGGACAAGTCTACGAGCTCGACATCGAGATCTGGCCGACCTGCATCGTCGTGCCGGCGGGCTACCGCGTTGCGCTGACGATACGCGGGCGAGACTACGAGCACGGCGGGGACGCCGCGTCGCTCTCGAACATGAAAAACCCGATGCGCGGCTGCGGGCCTTTCATCCACGACGATCCGACCGACCGGCCGCCGGCGGTTTTCAATGGCAAGGTCACGCTGCACTTCGGAGCGAAACGGCAAGCGGACCTGCTACTGCCCGTGATACCCGCAGCCTAGCTCTCGTGCGGCGGGTTGCGGTCAGCAGACGGCGCGAGCGGCTGCCAGCGTAGCTGACGGCACGGATCTGCGGGAATTCGTCACGCCTTCGCGGAACTGGGCGCCCAAAATCCGATCCACTAGGGTGATAGTAGGTCCATCGACTACTTGGGAGGTGTTCGTGCAGGCGGCCATCGGTCCCGGCAGCGTCGTGACGGTCACAAACCTGACCGAATTCTTCCGTGATGCGTTGCGCAGCGTGCTCGCGGACCAACGCCTTGCCGTCGAGGAGCAGACCGAGTATTACGTCGTCAACATGCTGACCCTGTTCGCGCGGGCCGAGCACCTGTACGAATCCGGGCGTCTCGGGGTCGAGGCGGCACTCGTCGCGTTGCCGATGCATTGAAAACCAGCGCATGGTGCTGCAGGCGCTGCAGAAACTGCTCGGCGACATCTACGACGTGCCGCTGACGCACGACGTGGCCGAGTTTCTGGTCACCGACCGCAGCCGGCTTCCGCCGGCGCGGGGCGCGAACGACGCGGACGAGCAGGTGTTGGTCGCCGAGGACGGCGGCACGCTCTGGGTCAGTCTGTATCTGGAGCCCGGCGTGCTGCAGCGCCTGGCGTCGTCCGATCCGCTTGAGGCGCTTCACGAGGGCAACATCGCCGACTACTGGACCGCGCTCGAGGGGGTGAGCCACTTCACTTATCTCGCCAGGAATGCCGCGTACGATAGGCCCGTCACTCTGCTGGAGCTCGAGCTGCAGGGCGAGATCGACAAGTATGTCAGCAGCCTGTGGTTGCTGCGGGAGCAGAACCCCGGGCGTTTCCCGGTCGAGCTGCATCACCTGCTGTTCGAGCACGCCCGTGTGGACGCCGCCCTCGCGGGCGATCGGGTGGCAATGTACCGGCGGGCAAACTCCTATGCAGCGCGGTTCTGCCGGCGACTCGCGCGCTCGCTGCGGCTTGCCGGTTCCGCCGCGCACGCCGCGGCGATCGCCGAGTTGCGGCGGTTTTACCGCCTGAATCGCGAACGGAAATTGCAGCACATCGAACGCACGGCCTGATGTCCGAGAGGCCGATCGCGCTGGCGTGATGTATTCGGCGTCGAACTGCTCTGATCCCTGAGGTACACTGGTGCGCCATCCATGCGCACCGAGCTCGTCTCCATTCCCACCGATACGAGCCCGCTCGACGGCCTGTACTACGAGCCCGAGGGCAAGGCGGTAGGCGGCGCGCTGCTGTTTCACGGCAACACCATGAATTTCTATGTCGGCGCGATGCGCTTCCTGCCGCCGGCGCTGGCGAAGCTCGGCCTATCCTGCCTCGCTTTCAACCGCCGCGGGCACGATATTCTTTCCACGCGCAATAGCCGCACTCCGGAGGGCGGCGCCTTCCAGACCGCGCGCGAGGGCATCGAAGACAACCGCAGCGCGGCACGCTGGATGACAGGGCGCGGATTTCCGCACCCGGTGATCATCGGGCACTCGAACGGCGGCATGCTCGCCGTGCAGCGCGTCGCCGAGCATCCGCAGACGCCGGCGCTCGTGCTGTTATCTGCGCACCTGGGCGGCAAGAACATCATGGAGCGCACCAGCCGCGCGGGGCTCATGGCGCAGAACCGCATCGAGGAATTCAACGCGAGAGCGAAGGAGCTCGTCGCATCGGGCCGCGGACGCGAGCTGATGCTGATGCCCGGATGGTGGTATGCGATCAGCGCCGAGAGCTATCTGGACCGATTGACGGAAACGCCCGACGCGCTCGCGCTCGCACTGAAGATCAAATGCCCTACGCTCTACCTGCGCGGCGACCAGGAATCGCGGGAGAACTACCCCGCCGAGGAGTTCAAGGCGCGCGCCGGCGGTCCGTGCGACGTGGAAATCGTTCCCGAGTGCGATCATTTCTACAACGGGCGTGAGGAAGCGGTCCAGGCGATCGTTTCGTCGTGGCTCGCGAAAGCGCTGCGTTTGGACACCGCGCGACGCAATGACAGTGACGCTCACCGCTCGTAAAATGAGGAATTGTCGGATTCGGATGGGGAGAGCAACGATGAGACCGCTCCGTGTATTCCTGATCGCAGCATTCGCCCTGGGCTTCGCCCCCGCCGCGCTCGCGCAGTCCTATCCGACCAAGCCGATCAAGATCGTGATTCCCTTCCCGCCGGGCAACACCACCGACATCATGGCGCGGCTGATCGCGCCGAAGATGACCGAGCGCCTGGGCCAGCCGATCGTCGTCGAGAACAAGCCGGGAGCGAGCGGAATGCTCGGCCTGGATTTCGTTGCGAAGGCCGCTCCCGACGGCTATACGATCGCCGCGGGGCAGGGCGGGAATCTCGTGGTGCTCCCGCATACCAGCAAGAACATCCCTTACGACGCGCTGAAGGATTTTGCGCCGATCGCGGTTTCGACGACCAACTACCTCGGCATCGTCGCCAACCCTGAGGTGCCGTTCAAGACGGTCGGGGAAATGGTCGCGTGGGCCAAGGCCAACCCGGGCAGGCTCACGGTGGCGACCAACGGCGAAGGTGGGTTTCCGCATCTTGCGTTCGAGCAATTGCGGGTGATGGCGGGATTCACGTTCACGCACGTTCCCTACAAAGGTTCGGCGCAGATCGTCACCGACGTGATCGGCGGCCAGGTGCAGGCGGCGATCGACGGCATTACGGCGCTCGCTCCTCACGCGCGCTCGGGCCGGGTGCGCCTGCTCGCGATCACCAACAAGACCCGCGTGGATCTGTGGCCGGGCGTGCCCGCGGCGGCGGAGGACGTTCCCGGATACGAATCCGGCGGCTGGTTCGGCTACGTCGCGCCCGCCGCCACGCCGCGCGAGATCGTGCTGAAGCTCAACGAGGAGATCAACCGCGCGATCAAGCTGCCGGAGGTGAGCGAGAAGCTGGTCGCAGGCGGGCTGATCGTCGTCGCCGAATCGCCGGAGTATTTCGGAAACATCATCAAGAGCGACTACGCCAAGTACGGCAAGCTCATGCGCGACATCGGCTTTCAGCCGCAGTGACCGTCGTAACGATCCCTTGCTGAGCTCGCGGGTCTTCTGCGCGCTGCTCGCGCTTTCCCTGGCGCGGGGCGCCCTCGCCTGGGGGCCGGAAGGCCACCGCATGGTCGGCGACATCGCGGCGGGGTATCTGACCGCGAAGACGCAGGCACACATCTCCGAATTGCTGAGGGACGACCGCCTCGCCGACGGCCAGCCCTCGGGCCGGCGCACGCTCGGCGATGTCGCGAACTGGGCCGACGAGATCAAGGACTTCGAATGGGGCAAGCGTCGCGGCCCCTGGCACTACGACGACGTTTCGCTGTGCCGGGCCGCCGGATACGCCACTTACTGCCGCGGCGGCCGCTGCGCCTCGGCGCAGCTCGCGCGCCAGATCGAGGTGCTGGGCGACCCGCGCTCGCGGCCGCGGGTGAGAAACGAAGCGCTGAAGTGGGTCGTGCATCTCGTCGGCGACATCCACCAGCCGCTGCACGCGGCCAACCGCGGGGACCGCGGCGGCAACCAGGTGCAGGTGTCGTTCTTCGGCGAGCGCGACAACCCGCCCTACGGCAGCCTGAATCTACACGCGGTCTGGGACGTGCATCTCTTGGCGAGGCGGGTCGCCGAGCGCGGCGGCGAGCGCGCGTTTGTCTCGGCGCCGATCGCCGATAGCGACCGGAGAACCTGGGAACAGGGCTCCATTTCCGACTGGATCGCCGAGAGCCACGCGCTCGCGCGCGAGCACGTCTATGCGCCGCTGGCGGCTTCCTGCGGCCACAAGATCGCGGGCGTGGTGGCGATCGGGCAGGACTACTACGCGAGCGCGGCGCCGGTGATCGAAGTCCAGATCAGAAGAGCCGGCGTGCGGCTCGCGCACGTGCTGAACGATTCCCTGGGACGCTAGCGAACTAGTCTTGGAGGGGGATGCCCGCGTCGCGGATCACCTTCGCGTACATGGCCATGTCGGCCACGACCTTGGTCCCAAACTGCTCCGGCGTATTGCCCACCGGCTCGTAGCCCCAGGCGGGCCATCGCTCGAGCAGGTCGGGCGCGACGATCGCCTTCGCGATCTCCCGCTGGATCTGAACCACGATCTCGCGCGGGGCGGCGGCCGGGGCGAATATCCCGAGCCAGCCTGTGAATTCGAAAGGTATGCCCGCTTCCGTGAAGGTGGGAACGTCGGGCATCGCCGCCGATCGCACCTTGCCGCTCACCCCGAGCGCGCGCACGCGGCCCGACTTGATGTGCGGCAGCACGCCGGCGAGCGGCATGAACGCGACCTGCACCTCGCCCGCAAGCAGAGCCTGGGTGAGCGGCGCGTCGCCTTTATAGGGAACGTGCAGCATGTCGATGCCGGTCGTGCTCTTGAGCAGCTCGCCCAGCAGGTGCGGCGGCGCGCCGACGCCGGTCGAGCCGTAGTTGACCGTTCCAGGCTTGGATTTGGCGAGCGCGATCAATTCCCGGGCCGATCGGGCCGGCATCTGCGGAGCGCAAACGAGAACCAGGAAAGAGGAAGTGAGCTGGGTCACCGGAGCGAAATCCCGGGTCGCGTCGAACGGCAGCTTCCTGTACAGGCTGGGGCTGATCGCAAAACCCTGGGTGGTGATGAGCAGCGCGTAGCCGTCGCCGGCGGCCTTGGCTACGGCGTCGGCCGCGATGTTTCCGCCCGCGCCCGGCCGGTTGTCGACGAGCACCGGCTGCTTCCAGGATTCCGCGAGCTTCTGGCCGAGCGCGCGTGCGACCGTGTCCACCGCGCCGCCGGCGGCAAACGGGACTACCATACGCACGGGTCTCGCCGGATAGCTCTGGGCAAAGGCGTCGTGGGGGTGAAACGTGGCAAAGGCCAGGACAAGCGTGATGACCCCGATGGTGCGCGGCCTCATAATGTGGCTTCCCGTGTGGGCAATTGCCCCGGATTATCGGCCGGTTTCCTCGTCGCCGGAAGCCCTGAGACTCCCCTTGGGTCGCAGTGGGCCTTGTTTCGTAACATATTTCATTGCCCAACGCTGGGCCAGGTGCGAGACTTGCTTCTTTTCATGAGGCCGCGCGGGTGGCAAGGACGCGCTTTTCCTCAGAGGGGACTCGGGATTCCATGAAAGGGCCAGATCGCAATGCCAAGGGGCCGGATCGCCGGGATGGGCCTACCATGCCGGACGGCGAGACCCTGTTTCGCTCCCTGTTCGCGGATGCGGGGGTTGGGATCGCCATCGGGTCGCCCGAGGGCCACCTGCTGCGCGTAAACGAGACCCTGTGCCGCATGCTCGGATACGACGAGCGGAAGTTGCTGCAGAAGGACATCCAGGACATCACGGTCGTCGACGAAGCGCAAGCCGGCCAGGACCGCCAACTTGAGCTGCTCGCCGCGCTCTCCGGGGCACGCTCCCAGGAGAGGCGCTATGCCCGCAGGGACGGCTCGATCCTGTGGGCGCGCGTCGAGGGGACGGTCATGTGGGACCGCGGCGGCGCGCCGCTTTGCTTCGTGGTCCTGATTCACGATATCACCCAGCTCAAGACCGCCGAGGAGGCGCTCAAGGCGGGTGAGTCGCGGTTCCGCCGCATGGTGGAGCTGGGCTCGGACTGGTACTGGGTGCAGGACGAGAACTTCCGCTTCGTCGAGCTGCCCGGTGTGGAAAAACGGGGGATCGGCCAGGAGTTCTTCATCGGCAAAGCGCGCTGGGAGCTTCCGGGATTGGCGCCGCTCCCCGAGAGGGTGTGGCAGCAACATCGGGAGAAGCTCGAGCGGCACGAGCCGTTCAGCGATTTCGTATACCTTAGCGCTGACAGCAACGGCGAGTTTCATTACCTGAGCGTGACCGGCGAGCCGATTTTCGATGCCAGCGGGAAATTCACGGGCTATCATGGCATCGGCAAGGACATCACCGACAAAGCGCGAGGGCAGAAGGCGCTGGAGGAGAGCGAGCAGCGCTACCGGATGCTGTTCGACATCCACCCGAATCCGATGTGGGTAGTGGAAAACCAGACGCTGCGCTTTCTCGCCGTCAACCAGGCGGCCGTGGACCACTACGGCTACACGCGGGAGGAGTTCCTCGCGATGACCGCCGAGCAGTTGCGCTACCCCGAGGATATCGCCCAGCTGGTCAAGGATTTTCAGGACGAGAGCCGCTCCTACATGCAGCGGGCGGCGCGGCACCGCAAGAAGAGCGGCGAGGAGATCCACGTCCACATCGTTGCGTTCAATATCGACTTCGACGGCCGGCCCGCGCGGCTCGGGGTGATCAATGACGTCACCCAGCACACGAAGTCGGAAGAGCAGGCGCGCGAGCTCGAGCGGCGGTATCAGGAGCTGGTCGCTTCCCGGGGAGGCGCGGGGTCGCGATCCTAGAGCGGGCGCTTTAGTCCGCGGTCGCCCCGGTGAGGCGCACGAGCTCCCCGTAGGTTTTGGTATCCGCCCGGATGGCTTCGGCGAGCTGCTCGGGCGTCCCCGGCAGCGCCTCGAACCCGAAGACCTTCATGCGCTCCAGCACCTCCGGAGCCGAGAGCGCCGCATTCAGATCGGCGTTGATCTTCTGCACCAGCGCGGGAGGCGTCCCGCGCGGCGCGAGCAGTGCAAGCCACGAATCGACCGCAAAGTCCGGTCCACCGGCCTCGCGGATGGTCGGCACGTCCGGCGCCGATTCCGAGCGGCGGGCAGCAGCGATGGCCAGGAGCTTGATTCGCCCCGCCTTCATGAGCGGCAGCGCCGAGGCGAGCGTCGAGAGCGCCCAGTCGAGCTCGCCGTTGGCGATCGACACGTACATCTGCGACTGATCCTTGTACGGGACGAGGGTCATGCGGGTGCCGGTGCGGTACGCGAGATCGGCGGCCCCCAGATGCGAGGGGGCGCCCACGTACGACGCACCGTAGGTGATCCTGCCCGGATTCGCCTTCGCGGCCGCGATGAGCGCGGGCACGCTCGGGTAGGGCCCGTCGCTCTTCACCGTCACGAAGAACGGCGTGTGATAGATCAGGCCGACCGGCACGAAGTCGCCTTGGGGATCATACGGCAGCTTCTTGTAGAGCGCGGGATTGATCGCCACGTGCGCGTTGCTCACGACGAGCAGCTCGTGGCCGTCGGGCGCCGCGTTTTTCACCGCCTCGATCGCGATGAAGCCGCTCGCGCCGGGCCGCGCATCCACGATCACCTGCTGGCCCCAGGTCTTCGACAGCCGGTCGGCCATCACGCGCATGAATACCGCGGGCCCCGCGCCGCTCGAATAGGGCGCGACGAGCTTGACCACCTTCGCCGGGTACGTCTGTCCTTGCACGGACGCCGCCCACAGCGACAAGGCCGCGAGCAAGAGCGGGCAGCGAAGAGTTTTCGCGTTCATGAAATTCACGGGCCGAAATCGCCCTCCTATTGTATTCTTCGATCAGAGACAAACGGGGAGCACGGTTGAAATTCTCCTTCTTCCACCTGATGCCCTACACGCATCTGGACCTGGAGTCGCACGAGTGGCCGTTCCCCAACCGCTACTTCGACCCGGCGAAGGCGAGCGCGCTCTACCGCGGCTACGTCGAGAGCATGATCCACGCGGAGTCCTGCGGCTTCGACTGGGTCGGCTGCAACGAGCACCACTTCAGCCCTTACGGGATGATGGCCAATCCCAATCTCATCGGCGGCGCGCTCGCGTACCCGACGAAGCGGGTGAAGATCGCCATCGTCGGCAACCTCGTCCCGCTCAACAACCCGATACGGGTGGCCGAGGAATACGCGATGCTCGACTGCATGAGCGGCGGACGCCTGGTCGCCGGCCTGATGCGCGGTATCCCGCACGAATACCTCGCGTACAACATTCCGCCGGGCGAGTCCTGGGAGCGCCAGCGCGAGGCGG
>JBGQKK010000028.1:0-16910 GCA_041499545.1 Gammaproteobacteria bacterium | reverse complement strand
CGGTCTTGTTCGCGCTGGCGATTTGTTCAGGGGTGAGGTACATAGTCTTTCTCCAAGAGTAGTCCGTTACGGGGTTCAGCTTTGTGGCAGGTTTGGACATGGTTTATTGCACTGCAACAATTGCTATTGTACTGAAGCAGCAAAGCGTGTCAAGAATAATTTGTGCATTGCAGTATGTTTTTGAGTGGCATTAGAGAACACTGTTAACAAACAATGCCTTATATAAGGTCAGTCAGCGAACACAAACATATAACTCTTTGTTTTTAAATAACACCTCTTTCGTCGCTCTCGCGGGGTTCTTCGCAGATGCTCCGCTGCCTTGGAATCTTGGCGACGTACCAGCTCGCCCTAGCCCAAGCCCACAGGCTCGCGACCCGTTCCCTCTTCAGCTCGGCCGGCGGCTCCTGGCCAACGAAGCGCAAGGCGCGCCAGAGCTGAAGGGGACCTTCCCCCGGCGCGAGCGGCGCGGCTTGCGTTTGCTTGCTGAGCTTGTCGCCGTTGCGGTTCACCGCGACCGGGAGATGCAGATACCGCGGGGTCGGGTACCCCAGCCGGCCTTGCAGCAGGATCTGCCTCGGCGTGGACGCGAGCAGGTCTGCTCCGCGCACCACGTCGGTGATCCCCTGCTCGAAATCGTCCACCACGACCGCCAGCTGATAGGCGAACAGGCCGTCGGCGCGCCGAACCACGAAATCGCCGACTTCGTCGGCCAGATTCTGCTCGACGCGGCCCTGCAGGCGGTCGTCGAAAGCGATCACGGCGTCGCCGACGCGCGCCCGGATTGCGCGTCCCCGGCGGCCGAGCGGAATTCCATTTCGGCAGGTGCCGGGGTAGACCGGCTCGCCCGTCCCTTCGAGCGCCGAGTCCGAGATCTCCCGCCGGGTGCACACGCAGGGAAATACCGCTCTCTCTCGCTCCAGGTGCTCGATCGCGGCGGCGTACGCCGCGCCGCGGCGGCTCTGTCGCATCACGGGTCCGTCCCACTCGAATCCGTAGGCCTCGAGCGTCCGGAGAATTTCGGCGGCGGCGCCCTTCACCTCGCGCGGCCGGTCGAGGTCCTCCATGCGTACGAGCCACGCGCCTGCGTTCCGGCGCGCATCCAGGCAACTGCCGAGCGCCGCGACGAGCGAGCCGAAATGCAGCGGGCCTGTGGGCGAGGGTGCGAACCGCCCCCGATAGGGCTTCGTCGAGTCATGCATAATCTGCGTGGAAAATCATAACAGCCTTGCGTCGGTCACCCTGAGAGCATGAGTCGTCCACACCATATCGTCATCGTCGGCGGAGGCGCCGGAGGCCTGGAGCTCGCGACCCGCGCCGGCGACCGCTTCGCCGGCAGCGGGCGCGCCGCGGTCACGCTGGTCGACAGGAACGAAACGCATCTGTGGAAGCCTCTGTTGCACGAAGTCGCGGCCGGAAGCATGGACATACACGCACATCAGCTCGACTACCTTGCCCAGGCGCGTTGGCATCATTTCAATTTTTGGTGCGGGGCCCTCGAAGGGCTCGACCGGAAGCGCCACGAGATCGCGGTGGCGCCGACCGTCGACGAGCGCGGCGGCGAGGTCATCCCGCGGCGCACTCTACCCTATGACACGCTGGTGATCGCCATCGGCAGCGTCGCGAACACCTTCGGCGTTCCCGGGGTCGAGGAGCACGCCTATGCGCTGGAATCCGCGGCGGAGGCCGACCGTTTTCACCGGCGCCTCATCAACGCTTGCATCCAGGCCAACTACCGGGCCGGAAGCGCGGCGGCCCGGCTGCGCGTGGTCATCGTCGGCGGCGGCGCGACCGGGGTCGAGCTGGCCGCAGAGCTGCACAACACCACGCGCGTTCTGGCGGCCTACGGCCTCGAGAACATCGAGCCCGAGCGCTTCCTCCAGATCACACTGCTCGACGCCGGCGCCCGGATACTGCCGATGCTGCCCGAGCGCATCGCAAAGGCGGTGACCGGGGCGCTCGAGGATCTGGGCGTCCGGGTCGCTAGCTCCGAGCAGGTGACCGAAATCACGGCGACCGAGGTGAAAACTCGGAGCGGGAGCTCTTTCCCCGCCGATCTCACGGTGTGGGCGGCGGGAATCAAGGGCGCGGATGTCCTGGGCAATCTCGACGGGCTCGAGACCAACCGCATCAATCAACTGGTGGTTCTGCCGACACTGCAGACGACGCGCGATCCGGATATTTTCGCCCTGGGCGACTGTTCCATGTTTCCCCGCGAGAGCGGGAAGCCGGCGGTGCCCCCGGCGGCGCAGGCGGCGCACCAGCAGGCTGTCCACCTTCTTCGCTCGATGGAGCGGCGCCTCGACGGTCGGTCTCTCGCGCCGTTCCATTACCGCGACTTCGGATCACTGGTGTCCTTGGGCGAATTCAGCACGATCGGATCCTTGATGGGGTTCCTTTCCGGCAGAAGCTACCGCGTCGAGGGTTGGTTCGCGCGGATCATGTACCTGTCGCTGTACAAGATGCATCTCTACGCACTGCACGGGCCGGTCGGCGTGATCCTGGACAGCCTGGCGCGCTTTCTGAAGCGTGGCACCGAACCGAGGGTGAAACTGCACTGATGCTCGGCTCAGCCGTAAAAATCCTGGTCGGCGTCGCGGTCTGCGTCCCGCTACTCATGTGGCTTTTTCAGGAGCGCCTGATCTTCTTCCCGCGCCCGCTCGAATCCCGGCCGGCGCTGCGCGCCGGTATCGAGGAGGTCACGATTGCCGCCGCGGACGGCACCGCTCTCCGCGGCTGGCTGGTGAGGGGCGGCAGCAACCCGGCGCCGCTCGTCATCTACTTCGGGGGAAATGCGGAGGAAGTGTCCTGGTTGACCGAGGTCGCCGACGAGTTTGCCGGCTGGTCGCTGCTGCTCGTGAACTACCGCGGCTATGGAGAGAGCGAAGGCAGGCCCGGGGAGAAAGCGCTGCTCGCGGACTCGCTGGCGATCTACGACTTCGCAAGGGGGCACAAGGGCGTGAATCCCGAGCGCATCGTCGCGATGGGCCGCAGCCTGGGAAGCGGAGTCGCGGTGCACCTCGCCGCGGAGCGCGCATTGCGCGGAGTGATCTTGGTGTCGCCCTACGACAGCTTGGTCGAGGTGGGGCGGCGGCATTACCCCTTCTTGCCGATCTCGTTCATGCTGCGCCACCGATTCGATTCGATCGCTCGCGCACCGCAGGTCGATGCACCGCTGCTGTGCTTGGCGGCTACGGGTGATCGGATCATACCGGTCCCGCATTCGCGCGCCTTGTTCGAGGCTTGGCGCGGCGTGAAGACCTGGCGCGAGGTCCCCAACGCCGATCACGACAGCATCGCAGGCGAGCCCGAATTCTGGCGCTCGATCGCGTTGTTCCTGAAGTCGGTGGGCTAGGCGCTCCTGCTATACTTTCCGCTCCCGAGAATCTGGAGATTCCTGCATGGCGACGGTCGTTTTGACGAAGGACAACTTCGAGGGGATCGTAAACGGCAACGACATGGTCATCGTCGATTTCTGGGCGCCTTGGTGCGGCCCGTGCAAGGGGTTCGCTCCCGTGTTCGACGCGGCCTCGGAAAAGCATTCCGACGTTGTTTTCGGCAAAGTGAACACGGACGACGAGCAGGAGTTGGCGGCTTCTTTCAACATCCGATCGATACCGACTCTGATGTTGTTCCGGGAGAAGGTGATCCTGTTCTCGCAGGCCGGTGCGCTGCCGGGAGCTGCGCTCGAGCAAATCATCGCCAAGGGCAAGGAGCTCGACATGGCGGCCGTGCACAAGGAGATCGTCGAGCGCGAAACCGCCGCCCCGGGATAGACCGGCCTGGGCACGGCAAATAAAAAAGGGCAGGGAATCGCTCCTGCCCTTTCTTGGTACGTCGAAAGGCTTACTTCTTCGCTTCGTCTTTCTTTGCAGCCTTCTTGTCGCTCTTCTTCGCTTTCTTTGTGTCCTTGCCGTCACCCTTCTTCATTTCGTCCTTCTTCATCGGTGCACCGGCGTGGGACGCCGCGACAGCAAACCCACTCGACACCGCGAAGACCGCGGCTACCAACAACGACAATAGCTTCTTCATTCAACGTCTCCTCTGAGCGTTATTAGAATGGTCCGGTCACCGGTAACAGGCTAACCGCGGCGTATCCTATCATATATAGTTGAAAATGCGAATGATTCGACCCACCTGGGACTCCGGCCACGGATGCGTTTCGGCCCACTTCGCGGCGAGGTCTTGAGGTGAATCCGGGGATCGCCTACGCACTTTTCGGCGCGGCCCTTTTTGGGGCGAGCACTCCGGTGGCCAAGCTGCTCGTCGGGGAAATCGCTCCCCTCATGCTCGCCGGGCTTCTCTACGCCGGGTCGGGACTGGGGCTCGGCCTGTGGCTGGTGCTGCGCCGCTGGATTCGGCCCCACTCCGGACGGGCCGGGCTCGCGGCCGCCGACTGGAAGTGGCTGGCCGGCGCCATCGTCTCTGGCGGCGTGCTTGGGCCGGTATTGCTCATGTTCGCCCTCTCCGCGGCCGCGGCGTCGACGGTGTCGCTCCTGCTGAATCTGGAAGCGGTGTTTACGGCAATCCTGGCGTGGTTCGTGTTCCAGGAAAACTTCGACAGGCGTGTGATGCTGGGCATGCTTCTCATCGTCCTCGGCGGTTTGCTGCTCAGCTGGCCATCGGGCGGGATTTCGGCCTCACTGCCGGCCCTCGCGGTTGCGGGTGCCTGCTTGTGCTGGGCCATCGACAACAATCTGACGCGAAAGATCTCGGCCGGGGACTCCGTCCAGATCGCGGGGATCAAGGGGCTGGCGGCGGGAGCGGTCAACCTCTGCGCGTCGGTCGCTTTGGGCGCGGCGCGACCGGCACTGGAATCGGCGCTCGCCGCGGCGCTGGTCGGATTTCTGGGCTATGGAGTGAGCCTCGCGCTGTTCGTGGTGGCGCTTCGGCTGCTCGGTACGGCGCGAACCGGCGCCTATTTTGCAACTGCGCCCTTCATCGGCGCGGCGCTGGCGTTCGCTCTTCTCGGCGAGGTCCCCGACACCGTTTTCTGGCTCGCCTCGGTCCTGATTGCGGCCGGCGTGATTCTGCACATCTCCGAACGCCATGGGCACCTGCACCATCACGAGGCACACCGGCACACGCACTCTCACATGCACGACGAGCATCACCGCCACGAGCACGCCTTTGCCTGGGAAGGCAGCGAGCCCCACTCGCATGCTCATGGTCACGTACCGATGAGCCACAGCCATGACCACTATCCGGACATACACCATCGGCACGGGCATTGATTGGCTTTGCACCCTCGCGCTCGCCTTGCTTGCGGTCGGTGCCCACGCCGCGCCTTACGTGCCCAAGGACGACTCGGTGGTGCTCGAGCGCCTGCCCGTGCGGCCAAACGATCCGGTCGCCCGCGAGCTGCGCCAGCTGCGGGCGGAGCTGGTCGCGAACCCGCGCAAGCGGGCAACCGCCGTTCGACTCGCGGAGCGCTACTTCGCCTTGGCGAATGCGCAGGGCGACCCTCGCTACGTGGGCTACGCCGAGGCGGCGCTCAAGCCCTGGTGGGATCTGCCGGCGCCGCCGCTCGACGTCCTCGTGATGCGCGGAATTCTCAAGCAGTACAGCCACGATTTCTCGCGCGCGTTGCAGGACCTCGGCGCCGCGACGCGCGAAGATCCCCAGAACGCCACCGCCTGGTCCTGGCGAGCTGCGATACACATGGTGCAGGCCGACTACTCGGAGGCGCGCAAGGATTGCCTCGCGCTGGGCAAGGTCGCGTCCGACCTCTACGCCATCGGATGTTCGGCCTATCTCGACGGCACCACGGGCAAGGCCGCCGCGGCGTACGGTGCTCTCTCGGAGGCGTTCGCCCGCGACGAGGACCGCTCGCCGGAGACTAGAGTCTGGATGCTCACTCGGCTCGCCGAGATGTCCCTGCGCATGGGCAACGCGAAACAAGCCGAAGAGCACTTTCGCGCCGCGTATTTCGAGCCGATCAACGACCAGTTCCTGCTGGCGGCGTATGCCGATTTCCTCCTCGACCAGGGCCGCCCGGACGAGGTCGTCCCCTTGCTGATCGACTGGGTAAGGTCGGACATCCTGCTGCTGCGTCTTGCGCTTGCCGAGAAGGCGCTGAAAGCCCCGAAGGCGGGCGAGCACATCGAGGCGCTCAGGTCCCGCTTTGAAGCCGCGGCGCTGCGAGGGGACAAGCTGCACCAGCAGGAGGAGGCGCGCTTCAACCTCGCTCTGCTCGGAAACAAGGAAAAGGCGCTCGCCCTGGCGCGGGAAAACTGGAAGCTGCAGCGCGAGCCGCGCGATGCGCGCATCCTGCTCGAAGCGGCCCTTGCGATGAAGGACCCCGACGCCGCGCAGGGGGCGCTCGACTGGCTCGAGCGCTCGGGTCACGAAGACCCGCGTCTGCGGGCGACCGCGCAACGACTCAAGGCGCTCGAACGATGAACGCGGTCACGAAAGCGATTCTTGCGGCGGGGCTCGCGCTTGCCGCTCCAAGCGCGTGGGCGCACAAGCCGAGCGACAGCTACCTCGCCATCAGCGTCGAGGGTGCCGACGTGCGCGGACAGTGGGACATCGCCCTCCGCGACCTCGATTTCGCCATCGGCCTGGACGACAACGGGGACGGCGAGATCACCTGGGGCGAGGTCAAGGCGCATCAGTCCGATATCGCCGCGTACTCGCTCGCGAGATTGAAGCTGCGCTCGGGCGGAGCAGACTGCCCGTTGCACGCGACCGGGCTCCTCGCCGACGACCACAGCGATGGCGCCTATTCGGTGATGCGCTTCGAAGGGGCGTGCAAGGCCGAGGCGGAGATCATCGAGATCACTTACAGCCTTTTCGCCGATCTCGATCCGCAGCACAAGGGCTTGCTGCGCCTGGAGCACGGCGGAGGAACGCGAACCGGGATCTTCAGCCCGGAACGGGCGACGCAATCCTTCGAGCTGGAGAAGATTTCGGCGCTCACCCAGTTCCTGGATTACGCCCGCGAGGGCGTGTGGCACATCTGGATAGGCTTCGACCACGTATTGTTCCTGCTGTCGTTGCTGCTCCCCGCGGTGCTCGCGTTCGGGAGCGGGCGCTGGCAGGCGGTCGAGCGTTTTGCTCCGGCCTTCTGGGATGTATTCAAGATCGTCACCTCGTTTACGGTGGCGCACTCCATCACGCTCAGCCTAGCGGCCTTGGGCGTGATCTCGCTTCCCTCCCGCCTGGTCGAGTCGGCCATCGCGACCTCGGTGGTGCTCGCCGCGCTCAATAACGTCTTCCCGCTGGTCCACGGCAGGCGCTGGATGGTCGCCTTCTTCTTCGGACTGGTCCACGGCTTCGGGTTCGCGAGCGTGCTCAGGGATCTCGGCTTGCCGCAGAACGCGCTGCTCCTCGCCCTTGTCGGCTTCAACCTGGGCGTGGAAGGAGGGCAGCTCGCGATTGTAAGCACGTTCCTGCCGATCGCCTACGCGCTGCGCGCAACCTGGCTCTACCGGCGCCTGATATTTATCGGCGGCTCGCTCGCCATTACGACCGTCGCCGGCATCTGGCTCGTCGAGCGCGCCTTCAACATGAAGATCATCACCCCTTGAGGAAGCGGCCCGGTAGCCCCATATCGCCTGCTTGACGGGGATTGCGAAATGATGGAAATCCGCAAGAGTGGGGATCGTGGCCTTGCCGAGCATGGCTGGCTGCGCTCCTACCATAGCTTCTCGTTCGCCGATTATCACGATCCCGAGCACATGGGGTTCGGCCATCTGCGGGTGATCAATGAGGATCGGATTCAGCCAGGCACCGGATTCGGCACGCACGGCCATCGCGACATGGAGATCATCTCCTACGTGCTCGAAGGGGCGCTCGCCCACAAGGACAGCATGGGAAACGGCTCCGCCATCGTGCCGGGAGACGTGCAGCGCATGAGCGCGGGGAAAGGCGTGCTGCACAGCGAGTTCAACCATGCCAAGGATGGCGTTACCCACTTCCTCCAGATATGGATCGAGCCCAACGTCCTCGGGATCGCGCCGAGCTACGAGCAGAAGCATTTCGACGCGGCCTCGAAGCGAGGCCAGCTCCGCCTTGTCGCCTCGCCGGACGGACGCGAAGCGACGGTGACGATCCATCAGGACGCGTTCCTGTACGCGGCCGTGCTGAATGGCGCGGACCGCGTGGTCCATGCGCTGCGGCCCGACCGGCGCGCATACGTGCACGTCGTGCGTGGCGCGTTGTCCGCGAACGGCCGGCCGCTCGAGGCGGGCGATGCGCTGAAAGCCGTCGGCGTCTCGGAGATCGTGCTCGAGCAGGGAAAAGACGCCGAGGTTCTGTTGTTCGATCTCGCGTAAGATTTCCGAATGCGACCCAGCGGAACCAGGATGCCGGTGGTGTTCTTCGGGCACGGCAGCCCGATGAATACGCTGGAGCGCAACCAATACACGAAGGCATGGCGGCGGATCGGGGAAGCGATTCCAGCGCCCAAGGCCGTCCTGTGCGTCTCCGCGCACTGGTACACCGAGGGGACCGCCGTCACGGCGATGAGCCATCCGAAGACGATCCACGACTTCTACGGCTTCCCTCAGGCCCTGTTCGAGGTTCAATATCCGGCGCCCGGAGAGCCGAGTCTCGCATCGCGGGTGCGCGAGCTGCTCGCGCCGGTCGATGTCGGCCTGGACCAGTCGTGGGGGCTGGACCATGGCACCTGGTCGGTGCTGAAGCACGTCTATCCCAATGCGGACGTTCCCGTGCTCCAGCTGAGCATCGACGGCACGCAGCCGCCGCGGTATCACTACGAGACCGGCCGCCGTCTCGCCCCGCTGCGCGACGAGGGAATCCTCATCGCGGGCAGCGGCAACGTCGTGCACAACCTGCGCCTCATGAAGCGCGGCGGGGGGCAGGCTTACGATTGGGCGCTGCGCTTCAACGAGACAATTCGCGATGCTCTAGCCGCCCGCGATCACGCTACATTGGTCGATTTCGAAAAGCTCGGCGAGAGCGCGCGCCTGTCGGTGCCGACCCCAGAGCATTATCTTCCGCTCCTCTACGTCGCGGGCCTCCAGGAACCGGACGAATCGATGTCGTTTCCGGTGGACGGCTACGACCTGGGCTCGATCAGCATGCTGACCGCCGCCGCCGGCCTGCCCCGGTGGTGAGACGCCCGTCCGCAGGCACGGCGCCCCTCGCGCATAATGCGGAGCATCGCTTTCGCGGATTCGTGCCATGCATTTCCTAGAACAAGCCGCCGTTTTCCTCCTCACCGCGGTGCTGCTGGTGCCGCTTTTCCAGCGGCTCAGGCTCGGTGCGGTCCTCGGCTATCTCGGCGCCGGCATGCTCATCGGTCCCTGGGGTCTCGGCATGGTCGGGGAGGTCGAGTCCACGCTGGAGTTCGCGGAATTCGGCGTGGTGCTCCTGCTGTTCCTCGTCGGTCTGGAGCTGCAGCCGAGCCGCCTGTGGGTGCTGCGGCGCCCGGTGTTCGGGCTCGGCGGGACTCAGGTCGTCGTTACCGGCGCGGTGCTCGCGGTGCTGGCGCTTTGGCTCGGGCTGTCCTGGCAGGCCGCCCTGGTCGCTGGTTTTGGCTTGGCGATGTCCTCGACCGCGCTCGTGCTCGCCTCTCTTGCCGAGCGCAAGCAGCTGGCGACGCGCCACGGGCGCGAGGCCTTCGCGGTGCTCCTTTTCCAGGATCTCTCGGTCATCCCGCTGCTCGCGCTGCTGCCCCTGCTCAGCGACTCCGGAGCGCACGCGGCGGGCGGGTGGATCTCCGCGGCGAAGGCGCTGGCCGCGATCGCGGTGGTCGTGGCCGCGAGCCGCGTCGTGATTCGCCCGGCGCTCAAGGCCGTCGCGAGCTACGGCGGCCGCGAGGTATTTACCGCGGCGGCACTGCTGCTCGTCGTGGGCGCGGCGCTCATCATGCAGAAGATCGGCCTGTCGGCCTCGCTCGGCGCCTTTCTGGCCGGTGTCCTGCTCGCAGACTCCGAGTTTCGCCACGAGCTGGAGGCGGATATCGAGCCGTTCAAGAGCCTGTTCCTCGGCCTGTTCTTCATCGCCGTGGGCATGAGCGCCAACCTCGCTTTGGTCTGGAGCCGACCGCTGGCGGTGTTCGCGCTGGCCGTTGGGCTTATCGTCGCGAAGTTCGCCCTGATGTACGGCATCGCGAGGGCGGGCCGCGTGCCCAACGAAGCCGCGCAGCGCCTGGCGCTGGCGGTGTCGCAGGGCGGCGAGTTCGCGTTTGTCCTGTTCACGGCGGCGGGGGCGCTGGGAATATTCGAGCCCGGGACGGCGCAGTTGTTGGTGGTCGTCGTCACGGTCTCGATGCTGCTGTCGCCGCCCACCTTTGCGGCACAGGACAGGCTGCTCTCCCGCTGGCTCGAGCGGCACGCCGCGCCCGAGTTCGACACGATCACCGGCCCCGGCAACCCGGTGATCATCGCTGGCTACGGTCGGGTGGGGCAGATACTCTCGCGCGTGCTGCGCATGTGCGGGGTGCCGTTCACCGCGCTCGAGGCGAGCTATCAGCAGGTGGATTTCGTCAGGCGCTTCGGCAGCAAGGTGTACTACGGCGACGCGTCGCGACTCGAGCTGCTCGAAGCGGCGAAAACCGGCGATGCGAAGCTCTTCGTCCTTGCAATCGACGATGTCGAAGGTTCGGTGAAAACGGCGGCCGTCGTGCGCAAGCATTACCCGCACGTGCCCATACTTGCGCGCGCGCGAAATCGCGTGCACCTGTTTCGCCTGCGCGACCTCGGGGTCAAGCTGATCTGGCGCGAGACGTTTTCGGCGAGCCTGGACATGGCGCGGCACGCGCTTCTGTCGCTTGGGTTCGGCATCGCCGCCTCGGAGCGCGCGGTAAGCCTGTTCAGGCAGCACGATGAGGAACGGCTCGAGGCGCAGTACGCGGTGCAGCACGACGAGGCGCAGCTCATCCAGACGACCAAGGAGGCCGCGGCCCAGCTCCAGGAGCTCTTCGAGGCGGACGGCTTGCAGCCGCTGCCGGGATTCCCGCAGCCCGCGACCGCCGCCGGACCGAACCCGAACGGTAGAATAGTCGCATGAAGAAGATCGTCATTCTCATCTCCGGCCGCGGCAGCAACATGGAAGCGATCGTCCGCGCCGGACTTCCGGCGGAGATTGCCGCCGTAGTCAGCAATCGCGCCGACGCAGCTGGCCTGAAATTCGCCGCGCAAGCGGGCGTTACGACCCAAGTCGTGGACGAGCGGGAGTTGCCCTCGCGCGAGGCGTTCGAAGGCGAGCTCGCGAACGCGATCGATCGGCATTCGCCCGACTTGGTGGCGCTCGCGGGTTTCATGCGCGTTCTCGACGCCGATTTCGTGCGCCGCTATTCCGGCCGAATGCTCAATATCCATCCGTCGTTGCTGCCCGCATTCCCGGGCCTGCACACGCACCGACGCGCGCTGCAGGAAGGCGTAAAGCTGCACGGCTGCACGGTGCATTTCGTCACGCCTCAGGTCGATCACGGTCCGATCATCGCGCAGGCCGCGGTGCAGGTCCGCGTCGGGGACTCCGAGGCGACGCTCGCTGCGCGGGTGCTGCAGCAGGAGCATCGCATCTATCCCCTTGCGATACGCTGGTTCTTGGAAGGCCGCCTGATCGTCGAGAACGGTCTGGTGCGCGTCGACGGGGCCCCCGCCAACCAGGCGATTCTCGTCGAAGAATGACCGGAATCTGCTCAGCGTTTCGCCGCGTGGCGCTGGCCGCGATCTTCGTCTGGACCGCGGCCGAGGCAGGCCCGCCCGGGCGAGTCAAGCTGAGTTACGAAGTCAGCTACGGCTCGATGCATGCCGATGTCGTCGAGACCCTCGAGCACGACGGCCGCAGCTACGCGATCGTTTCCGAGACCAGGGGACGGGGGATCTTGGCCCCGTTCGGCAACAAACGAACCGTGCGAGGGCGGATCTCTCCGCAGGGGCTTCGACCCGACGAGTACCGGGACGAGCGCCCTTTTGGCTGGGAGGCGTCGGCGAAATTCGACTGGGAATCCCGTTCAGTGACTCAGGAACGCAAGGGCAAGGGCAAGCCGGAAACGCTGCAGATGCGGGGTACCGCCCAGGACCCCTTGAGCCTCGCCTACACGTTCGCGTTCGTGCCACCCGAGGGCAAGGAGTACGACATCATCCGGGCCGACGGAAGGGGACTGACCCCGTTCCGCTTCGCGGTCCTCGGCAACGAGAAGCTCGCCACGCCCCTCGGTGAGATGCAGACCCTGCACATCGCCAAGATGCGCGACGGACCGGACGACAAGGCGACCGATATCTGGTTCGCCGTGGACCGGAACTTCCTCCCCGTGCGCGTACTGGTCGTCGACAAGGACGGCTCGCGCGTAGACCAGGTCGTCACGCGCATCGATAACTGATGCGTTTCTCGCGCCCGCTGCTCGATGCGTGCACGGCGGCGTTTGCGGCCGTTCTGCCTCTGGAAGAACCCGCCGACGCCGCACTGTCCGCCTTCTTTCGCGGTCACCCGAAGATCGGTCAGCGCGACCGCGCCACGATCGCCGACTCCCTGTATGCCGCGCTGCGCCGCAGACGGCTGCTGGCGAGCCTCACGGGGAAGGCGAGCCCGCGGCGCCTGGCCCTGGCGACCTGGAGCCTGCTCCTCGGGGCGAGCCTGCGCGAGCTCGAACCCTGGCTGCGCGGCGACGAACCGCAGTGGCTCGCCGAGGTCAAGCGGGCAGCGGCAGCAGAGCAGGCTATCGGAGTGCAGTGCGAGCTTCCCGACTGGGTGATCGAGAGGCTTCGCCGGCGGTTCGACGAGGACGCTCTGCTCGAGGTGGCGCGAGGTTTGATGCAGACGGCTCCGCTCGACTTGCGCGTCAACTCGATGAAGACGACGAGGGAAGCGGTGATGAAAAGGTTCGAGCAGGACGGAATACCCGTCCGCGAGACGCCGTATTCGCCCGAGGGATTGCGGCTCGAGGGGCGGCCGGCGATCAACCATCACCCCGTCTTTCTGGAGGGCGGCGTCGAGGTCCAGGACGAGGGCAGTCAATTGCTGTGCCATCTGCTTGAGCCGAAACGCGGCGAGATGGTGGTCGATTTTTGCGCGGGGGCTGGAGGCAAGACGCTCGCGCTCGGGGCCTTGATGCGCTCGACCGGGCGACTGTACGCGTTCGACATTTCTCCGAAGCGCCTCGCGGGTCTGAAGCCCAGGCTTGCGCGCTCGGGGCTCTCGAACGTCCATCCCCAGCGCATCGAGGGCACCAACGACGCCCGCGTCAAGCGCCTCGCCGGCAAGATCGACCGAGTGCTGGTCGATGCACCTTGCAGCGGTCTGGGGACGCTGCGCCGCAACCCCGACATGAAATGGCGCCAGACGCCCGAGGACGTCGGCGAGTTGGTCGGCAAGCAGGGCTCGCTCCTCGCCGCGGCGGCCCGTCTGGTCAAGCCCGGAGGACGGCTCGTGTATGCGACCTGCAGCATTCTCGACGAGGAGAACCGTGGTGTCGCCGAGGAATTTCTGGGTGCTCATGCGGACTTCCGGCTGATTCCCGCGGGTGAGGTCCTTGAAAGGGAGCGCATCGAGCTCGATATGGGGGAGTACTTCGAGCTGTTGCCGCATCGGCATGGAACGGACGGCTTCTTCGCTGCGGTTTTCGAGCGGAGCGCGTAATGTGGATGGCGCGTTTCACGATACGGAACTCTGGATCATCCTTAAAGCCCTATGCGGTCGGCAAGTGCATGAAGCAGAGCGAAAAATCGTGCTCGCTCACGCTCGGAACTATGCCCTTGCCCTTTACCTGGATTCACGTAGAATCCGTTGATTAAATTGGGAGGGCCTCGATGGGGTCTAACATCCTGTTTTCAGGTGTTTTTGATCTTCCTTGGTGGGGCGTGGTCCTGGTCGCCCTCGGGCTCACGCACATCACGATCGTCAGCGTCACGGTGTTCCTGCACCGGCATCAAGCGCACCGCGCCCTCGACCTGCATCCCCTGGCAAGCCACTTCTTTCGCTTTTGGCTCTGGCTCACGACGGGAATGGTGACCAAGGAATGGGCAGCCATTCACCGCAAGCATCACGCCAAGTGCGAGACCGCCGAAGATCCTCACAGCCCGCAGATCCTGGGCATCAATCGCGTGCTCTGGCTGGGGGTGCTGCTGTATGTGAAGGAAGCCTATAACCGGGAGACGCTGGAGCGTTACGGCCACGGCACGCCCGACGACTGGATGGAGCACAACGTCTATTCGCGCTTTGCGGTTCTTGGCCTGACCCTGATGGGGGTCCTCGATGTCGTCCTGCTCGGCATCGTGCCGGGTGCGCTGGTGCTCCTGACGCAAATCGTCTGGATCCCGTTCTGGGCGGCCGGAGTCATCAACGGAATAGGCCACTTCTGGGGCTACCGCAACTGGGGGACCGAGGACGCAAGCACCAATATCGTTCCCTGGGGAATCCTCATCGGCGGCGAGGAACTGCACAACAATCATCACGCCTACGCGACCTCGGCCAAGCTTTCCAACAAGTGGTACGAGCTGGATGTGGGCTGGATGTACATCTGCCTGCTCGAAGCGCTCGGCCTCGCGCAGGTGAAGAAAGTCGCACCCACGCCGCGCTTCACCGAAGCGAAGGCCGTAGACTCGGCGACGCTGCAGGCGGTGATCACGCACCGGTACGACGTGCTCGCGACCTACGCAAAATCGCTCAAGCGCACCTACGCCGAAGAGCTCGGAAAGCTGCGCCGTTTCGCGCCGCACGACGCCCATGTGCTGCAGAGCCTGCAGCGCTGGCTGCACCGCGACGAGAAGTCACTGTGCGAAACCGAGCGCGCGGACCTCAACAAGGGACTGTCGAAGTCGCGCGCCCTGCATACCGTCTACTCGATGCGCTCGGAGCTCGTTTCGCTCTGGGAGCGCTCGAGCGCTTCCCGCGAGCAGCTGGTGCGCCAGCTGCAGGACTGGTGCCACCGTGCCGAGGCCAGCGGCATCCGCCATCTCGAGGAGTTCTCGCGCCGGCTGCGCTGCTACGCCGCCTGAGCCCCCGCAGTCCCGGCTCCACAAAGAACCCGCCCTCCGGCGGGTTTTTTTATCGGTCCGGTCAGCGCCCCGGCGCGCTTCGCGGTAGCATATCGGCGCTGGTGATCCGCAGCCTATCAACCGGGAACGAAAGGGGATAATCAGATGAAAAGTCTCATCGCAATCACGGCGTCGTTGCTGATCGCGGCGCCGGTTCTGGCGCAGGTAAAGCCCTGCGAGGAGCTCAAGGGCGAGATCGACGCGAAGATCAAGAACAACGGGGTGGCGGCGTTCACCACGACGATCGTGGACAAGGACGCAGCCGACGACGGCAAGGTCGTAGGGACCTGCGAAGGCGGAACGAAGAAGATCGTGTACAAGAGAGGCGAAGCGGCGTCCGCCCCTGCGGCAGCGGCGGCCCCGGCCGCACAAAAAAGCCCGCAGTAGCGGGCTTTTACTCTCGCTCGAACCGGGCGCATCCGGTCGGGCGTGGCGTCGTCCTACTTGATCTTGGTTTCCTTGTAGACCACGTGCTTGCGCGCCCTGGGGTCGTACTTCTTGATCTCCATCTTCTCGGGCATGGTGCGCTTGTTCTTGGTCGTGGTGTAGAAGTGACCGGTCCCGGCGGTGGACTCGAGCTTGATCTTCTCTCTCATCGTCTACCCCGTGATCAGATCTCGCCGCGCTCGCGCAGCTCTTTGAGCACGGCGTCGATGCCCTTCTTGTCGATCACGCGCACGCCGGCGTTGGAAGTGCGCAGCCTGACCCAGCGCTTCTCGCTTTCCACCCAGAAGCGGCGATACTGCAGATTCGGATAGAACCGGCGTATGGTCTTGTTGTTGGCATGGGACACGTGATGCCCCACCTGTGGTTTCTTGCCCGTCACCTGGCAGACGCGCGCCATGGGATGCTCCGCTGCGAAAGGGCGGATTATAGGTGGAAGCGGGGGCGCGTTCAAGCCGAGTGCCTCGAGAGGCCGCCGGCTGATCACAGCAGCCCGCGTTCGGCGAAAGACATCGTGCGGGACCCCGCGACGATGAAGTGATCCAGAACCTGGACGTCGACCAGCGCCAGGGCGCTCTTGAGCGAGCGGGTGAGGATCTCGTCCGCGTGGCTCGGTTCCGCGACCCCGGAAGGGTGGTTGTGCGCGAAAGTCGCACAGGGTATCCGTAGCCGTCCGTGGTAGTCCTGCTCTCCGTGTTTCTCATAGCGAAAGCCCTCCGCAGTAGTCCGTAATAAGCCGTTGCCATCCGCACAGTTTGCGGGTACGCTTGCGGGTACGTCAAGGCTTTTCCGAGGGAGAACGTGCTCACCGATACCCGCATCAGGAATTCGAAACCCACCAGGAAGCCCTACAAGCTCCTGGACGGCGATGGCCTTGTCCTGGTGGTCAACCCGAACGGATCGAAGCTCTGGCGGCGCCGGCTGCGCGTCCTGCGTGAGGGAAAATGGTGCGAGACCATGTACGCGATCGGCAAATACCCGGACGTCGGGCTCGCCGAAGCGAGAGACAAGGCGGCGGACGCCTTCAAGCTGGCAAAGCAGGGCATCAACCCGGCGATACACCGCAAGGCGCACCAGGCGCGCACGGCACTCGACCAGGCGGCCACCTTCAAAGCCCTTGCCCTGGATTGGATGAAGGACAAGGCGAAATCCTGGACGACGGCCACAGAGCGCCAGCGGCGGCGGCTTCTTGAGCGCTACATCCTGCCCAAGCTCGGGGATCTGCCCGCGGGCGACGTGAATTCCCCGGCAGTCAAATCCGTCCTGGACGCGATCCACAAGGCCGCGCCCGCCCAGACCGCCTTCGCTCGCCAGATGATTTCCGCGACGATGGGCGAGGCGATCATTGCCGGCCTGACCGATACCGATCCCGTGTACGTGCTCAGGAACCGGCACAGGGCGCCGCGCACCGTCCACGCGCGACCGCTAGACGCAAAGGAATTGAAGCCGTTTTTCGCGGCGCTAGACGGGGCCCCCGGGCAGGACCGGAACCGCCTCGCCGTCCGGCTCGCCTTCTGG
>JBGQKK010000027.1:0-16946 GCA_041499545.1 Gammaproteobacteria bacterium | reverse complement strand
TGGCGGGCACCCGCGGCACCCCACAGTTCGCAACCCGCCAGCTTGCCGAGCACGACGAGCGCCTGGCCGACGGCGCCGGCGGCACCGATGACAAGGAGCTTCTGGCCCTTCCGAACGCGCGCGTCACGATGCAACAGCTGGTAGGCGGTCATCCAGCTCAACACGAGCGAGGTCGCTTCTGCGGGGTCGAGCGCGGCGTCGACAACGGTGGTGCGGACGGCCTTGAGCGTCCGGTATTGCGCGTAGGACCCGGTTACCGTCATTTCGGCCACACGCTGTCCGACGGACGGCGAGGCCACGTCCGGACCGACCTTCACGACCTCACCGACGAGATCGTAGCCGAGGACGAGGGGCGGCTTCTCCTTGAGGTCAGGGTACTGGCCCTTGCGCAGCATGACATCCGTGAATTGAACGCTTGCAGCGAGCACCTTCACCAGCACCTCGCCAGCGCCGGGTTCCGGCACCGGTCGCTCGACGACGGCGAACCCGTCCGGTCCGCCGAATTTACTTAGCATCAAGACGTTCTGTGTCGAGGGAGTCAAAGGTTCTCTTTCACGGCGGCTCGACGCCGGCCTGCGTGAAGTCGGGCTCAGTGCATCGGAAATACGACCGGGAATATGGCGCGGGAGATGGTTTTCATTTGCGGCGGTTCTTGAATCACGGCCGATCGTAGCACAGCCCGTTAGGCGAACCGGCCGACACAAACGAAACAATAGTGGCCTTGCCCTGAAATCCTCCGGAAGCGCCCCGTCCGTATGATTCGCGTTTTTGCTTCTCCGGGACGAACGTGGGCGCAAGGGAATTCGAGATAGTCAGAGGCGCGACGCAGCGCATCGACCCGCTCGCGGGCGACAGCCTGCGCGTGCGGTTCGGCGAGGTCTGGGTCACTCAGTTCGAGGACCCCAAGGAGTATTTTCTGAAGGCCGGCGAGTCGCTCATACTCAACCACAAAGGCACGGTGCTCGATCTATTTCGCAACGACGCCGGTCCGGACCGGACCGAACGCCGGCCGATGCGCGTCTCGGAATGGAGGGCGCTGAGGTTGCTTGGGAAGATTTTTGCCTGAGCGCCGCGCAGAAGAACGCCGCGATCCTGCGGTCGACCTCGGGGAGCACCGAGCGGACCCATATGGTCAGAACTTGCGGAACCGTCATGAGGTAAGAGTGCGTTGCGCGGCTCGGATGTCGGACCCGCGCGCCATCAGGCGCCGGGCTTGAAAACCATGAGGTAGAGAATGACGACCACGACGAGCCCGACTCCAGCTCCCAGGGCGCGGCCGAGCAGCGAGACCCGCCGGTACGAAGCGGAGGCGGGCCCTTCGGCGTCGAACAATCGTATCTGCTTGCGAAGAACAGCGAGCGAAATCGCGAGAACGACGATCCCGACGACCCACAGCACCAGCGCCGCCCGGATCCACCCGGTCGTCATCGGCCAGGAGAGATCCACCATCCACAGGCCCGTCGCGAGCATGAGCGCGTATCCGGGGAGCACGAAGAACGCGACCATGCGCGCAATGGCGCGGAGCACGAAGGCCCCGTGCGCCGGGTGGTCTCCGTAGAATTCGAGGACGATGCCGAGCCCCGCGCTTGTTCCCAGCGCGACGATCGCGATCAGGACGTGAAGAAACTTCGCGAGGAGGTACTCGGGGATCATTTCTGGCCTTCAGTCGGCCGGGCCGCCGCAGCCAAGAGCCGCTGTTTGTTACCCAGATCCAGTAGGCAGACTCCTGAGTCGGGAGCGTGCTGGCGGCGCTACCCGCCTTCGCACGCTCAGCCTGCCCCCCGCAGCCTGGCGCGCAATCGCCGCACTTGCAGGGTCGCGCCTATCAGGAATACGACGAAGAACACGCCGGCCGCGATCTGCAAGGCAGGTGCGTCGGCGTTTGGCAGCAGGGGCGCTCCCAGGGGCAGGCGGGTCGTGGTCTCGGTGACGCCGGGAATCATGTGGAAGAAAAAAGTCATCGAGTAGCTGACCGTCTCGATGTAGGGCGATGCCCGCCCGTACAGCTTGGTGTATCCCGCCACATACGCGACCCCCAGCACGATCAACGTGACGATGCCCAGCACGTGGGGCTTGCCGAAGCCGCCGTGCTGGAAGATCCCGAAGCCGGTCAGGCAGGTGAGAATGGTCGCGATCACGTAGACCTTCCCGAGCATATTCCTCGGGGAGATCTCCTTGTTGCGAACGAGGGCGATGAGTCCAGCGGCCACGGCGATCAGGCTGATAGCCGTATGAATCACGCCGAGCGGTGTCAATCCGTAGAACATTTCGATCTCCCCTTTAAGAACGTTCCAGGTGCGAGGAAGCAGGATAGCAGCGAGGAATGCCGGTTGGAAGAAAGCGGATTCTACGGTTTGCTGGCGCCATTCATTGAATGCGGGCCTCAAGCCTTGCGCGATTCCAGCTGTCGCTCGAGCGCTATGACGGCGATCGCGAGCAGGGCGACCGCCGCGAGCATCGCCTGTGCTCCCCAGCGCGTCTCGGCGAGGCCGAGCACTATCGCGGCGAGGGCGCCGAGCAAGCGCACGCCGATCGGCCGGATGCGCATCACCCATCTGAAGGCGATGTCCCCGAGCATGAAGAGCGCCATGCCGCCGCACAGGAGCCCGGCCCCGGTCCCGTGCGCGAGCAGCTGCCGGATCCCGGCGGCGATCAGGATGATCCCGGCGATCAGCGCGAGGTGCGCGTACCAGTAGCCCAAGAGCCCCATGCGCGCGCGCTCTTCGGGCTCGGCGGCGACCAGTCTGTCCGCGGCGCGCCGGTCCTCGCGGTCGAAATAGCTCCACCACAGCGACGCGACCAGCACCAGCGCGAGCACCACCCCGACCAGCCATTCGCCCTTCACGCCCGAGTGGGAATCGGCAGCCCCCATGGCGATCGCGATCACCGACTCCCCCAGCGCGATCAGAATCACCAGACCGTGGCGCTCGGCGAAATGATGGGCGTTCAGCGTGAAGCGCCGCTCGCGCCTCAACACCGTCGCCGCGACAAAGAGCAGCGACGCCGCGAGGAACAGCAGCCACACCCAGCGCGGCTCGACGAACGCAGCGCCGATGAAGAGAGCGGACGCGCCGAGATTGAAAGGCGCCACCCCGAAAATCGCCTTCGCGGCCGCGCCCTGGCCCTTCAGCGCAAAGGCGCCCAGATGCAGCAGAACGACGAAAAGATACGAAAGCCCGAACGCCAGCGCGCCCGCGCCGAACACCTCCGGTATCGCCAGCGCCATCACCAGAAACCCCGCCATCGCGGCGATCAGCACCAGGCGCATTGGCCAGGTCACGCGGATATTGTTCGTCAGCCAGACGTAGCCCGCGTACATCCACCAGATCGGCACCAGCACCAGCAGCGCCCGCACAAAATCCATGGCGCCGTGGGCGTGCTCCACCAGCTGGGTGATCTGCGTGATCACGAAGACGAACACCAGATCGAAGAAGAGCTCGATCGAGGAGACGCCTGCGAGCTTTTCGTGGGCGGGGGCGGTCATGGTCAAAGGTGACCTTTTCGCGTCGAGGATACCACCGGCGGCCCGCTTTCGACCCGATACCGGCCGCACCTGTTCCCGAACGCCGGTGTTTGTGATTTGATCCGGGTTTGGAGCGCTGGGGCGCGATGTAAGAAACTCGCTCGCCGGCCGACCAATCCACTCCCGGGTCCGAGGAGAACGAGATGAGTATTCCGCGGGTCGTGTCGTGTGAGGAGTGGCTCGTCGCGCGCAAGCAACTCCTCGCCAAGGAGAAGGAATTCACGCGCCTGCGGGACGCGCTCAACGCCGAGCGTCGCGGGTTACCGATGGTTGCGGTCGAGAAGGACTACATCTTCGAGGGCCCGAACGGGAAGGCCGGCCTGCTCGATCTCTTCGACGGCCGCCGCCAGCTTATCGTCCAGCACTTCATGTTCGATCCGGGCTGGGATGAAGGCTGCCCGACCTGCTCGTTTGACGCCGACAGCCTCGGCCACCTTGCCCATTTGCGCGCCCGCGGCACTTCGTTCGCCGCGATCTCGCGTGCGCCGCTCGCCAAGATCCAGCCGTTCAAGTCGCGCATGGGCTGGGCCTTTCCGTGGTACTCCTCGTACGGCGGCGACTTCAACTACGATTTCCACGTCACCCTGGACGAAAGCGTCGCTCCCGTCGTGTACAACTATCGGGACAAGGCGGAGCTCGAGCGGGCGGGCATGGGCTCGCTCGCGGAGGGCAGCCACGAGGTTGCCGGCGTGAGCGTCTTTCTTCGCGACCGCGACCGCGTCTTCCACGCGTACTCGACCTATGGCCGCGGCACCGATCTGCTCAGCGGCACCTACAACTACCTCGACCTGACGCCGCTCGGCCGGCAGGAGGGCTGGGGCGGGACGCCCGACCTGGACGGGAAAGGGGACGGCTGGGTTCGTCACCACGACAGGTACGGGCTCTAGGGACGAGCATGCGCACCCCACTTCTTCGGCAGCGCGCGGGGCTTTCGGCCTTCGGCGTATGAGCATCGGCCGACTCTTGCACCGGCAGTGGGAAGGCTATGCCCGAGTTCACCAGGCCCGGGCGAATTTGCTGATCCACATCTTCGCCGTACCGCTGTTCCTCGCCGGAAGCGCCGGTCTTGTGGCGGCGATCGCGCTGCGTTCGCTCCCGCTCCTCGGCGTCGCGATCGGCTGCATGGTCGCGGCGGTCGCCCTGCAGGGTCGCGGGCATCGCCTGGAGCCGGTGCCGCCCGAGCCTTTCAGCGGGCCGCTCGATTTCGTCTTGCGCCTTTTCTTCGAACAGTGGATCACCTTCCCCCGATTCGTTCTTTCCGGGGGTTGGAGCGCGGCGCTTCGCAAGGCGCGAGAGCGCTGAGCGCGCGCGGGCCCGTGGCCTCGGGTGACGGGCGCGAGAGACGTTCGCACCGTCGTCAGCTGAAAAATAGAGCCGCTGTTGAAAACCGTGAACCCGGCCGGGGACGAGCTGCCCGCGCCTTGGCTGATGTCTCTGACGCGCACCGTCCCTGCCTCCGTGCCGTCGGACTTCCAGAGCTCGAAGCCCGAGACTCCGGGGTGTCCTCAAAATGACAAGATTGAGAACCTAAGCGTAAAGATTCAACAGTCCATCCAGTCCTACGTAGTCGAAGCAGTAAGTCGCTTTTTCCCGCACCACCGGCTTGGCGTGATACGCGACAGAAACGCCGGCCTCGGCCATCATTACAAGGTCATTCGCGCCGTCGCCGAAGGCGATGACTTGGTCGCGCTTTAGCCGCAGTTCGTCCCGCAGTTCGCGCAGTTTCGCGGCCTTGGCCTGCGCGTCGACGATGCGGCCTTGCGCTTTGCCGGTGAGCTTGCCGCCCTTGATTTCGAGGGTGTTGGACAGGCTGTAGTCGAGCGACAGGCGTTCCTTCAGCCGCTCGACGAAGTAGGTGAAGCCGCTCGAGACGAGCAGGGTCTTGATGCCGAGTGAGCGCAGCCGCTCGAGCATGCGCTCGGCGCCGGGCGAAAGCCGCAGGCGTTCGTCGTAGACGCGCTGCAGCGCCGATTCGTCCATTCCGGCGAGCAATTCGAGCCGCCGCCGCAGGCTTTCGTGGTATTCGATTTCGCCGCGCATGGCGCTCGCAGTGATCGCCGCGACTTGCGGCTTGATGCCGTGGAGGTCGGCGATCTCGTCGATGACCTCGATGGTGATCAAGGTGGAGTCCATGTCCATCGCCACCAGGCCAAAGTCGGAAAGCTTGCGCGGCACGGGCACGAAGGCGAAGTCGAGCTTCGCTTTTGCACAGTACTCGGCGACGCCGTGCCGCAACTTGAACTCGTGCAGGCGGAAGGCGTTGTTGCCGATGTTTTCGATGCGCGAGGCGCCCGAGAGCTTGGCGATGGCCTTCAAGTCGGGGGTTTCGACTTCCAGCCCCTGGATCACGAGGTAGCTCATAAGCGAATCGCGTGCATAGTACTACCGGGTGTCCAAGCTTGGCTTGATCGACGCACCGTTCGGCGAGTAGTCTCCGCTCAGGAAACGACAACGGAGGCAAGCCCATGAGCCAGGGATACGACGTGCTCGGATTTGGCGTAATCGTGATCCTCTACGCGGCGGTCGGGCTGATGGCGGCGGCGGGCGCCATCTCCATCACTCAGAAGATCTTCGGCCCCAGGGCCGAGGAGGCCTTCTATGGCTTGTTCCTCATTCTGATCGCCGCGTTCTACCTGGCCTTCGTGGCATATTTCGGGAACGCGACGGCTTGGCGGGCGGAAACGGCAGCCGTCGTCGTGTTCGCCCTGATAGGCCTGTTCGGCGTGCGGCTGCCGATCGCCCTGATCGTCGGGTATCCCTTTCACGGACTGTGGGACCTGCTGCACGAGCTTCAGGCCCAGGGAGCGCTCTCGGCGTTCGAGCCGGGCCAGCTGACCTCTATCCCGCTCGCCTACGGAGTCTTCTGTGCGGTCTTCGACGTCTGCATCGCGGGGTATTCCTACGCGCGGCGCGCCGAGTGGAGCGCCGCGTGGACGGCGCAGCCGCAGCCGGAGACTACGCCGCCTGCTTGAGCGCCGCCGTCGCCAGCGCCTCCAGCACCTGACGCACCGCGAGCGCGCGCTCGGAGAGCTCGCTCGTCACGCGCTCGACGCGCAGCTTCGCCGGGCCGGTGAGTTTCCAGCGATTCTTCTGCACCAGCTTGAGGACCGCGGCCGGGTCGAGGGGAGGGTGCGGCACGAACTGGACCTGGATGAATTCCGGAGCCGCGTCGATGCGCGCCACGCCGAGCGGTTTGCCGAGGATGCGAAGGCGATGGGACTCGATCAACGCGCGCGCAGCGCCCGGCAAATCGCCGAAGCGGTCGACCAGCTCTTCCTGCATCCCCTCCAGGCGCTCGGCCGTGTCGCAGTTGGCGAAGCGCTTGTAGAGCACCAGGCGCTCGTGCACGTCGGCGCAGTAGGTCGCGGGCAGGAGCGCGGGGAAATGCAGGTTGACCTCGGTGATGACCTCGAAGGGCTGCGACAGGTCGGGCTCGCGGCCGGCCTTGAGCGAGCGCACCGCGTGGTCGAGCATGTCGGCGTAGAGGTTGAACCCGACTTCCTGCATCTCGCCCGACTGCGATTCGCCCAGCACCTCGCCCGCGCCGCGGATCTCGAGGTCCTGCATGGCGAGATAAAAGCCCGAGCCCAGCTCCTCCATCATCTGGATCGCCTCCAGGCGCTTCTTCGCCGCGGCCGAGAGCGCGTCCTCGCCGGGGGTGAGAAGGTAGGCATAGGCCTGGTGGTGCGAGCGCCCGACGCGGCCCCTCAGTTGATGCAGCTGCGCCAGCCCGAACTTGTCGGCGCGCTCGATGATGATGGTGTTGGCGGTCGGGATGTCGATGCCGGTTTCGATGATCGTGGAGCACAACAATAGGTTGGAGCGCTGCTGCAGGAAATCGCGCATCACGCGCTCGAGCTCCCGCTCGCGCATCTGCCCGTGGGCGACCGCGATGCGCGCCTCGGGCAGGAGCTTCTCCAGCTTCTCGCGCATGATCTCGATCGTGGCGACGTCGTTGTGCAGGAAAAAGATCTGGCCGCCGCGCTTCAATTCCCGCAGCGCCGCCTCGCGGATGATGCCCGGCGAATAGGGCGTGACGAAGGTGCGGATCGAAAGCCGCCGCTCCGGAGCCGTGGCGATCACCGACAGATCGCGCAGGCCCTCGAGCGACATCGCCAGCGTCCTCGGGATCGGCGTCGCAGTGAGCGTGAGCACGTCCACCTCCGCCCGCAGGGCTTTCAGCGCCTCCTTCTGGCGCACGCCGAAGCGGTGCTCCTCGTCGACGATCACCAGGCCGAGGTGCTTGAACTTCACGTCTTTCTGGAGCAGCTTGTGCGTGCCGATGGCGATGTCGATCTCGCCTCCGGCGAGGCCCTTGAGCGCCTCGCCTGTCTCCTTGCCGCTCCTGAAGCGCGACAGCTCTGCGATCCTGATCGGCCAGTCGGCGAAGCGGTCGGAAAACGTATTGAAATGCTGCTCGGCGAGGAGCGTCGTGGGTGTGAGCACCGCCACCTGCATGCCGTCGGCGACCGCGACGAAGGCGGCTCGCAATGCGACCTCGGTCTTGCCGAAGCCGACGTCGCCGCACACCAGGCGGTCCATGGGGCGGCCGGCTTTCATATTGTCGATGGCGGCCGAGATCGCCGCTGCCTGGTCGGCCGTCTCCTCGAAGCCGAACCCCTCCGCGAAGGCCTCGTAGTCGTGCTGGTTGAGCTTGAACGCATGGCCCTTGCGGGTCGCGCGCCGGGCGTAGAGATCCAGCAGCTCGGCGGCGGTGTCGCGCACCGCGCGCGCCGCGCGGCGCTTCGCCTTCTCCCACTGGTCCCCGCCCAGCTTGTGCAGCGGCGCCTGCTCGGGCGGCCCGCCCGAGTAGCGGCCGATCGAATGCAGCTGCGCCACCGGCACATACAGCTTGTTGTCCTCCGCGTACTCGATGAGCAGAAACTCGGCCGCCCCTTCGCCGAGATCGAGGTCCACCAGGCCGCGGTAGCGGCCGATGCCGTGCTGCACGTGCACCACCGGGTCGCCCGCGCGCAGCTCCGAGAGATCGCGCAGCATCCCCTCGACCGAGCTGACCGATCTGCGCTCGCGCGCCGCGCGCGAACGCGCGGTGCCCGCGTAGAGCTCCGACTCCGTAACGAGGGCGAGGCCCTCGGCGTCGAGCGCGAAGCCCGAGAGCAGCGGCGAGACGCCGAGCGCGAGCCGGGACTGCGAGCGGCGGAATTCCTCGAAACCCGCGGCGGGCTCGGGCTTGAGACCGTATTCGGCGAGGTACTGGAGGAGCGTCTCGCGCCGGCCGGGAGATTCGGCGAGCAGCATCACGCGGTGGGGCGTCGTCGAAAGGAAAGCCTTCAGGTTGTGGAGAGGATCGGGCGCGCGGCGCTCGACCGCGAGATCGGGGAGGGCGAGCGCCGCGGGCGCCTTTCTGTCCTCGAGATCGGCGCGCGCGAAATCCCGCGCCCGCACGAAGAAATCCTCGGCGCTCAGGAAGATCTCGGCGGGCGGAAGCAGCGGCCTCGTGCGGTCGCCGGCGAGCAGCCGGTGGCGGCCCTGCGCGTCGTGCCAGAACCCGGTGATGGCCTCGTGCACCGGCCCGTGCACGCACAGCGTCGCGCTCTTCGGCAAGTAGTCGAAAACCGTCGCGGTGCTCTCGAAGAAAAGCGGCAGGTAATACTCGATGCCCGCCGGCGCGACGCCGTTGCTCACGTCCTTGTAGAGGCGGCTCTTCGAGGGATCGCCCTCGAAGGCGTCGCGGAAGCTGCGCCGGAACTGCTTGCGCCCGGCCTCGTCCATGGGAAACTCGCGCGCGGGCAGGAGCCGCACCTCGCCGACCTTGTAGAGCGTGCGTTGGCTGTCGGGGTCGAAGCTGCGGATCGATTCGATTTCCTCGTCGAGCAGGTCCAGGCGGTAGGGGAGCGCGCTGCCCATGGGAAAGAGATCGACCAGGCCGCCGCGCAGGCAGAACTCCCCCGGCGCCACCACCTGCGTCACGTGGCTGTAGCCCGCGAGGGCGAGCTGGGCGCGCAAGGCGGCGAGCGCGAGCTTTTCTCCGGTCTTCAGGAAGAAGCTGTGCGCGGCGAGAAAGGACGGGGGCGCGAGGCGCGTGAGCGCGGTCGTCGCGGGAACGATGGCGAGATCGAATTCGCCGCGCATGATGCGATAGAGCGTCGCCAGGCGCTCGGAGACCAGGTCGTGGTGCGGAGAGAAGGCGTCGTAGGGCAGCGTCTCCCAGTCGGGAAGGAGCAGCACGGCGAGCTGCGGCGCGAACCAGGGGATCTCTTCCTTCAGGCGCTGCGCCTCGGTCGCGCTCGCGCAGAAGACGGCGAGCGGCCGCGCGCCTTCGGCGAGGCGGGCGAGGGCGAGCGCGTCGCTCGAGCCGCGCAGGCGCGCGTCGCTCGCGTTCTTCTCCGACTCCTGGGTGACGACCGCGCTCATCGTTTGAGTTACAGAAATAGTAAAACCCGAATTCAACGCAGCCTCGGGGGCGAAGCGGAGTTTGAACTCGGGACCCAGCTATAATTGTACCGTGTCGAATCCCAACCGAATTCAGTGACTGGGTCGATGACTGCGCGATATTTCGGGCTCGTTCCGGCCGCCGGCTCCGGATCCCGCTTCGGCATCGCCGGGCCGAAGCAATATTCGCAGTTGCGCGGAAGACCGATGCTCTATCACTCGGTCGAGCGCTTGCTCGCCGCGCCGGGGGTGGAAGTCGTTTTCGTGGTGCTCGCGCCGGCCGATACGGAGTTTCGCAGGCATGACTGGAGCACGTTCGGGGCACGGCTCGCTCCGCTCTACTGCGGGGGCGCAAGCCGCCGCGACAGCGTGCTGAACGGGCTCGTGGCCGCAGCGGCCGCGGTCGATCCCAACGACTGGATCCTGGTGCACGACGCGGCGCGGCCCTGTCTGGGCAGGATCGAATTGCTTCGACTGATCCAGGAGGCCGGGAAAGACGAGGTTGGCGGGATACTCGCGGTTCCCGTCTCCGATACCCTGAAGCGCGCGGATGAGAAGGGGCGCATTCTCGCGACCGAGCCCCGCGACCACCTGTGGCAGGCGCAGACGCCGCAGATGTTCCGCCACGGCATGCTGCTGCGCGCGCTGCGTGGGGTCGAGCACGTCACCGACGAGGCGAGCGCGGTCGAGGCGCTCGGCTACAGGCCGAAGCTGGTCGAAGGCAGCACGAGAAACCTGAAGGTGACTTTCCCGGCGGATATGGACATTGCCGATAGATTGCTCAAGGACGATCAGTGAGAATCGGACAGGGCTTCGACGTTCATGCGCTCGTCCCCGGGCGCAAGCTCGTCATCGGCGGCGTCACCATCCCTTTCGAGAAAGGGCTCGCGGGACATTCCGACGCGGACGTGCTCATCCACGCGGTGTGCGACGCGCTGCTCGGCGCGGCGGCGCTCGGCGACATCGGCCGGCATTTTCCGGACAGCGATCCGAAATACAGGAACGCCGACAGCCGCGTCTTCCTGCGCGAAGTGGGCGCGAAGGTTCGAGACGCGGGATTCGCGATCGCGAACATCGACGCGACCGTCATCGCCGAAGCGCCGAAGATGGCGCCGCACATCGGCGCCATGGTCGCCAATCTTTCCGCCGACCTCGGCTTGAAACCCGGCCGGGTGAACGTCAAGGCGAAGACCGCCGAACGGCTCGGCGCCATCGGCCGCGGCGAGGGCATCGCCGCCGAGGCGATCGCGCTGCTCGAGTAGGTGAGACTCTTCTTCGCGCTGTGGCCGGGCGAGGGCGTGCGTGCTCAGCTCGCCCGTTGGTCGCGCGAGCTGCATGCGGTGTGCGGCGGGCGGCAGACGCGAACCGAGAATCTGCACCTGACCCTGGCTTTCCTCGGGAACGTCGACGATGCGCGCGTCGCCGAAGTCGAGCGTGCCGCGGGCGAGGTCGCGCCGCGGGCCGGCGTGCTCGTGCTCGACCAGCCGGGCTACTGGAAGCGCAACCGCATCGCCTGGGCCGGGGCCTCGGCGGCGCCGCCCGAGCTCGAGGACATGGTGCGCGAGCTGCGAAGCATCCTGGCGCGCTCGCGCGTCGACTTCGACACTAAGCCCTTCGCCACGCACGTCACGCTGCTGCGCGAGGCGCACGAGGCGCAGGCGATGCCCGCGCTAGCGCCGATCGCCTGGGAGCTGGACGGCTTCGCGTTGCTACGATCGCCGGACGGGCGCGGCGGACCCTACGAAGTGCTGGGTTCCTGGGGGCTCAGAAGTCGACGCTGATGCCGGCGAGGAAGCCCGAGCCGCCGACCTTGATTTTCTGGTTCGTGCTGTCGGAGGTCGTCGAGCTGACGTACTTGTACTCGAGATACAGGCCGACGCTGCTGAAACGCAGATCCAGGCCGACCATGCCCTGGAACGAGGGCCCGCTCGATTTTCCCTGCAAGTCGCCGCCGAACTTCGCGCCGGCGAAGCCGACTCCGGCTCCGACGAAGGGATGGAACATGTCCGTGTCCCCGCCGAGGTAATACTTCGCGTTCACCGTCGACGAGAGGACGGTCTGCTGTCCCGCGAAAGTCGTTCCCTGAGCGGTGATGTCGTTCTTGTAGTAGAGCGCTTCCGCGCCTATGGCGAACCCGCTCTGGTGGCGCATTTCCGCTTCGAAGGCGGCGACCGGCTTGGAGCTCTTGTCGTACTGGCTTGCGATTCCGCCGATCGTCTGGCTGGTGGTGGCCAGCTTGAAGGCGCCGGTCTTGGCAATGACCGCAACTCGCCATTTGCCACGTTCCGCCTCGGCTTCTTCGTCCTCGACCTCGGCCGCCACCGGTTCCCGTGCGATGGTCGACTGCCGCTGCGGGGCCGGCGGCGGGCTCGGCTGCACCGGGCGAGGCGGAGGCACGGCAGGGCGGGGTGCCGGTGGGGCAGCCGCCGGCGCTGCCGCCAGGGGAGCCACAGCCGCGGGCGCGCGGGGTGCCGGTGCGGCGGGTGCGGGAACTGCCGGAGCCGCAGCTCGCGGCGGCGCGGCGGCGACGGCCGCGGGGCGGCTTTGCGCCAGGACGCGGCGGGCCAGGGCTTCGGTCATTTCGCGCATCTCGACCCTCACCGGGGTCAGGACCGGGACGGCCTCGACCAGTACGTAGGAGGTCTGATTCGCGTTCGCTTGGATCGCCAGCGTCGTGAGTATCCGATCGCCGACACGCAGGAACGTCCGCCCGGGATTGACCACCGCGTTCATGAATTCGCCGTGGCCCAGATCGCCCAGGCGGTCGGCGTTCACGATCACCGGCACTCTCGCGGCGACCGGCTGCTTGTCGTTGCGATAGAGGACGACGAGCGCCTTGCCGGGGGGAGGGCTCGCGACCTGGGCTTGCGCATCCAGGCCGCAGGCGGCGGCGAGCGCGAGGAGGCTTCCTAACAGGGATGCGCGCAATCGCTTCATGCGTGGTTCTCCCCTCTATTCTTCTTGCGGGCCGTTCTTCTTGGCTATTGCGGTTCCGGCGTGACCGCCGCATTCTGGCATAGGATGATCGCCCGAGTCTGCCGCCCGCTTCACTTCGCAAGGCCCATGCGTTTGGCCACTTCGGTATAGACCTTGATGCGCTCCTTCATGAAGGCATCCATCTGATCGACGCCCACGTCGACCAGCTCGAAGCCGCTCTTGGCGGCGAGCTCTTTCATCTCGGGATCGTGGTTGAGCGCCGCCCACAGGTCGGACATGCGCTTGCGCAGCGCGGGCGGCGTGGATTTAGGCATGCCGATGCCGCGGAACGCGCCGTCGACCCAGTTCGCGCCCAGCTCTTTGAACGTGGGCGTGTCCGGCAGCAGCGGGTGGCGCTTGTCCATCGCCACCGCGAGCGCGCGCATCTTGCCCTTGTTGTTGATCGCGAGCGCCGAGTAGGCCATCGCGCCGCTCACGTGCCCGCCGAGCACCGCCGGGGTCATGTCGCCCGTCCCCTTGTAGGGCACGTAGGTTGTCTTGATGCCGAACTCGGAATTGAGGCGCTCGTGCGCGGCATGGTTCGCCGAGTTGATCCCCGAGCCCCCGAGCGTGAGCTTTCCCGGCTCCGCCTTCGCCGCCTTGACGAAGTCCTGTAAGGACTTGAACGGGCTGGATTCGCTCACCACCAGCGCGTCGGGCGTGTAGTGAAACCAGTAGGTCGGCGTGATGTCCTCGGTCTTGTACTGCACCTGGCCTTCGAACGGCGCGAGCACGATATGCGGCAGGTTGATGCCCACGACGTTCAGCCCGTCGCCCGGCAAGGAGTTCAGCTGGTTCCACATCACCGCCCCGCCCACGCCCGGCTTGTACTGGATGATGGTTTCGATCGAGGGGCACTTCTTCTTCAGCACCAGCTGCTGGTGCCTTGCCGAGATGTCGGATTCGCCCCCCGCGGGAAACGCCTGCCAATAGAGCAGGTTCTTTTCCGGGCAGACTTGAGCGAACGCCGCGGGTGCAGCGACCAGGCACACGGCGGCAAGCATTCTCTTCATGGTCGAATACCTCTTATTAATGCGAAGTGTACCCGAGACTGTTAATGCAGACTATTAATAATGCGAAGTGTACCCAAGACCGGCCCGCGGGAGGCCTCACCCGGGGAGATTCAAGCGATCGGAAGCCGGACCTCGGCGATCAGGCCGCCCCCTTCGCGCGGGAGCAGATCGAGCCTGCCGCGATGGGCGCGCACCACGCGCTCGGCGATGGCGAGACCGAGGCCGGCGCCGCCTTTGTCGCTGCGCGCGACCTCGAGGCGCGTGAAGGGCTGCTTCAGGCGCTCGACCTCGGACGCGGGAATTCCCGGGCCGCGATCCGCCACATCGAGCACCACCACGCTGTCCTCGGCGCGCACCGCGATGCTGACTTCCTTTCCGCCGTAGCGCAGCGCGTTGTCGACGAGGTTCAGCACCACCCGCTTCATCGCCATCGCCTGCAGCGGCAGCTCGGGCACGCCGGCGAGATCGGTCGCCACGGCTTTGCCGTGGCGGCGGTAGTGCTCGGCGACTTCGGCGGCGATCGCGGCGAGATCGGCGTATTGCAACGCTTCGCCGCCGTCGGTCCTCGCAAAATCGAGGAATTGGTTGATGATGTGGTCCATCTCCTCGATGTCGGCGGTCATCCCGTCCTTGAGTTGAGGGTCGGCGCCGCTCATCTCGAGTCCGAGCCGCAGCCGCGAGAGCGGCGTGCGCAGATCGTGCGACACGCCGGCGAGGATCAGCGCGCGGTCGGCGTCCAGGCGCGCGAGGTCTTTCGACATCTGGTTGAAGGCGTGCGAGAGGGTGCGGATCTCCTCGGGGCCGGATTCGGCGATCGGATCGGGAGTTTTTCCCTTGCCGATCGTGCCCGCCGCAACGGCGAGCGCCCGCAGCGGGCGGTTGAGCCGGGAAACCAGGACATAGGCCGCGAGCAGGGAGAGCGCCAGGGCGAGCGCGCCCCAGCCCAGCCAGCGCAGCGCGATCTGCCGCTCGATGCGCTCGCGCGGGATGCGCACCCAGTATTCGTCGTCTTCGATGTGGAAGCTCAGCCACAATCCGGGCCTGCCGTCGCGCGCGCTGGCGAAGCGCGTGTCCTCGCCGAGTTGCCGCCGCACCAGCTCGGCGACGAGGTTCAGCACCGGCCTGTCCTCGGGGGGCGCGAGGCGCTCGTCGGGCTCGGACGGATAGACCTGGATGCCTTCGCGCTCGGCGAGCTCCGAGAGCAGCTCGCGCCGCAGCTCGGGCTGCGAGTTGACGAGCGCGGTGCGCGTGATGTTGACGATGCTGACGAGATTCTGCGAGATCTGGCGGGCACGCGGCTCGATCTCATAGGCGCGGAAGATCTCGAACCAGGCGACCGTCGTCGCCAGCACCAGCGCCGCGAGAAGGATGAAGGTGCGCCAGAGCAGCGAGCGCGGCCACAGCCTCATTGAGGCTCGCCGTCGGGAACGAAGACGTAGCCGAAGCCCCACACGGTCTGGATGTAGGCGGGATGCCCCGGATCTTTCTCAACGAGCTTGCGCAGCCGCGAGACCTGGACATCGATCGAGCGGTCGAACACCTCGTACTCGCGGCCCCGCGCGAGCTCCATCAGCTTGTCGCGCGACAGGGGCGTTCTCGGGTTCGTGACCAGGACCTTCAGCAGGGCGAACTCGCCCGTGGTGAGAGAAATCACCTGGCCGTTGCGGTCGAGGGTGCGCGTGGCGAGATTCACCGTCATGCCCCCGAAGCTGACCTTCTCCGGCTCGACGGCCGGCGCGCCGGGCGGCGGCGGCGCCGCGCGACGGCGCAGCACCGCGTGGATGCGCGCCACCAGCTCGCGCGGGTTGAAAGGCTTGGGCAGATAGTCGTCCGCGCCCATCTCCAGGCCGACGATGCGGTCCACGTCCTCGCCCTTGGCGGTCAGCATGATGATGGGAACAGGGTTTTTTCCGCCACGCAGCCTGCGGCAGATCGACAGGCCGTCCTCGCCCGGAAGCATCAGGTCGAGCACCAGCAGATCGACGCGCTCGCGCCCGAGCAGCTTGTCCATGCCCGCGGCGTCCGACACCGTGTGCACGCCGAAGCCCTGCTCGGAGAGGTAGCGCTGCAGCAGGTCGCGCAGGCGCAGATCGTCGTCGACCACCAGGATTCTTGTCTTGGGCTCGGTCATCGGCGTATCGTAACCTCGTATTCTAGTGAGAAGCGTCGAGCGGCTGCCGAGAGCGTAACCGCGCGTTGCCCGCCGGAGGGCGGAAACAAGTTGTTACAATCGGCGCCCCGGGCGTTGTAAATGACTTACAAAGGCAGGCTAAAGTGGACGCCGGTTCGTGAGGGACGCAAAGACCATGCATGAAGCGCGGCGGATCGTGAGAGCCCTCGTCGCCCTGGGCGGCGCGCTGCTGCTCGCGCTCGTTTCGCTCCCCGCCGCGGCCCAGCATTCCCAGGGCGGCGGCCGGGGCGGCGCTCACGGAGGGCCGGGCCGCCCGAGCCCGCCGCAGCAAGCCCCTGCGCGCGACATGAGGTGGCAGCAGCGCGACGCGAACCGCGACGCGCGCATGACGCCCGAGCAGCGCCGCCAGCTGCGGCAGGACGTCGTCGATCACGGGCGCGACATTTACCGCGACCGGCCCAACCCGAACCGGCCCTAGAGTCCGGCCGCGGCCTGCAGCCCGGTGATCCCGTCGTACAGAAGCTTCACCCCGGTGAGCGCGAGCAGCGCGTGCACAATGCGGTAGAACCACGCCGGCTCGATGCGGGTCTGCAGCCACACGCCCAGGTAGGTCCCCGCAATGCCGACGGGGATGAGGAGCAGCGAAGTCGCGAGATTGCGGAAATCGAGCAGCCCGAGCCACCAGTAGGGCACGATCTTGGCGTAGTTCATCGCCGCGAAGAAAACGAGCAGAGTGGAGATGAAGACCACCTTGTCGAGCTTTTGCGGCAGCACGTACACCAAGAGCGGCGGGCTGCCCGTGTGGGCGACGAAGCTGGTGAATCCGGCGAGCGCCGACCAGAACCAGCCCTCCGCGTCCGAGGGCCTGCGCCGCGGCGAGGACCGCGGCGCGAGATTGAAGGCGAGGAAG
>JBGQKK010000026.1:0-18146 GCA_041499545.1 Gammaproteobacteria bacterium | reverse complement strand
CCGGTGCTGTCGCGGCTCAAGGAGCAGCTTTTCGAATGCGGGTCGGCCGACAGCTACAACGTGTGCGAATGGGCGAGCATCGATCGCCTGGAGCGCGGCAAGCGCGGTGGGAACATCGCCGCCCTGCGCGCGGCGGTTGCGGCACAGGCGATCCTGACTTTCGACGAAAAGCTGCAGACCCCGCGCGACCTCGCCGACGTGCCGGTCGTGGTGCAGGAGCTGACCGGCTCGCACTACACGACCCTGCAGATGCTGGAGAGCGCCGTCGGCCGCGAGCACGTGAACATCCAGAACGGCGGTCTGCCGCAGCACCGCTGGGCAGGCCTCGCGAACGGCAGCTACCGCGCCGTGGCGGTGATGGAGCCCTTCATCAGCCTGGGCCTGAAGACGGGCGCGCACATCATCGCGGCGTCGTTCTATCGCGGCGGCGAAGTAGTGGCGGCGGACTTGACCCCGGAGGAGCGCAAGGCCTATTACGACGCCGAGAACCGGGCGGTCGACCTGATCAACGCGGATTTCTACAAGTATGCCCACCACGTCGCCGCGGCGACCAAGGGCGCGCTCGAGCCGCGCGAGCTGCTGCGCGCGTTCGTGCACTACAAGCACGTCGACTACTACGACCCGCTGCTGTTCAGCCGCGCCTACGACTGGATGAAGGCGCGCGGCATGACCGAAGGCCAGAGCCAGCACGCGGCGCTGGTCGTCGGCTGAACGAAGTCCTCTAGCTTTCCAGCCCGAGGAATCGCGCCGGGTTCTTCTTCATCATGAGGTCGACGTCGGCCTGCGACAGGCCTTCGCGCTTCATGCCGTTCACCATCATCTCCATGCCGTCGGGGTGCGTGGGCGTGCCGTTCTGCCCGAGGTCGCTCGAGAGGATGAAGTGGTCGGCGCCGACCTCCTTGATGGTCTTCGCGATGTCGGCGAAGGAGACTCGGCGCCAGCTGCGCAGGAACGGCCAGTAGGATTGCGGTCCGTGGATGTCGTTGAGGAAGCAATACTCGATAAACGCCCCCATGGCGACGGCCTGCTTGACCTGCGCGAGGGTCATCCCCGGCACCTCGGCCATCGCATGCGTGACCACGATGTTCTTCACGCCTAGCTCTTTTGCGCGCTTGATCACGGCGAGCGATTCTTCGGGCGCGACGTGCCCGGTCGCAAGCGACAGGTTCTCGCGCGCGATGATCTTCAGCACCTCCTCGGTCTCGGGAAACACCTTCCCGTTCGCCGCGACCTTGAGCCCTTCGCCGGGCTCCTTGAGGATCTTGTGCTGGTTGTCGGCGTCGAAGGTCGGCAGCCACACCACCTTGCCGCGGCCGCCCGACATGCGGTGAAACCATTCGACCGCGAGAGGATTCACCCCGCCCACGGCGCGGTTAAGCGCGATCCCGCCCCACACCTCTATTCCCGGAACGGTGCGCATCACTAGGGCCGCGCGAGCGGCGGTGGGCGCGACGTGGTTCTTGAGCACGATGCCGCGCATGCCCTTGCGCGCCGCCATGCGCGCGAGCTCGAGGTCATCCAGGCTGCGGTTGAAGGCGTCCGGATCGCTGTGCGCGTGGATGTCGATGGTGCCGGCGGCGGGGCTGACCCGCGGTGGAGGCGGCGGAAACCCGGTTTGTGCGAACAGCAGGATCGAGAAAGCGAGCGCGCCCGCGCCCGCGCATACGGCCGCCCAGGACTTGAACCGTGTCATGACGCCCCCTTTATGTGCTCCCGGTCCTCAACATACTTCAGTTTGGCGCAGTAGTCACGCGAGTTGTCGCTTCGAGGCGACGCTGGCTGGCCCAAGCTGAATACTTTTCAGTAAAGCGTCAACTCGCAACGGTAAGATAACGTCTCTGAAATCGCGATGCTGCCGCCCTTGTTTCCCCATTTCGCATGAAGTCTGATTCGCCGGCCGTCGATTCCCCGGCCCTCAGCGCTCCGCCGCCGCGGGACCACTGGGACTATTTCCTGATCCTCGCTATCTTCGCCGGGATAGGGGCGCTCGCCTACGCAGCGCTCGCGACGCCGCTGCTGCAGCCGCTCGTCGATGTCGCGCGCCGCGAGCATTGGAGCATGCTGTGGGTGCGCCCGACCATCATCTGGATCAGCATGGGCTTGGTGCTCCTTCTGATGCGTACCGTCCTATGGCTCTTCTATCACCCGTTCGGGGCGGTCCGTGAGGAGGACGCCCCGCCGCTGACCGTGATCATCCCGGCGTACAACGAGGGGGCGATGGTCGAGGAAACGATCGCTTCAGTCGCGGCGGCGCGCTATCCGCACGAGCGCCTGCAGATCATCGCCATCGACGACGGAAGCCTGGACGACACCTGGCGCCATATCCGCCATGCGGCGCTGCGTTTTCCGGGGCTCGTGACGCCGGTTCGCCTTCCCGTGAATCAGGGCAAGCGCGGCGCGCTCGCCGAAGGCTTCCGGCGCGCGAGGGGCGAAGTGATCGTGACGGTGGACTCCGACAGCGTCATCGAGCGCGGCGCCCTTCTCGCGATCGCCGGACCGTTCCGCGATTCGCGGATCGGCGCGGTGGCGGGCAAGGTCGCCGTCCACAATCGCAGGGTGAGCCTCATCCCGAGGATGCTGCACGTGCGATTCATCCTGTCCTTCGATTATTTGCGCAGCGCGCAGTCCGTGTTCCGCACGGTGTACTGCTGCCCCGGCGCGCTCGCGGCCTACCGCGCCTCGGTGGTGCGGCAGGTGCTGCCCCGTTGGGAGCGCCAGGAGTTTCTCGGCGCGCCGTGCACCTACGGGGAGGACCGTGCGCTCACCAACGACATCCTCGCTGCGGGGTTCGACACCGTGTACCAACGTACCGCCGTGGTGCACACGGTCGTGCCCGAGACCTACTCGAAGCTGTGCAGAATGTTCCTGCGCTGGGACCGCAGCTACATCCGCGAGGAATTCCGATTTGCCAGGATCGTGTGGTCGCGACCACCCTGGTCGCGCGCGCTCGCGCTCTACGAGAGCGTCATCACGAATCTGCGCTATCCCGTGGGCTACGCTTCCATCGCGCTGTGGATGATGAATGCCCTGAACGACCCGGGGTCGATCGTGCGGATGCTCCTGGCGATCATGGTCGTGTCGCTGGTGTACGTGCTGTACTACCTCAGGAGCGAGCGCTCCTGGGATTTCGTGTTCGGGATCCTCTACGCGTACTTCTCTTTCTTCGCCCTCACCTGGATCTTCCCCTACGCGGCGCTCACCCTGCGCAAGAGGGGCTGGCTGACGCGCTGAGCCGAAAAACCGGGCCGAGGCGCTAGAATGGAAACGAAGCTCGGAACGGAGGATATACTCATGCGCGTAGCACGCCTTCTAGCCGCCGTTTTGCCTCTTCTGGCCGGTCAAGCGATCTGGAGTCCCGCGATGGCCCAGGCGGCGCTCGCCGGGCAGGTCAGCTCGGCCGAAGAGGGCGCGATGGAAGGCGTCGTGGTCAGCGCGATCAAAGCGGGCTCGGGGGTGACCATCAGCGTCGTGAGCGACGCGCAGGGCCGTTTCAGTTTTCCTGCGGCGAAACTCGCCTCAGGAAGCTACTCGCTGCGTATCCGGGCGACGGGTTACGAGCTCGACGCCCCGGTTGCCGCGGAGGTCGTCCTCGCCGTTACCCGCTCGGTCGATCTGAAGCTGCGCAGGGCGCGCGACATCACGGCGCAGATGACCAACGCCGAATGGATCGCGAGCTTTCCGGGGACGCCCGATCAAAAGAAGTTCCTCTACGGGTGCGTCGGCTGTCACACGCTGGAGCGCATCGCGAAATCCAAGCACGATGCCGCGGGGTTCACCCAGGCGATGAAGCGCATGGCGGGCTACGCCAACAACAGCCACGCGGACCGGCCGCAGCTGCGCGTGCGCGCCCGCGACCCCATGCGCGACTTCGGCCCGGATTTCGACAAGCAAGCGGCGTATCTCGCCACCCTCAATCAAAGCTCGGGCGCGTGGACTTATGCGCCCAAATCCCTTCCCCGCGTCAAGGGCAAGGGCACGCGCGTGGTCGTCACCGAGTACAGCCTCCCGCGCAAGCTCATGCCCCACGACGTGATCGTCGATCGGAACGGCTTGGTGTGGCTATCCCAGTTCGACGAGCAGTTCCTGGGAAAATTCGACCCGGCGACGCTGAAATACACCGAGTTCGCAGTCCCGGTGCAGCGGCCGGACTACCCGAAGGGCACGCTCGATCTCGAAGTGGATCCGGAGGGCAATCTGTGGCTGTCGCACATGTTCCAGTCGGGGATCGTGAAGTTCGACAAGAAGACCGAGAAGTTCAAGGCCTTTCCGCTTCCCTCCGGCGTGGTGAACGCGGACTCGCAGCAATCGATGGTCGGTCCCCAGCGCTGGACCGTCGATAACAAAGTGTGGCTGAACGATGCGGGCATTCCGGGTGTGCACCGCCTGGACATGGCGACCGGCAAGTTCGAGACCTGGAAGCCCTACCAGAACATGAAGGGGCCCCACTCGGTGTACGGCATCTACGCCGACTCCAAGAACAATATTTTTTTCATGGATTTCGGAGGAGAAAGCGTGGGCAAGATCGAGGCCGCAACCGGGAAGCTGACGCTCTTCCCGACGCCGACGCCCCGCTCGCGGCCGCGCCGGGGGCGGATGGACGACCAGGATCGCGTCTGGTTCGCCGAGTGGCGCGCGGAAAAAATCGGCATGTTCGATACCCGGACCGAGACGTTCCGCGAGTGGCCCGTGCCGACGCCGTATACGGCGCCTTACGACGTGGTGCTCGATAGGGCGGGGAAGGTCTGGACGGCGGGAATGAACAGCGATCGGGTGCTGCGCATGGACCTGGAGACGGGCGAGTTCACCGAATATCCGCTTCCCAGCCAGACCAACATCCGCCGCGTTTTCGTAGACAACTCGACCACGCCGCCCACCTTCTGGGTGGGGAACAATCACCACTCGTCGATCGTGAAACTCGAGCCGATGGAATAGCCCATCGGCAATCCGGAGTCCCCCGCGCCGCAGACGAATCGGGGCGCTCAAGGCGCCCCGAAAACCGGCCGGCCGCCGCTCAGTTCAGTTCTTTCTTTTCCCTGTCGATCAGCTCGTCGCGGCCCCTGTAAGTGATCGCATACTTGCCGCCTCTGAGCTCGGCACAGGCGAGTTGCGTCAACCGGCGCACCACGCTGGTCGGAATGTCGGGTGAGGGCTCGTTGGAGGTCTTTGCGTTGCGCAGCTTGCGCAGCCAGTCGATGTCTTCGTTGCTCAGTCTGCGATCCATTGTTATTCTCCCCATCCGGGTTGAGGGGTTAGTGCTTGGAAATCACGCACCTGGAATGCAAACTGAATGCAACCTCTATGCCAGCATAAGGGAATCTAGCCCGATCAGACAGTTGGTCCGGGGATCCTCATGAGAAACATGAAGTAGTAACGTCGCTTCGCGACGACAGCAGGCACCGGGAAAATCCACTAAGATGTTGATCTGGTTGAACTTGTGGATGTCGGCGAGCGGCGACAAACAGGCCGAACTTATGACGAAGGCATACTCGTCCTCAGTGGGCAAGGCTCGCTAGGGCGAGAACCGCCGCTACGAGGCCGGCGCCCTTGCGCAGCGTGGGCGGCTCGCGCAAGAGGACGAATCCGAGAAGCGCGGTGATGACGAAGCCCATCTGCGCGATCGGCACGATCACGCTGGCTTCGCCACCCTGCAGGCCTTTCGCGAGGCAAATGAAGGCGGCGACGAGCAGCACTGCGGCGACGGGCGCGGTCCTCAAGGCCGCGCGCGAAGGCCGCACGCCCCCATCCAAGCGGGCGGCGAACGCGGTGGAGAGCGTCACGGCAACGGCGCCTTGCGCGACGACCAGGGCGATCGGCACCGCCCCCGCGCGCAAGCCGAGCTTGTAGGTGAGGCTCGCGATCCCGACGGCGACCGTGGCGACGAGCACGCGTACGAGCGATTCGCGGTCGACGGGATCCGCACGGCGGTTCCCGGGGTCCGGCGCGCCGAGCAGCAACCAGACCGCGACCAGGGCGAGCAGCAGCCCGACGAACTTGGCGGCGGTGAGCGGCTCGCCGAGCAGCAGTATCGCCAGCACGGCGGTGACGGCGAAGCTCAGTCTAAAAATGGTCGCGTGGGTGCTGACCGAGCCGTGCCGGAGGCTCCAGGCGAAGTTGTAATAGCCGACGACGACGAGCACTCCGGCTACCGCGCCCCACAGGGCTCCGGCGCCGAAGGCGAGCGTGCCCGAGACGAGGCCATAGAGAAGCGCGAGCGAGCTGAAGAACCAGGTCTGAACCATGAGGAACTGGTGCGGCGGCGCGCCGGCGGCCGCGCCGCGCTTATAGACGAAGTCGGCCAGACCGTAGAGCAGCAGCGCGCCGAGCGCGTAGGCGATGCTCTCGCTCAAGTGAGCGCGGCTCTAGAACTTCGTCGCCCGCTGGATCGCCGGCCGCGCGGCCATCTCGTCCAGCCAGCGCGCAACGTTGGCGAAGCCCTCGACCAGCGCGGGCTGCACGCTCTTCATCCGGCCGAGCGCGCCGTAGAGGGCGAAGTCCGCGATGGTGACCTCGTTGCCGGCCGCGTAGCGCTGCCTGCCGAGCCGGCTGTCCCAGACCGTGACGTAGTTCTTCCACATCGTCTTGAAGACTTCGATCGCCGGTCCGTGCTGCTCCTTGTTGCGCGACAGGGTGAGGATCGCAGTGACCATGGTGCTCATGTCGCTCGCCGCGCTCATCAGCGCCTGCCAGAACGCCGGCCGCGAGGCGGGGTCCTTGGGCAGGAACTTGCCCGACTTCTCGGCGCAGTACAGGAGCACCGCGACCGATTGCGAGACCGTCACCGGCTTGCCCCCGGGACCTTCCGGGTCGACGATGACCGGGATCTGCCCGTTCGGGTTCATCGCAAGGAACGAGGGCGCCTTCTGCTCGCCCTTGGCGAGATCGACGGGGTGCAAGGTGTAGGCGAGTCCGCATTCCTCGAGCGCGATTCGGGCGCGCATGCCGTTGGCCGTGCCGGCGGCGTAGAGGTCGATCATGGGGTCTGTTTCCCTGCTTTGGATGGTAGAGCGCCATTATGTCCCGGGCAGGACGATCCGGAAAAGGCTGCCCTTGGATTCCTCGCTCTCGAGCTCGATGCGGCCGTTGTTTGACGCGACCGCCCAGAGGGCAATGGCGAGACCGAGGCCCGCGCCGCCCGAATCACTGGCACGGTCGGGGTCCGCCCGGTAGAAACGTTCGAAGATCCGCTGGTGATGCGCGGCCGGGATTCCCGGGCCCGTGTCCTGTACTTCGATCGAGGGCTGCCCGGAGGCGGTTGCCTTGGCGCGGACGTCGATGGCGCCGCCGGGGGGCGTGTACTTGATCGCATTGTGGAGCAGGTTCATCAGTCCAAGCCGGAGAATGGCGGGATCGCACAATGCCTCCACGCGGGTGCCGGCGTGCACGCTCAGGCTTTGCTGCTTTTCCTCTGCGAGCACGCGCAGGTGCTCCACGACGTTGTCCGCGAGCGCCGCCAGTTCCACGACTTCGGGCACCGGCCGGGCCGCGCCGGAGTCCGCGCGCGTGAGCAGCAGAAGGCTGTCCACCAGCCGGGTGAGCCGGTCGACTTCCTCCAGCATGCTGCCGATGACGTCGCGGTACTTGGCCGGATCGAGCGGAGCCCGGAGCGCAATTTCGCCGACGCTGCGTATCGCCGTCAGCGGCGTGCGCAGCTCGTGCGATGCGTCCGCCGTAAACCGGCGCAGCCGGTCGAAGGCATCGTTCAATCGCGACAGCGTCTCGTTGAAAACCGTCGCGAGACGGCCGAATTCATCCTGCGGATTTCCGACCGGGAGCCGTTCGCCGAGCGAATCCGCGGTGATCTCCCGCGCCTTGTCCGCCATGGCACCCACCGGCGAGAGAACGCGCCCGGCGAGGAAATAGCCCCCTGCGATCGCCAGGCCCACGGCTAAGGGAACGCCCATCGCCAGAATCGCGGCGAGGTTCCAGAGCGCATCGCGACGGGCGCTTTCCTCGATCGCGGCGGCGATGGTGTAGGAGGGTTCGGCAATCGCCTGCACGCGATAGTGGCGGCCGTCCCGCGCCGTCCAGGATTCGGGCGGCATCGAGCCGCCGCCCCGCAGCGAGCGCGCGAGACCTTCGCGCTCCCACCCCTCGGTTTGATGGCGCAGCTTGCCGTCCACGGTCAGCTGAAACAGCGTGATGCCGGATTCGGTCGCCAGATTCCCGATGTCGTCCGGCTCATTGTGATAGACCCAATCGATGGTCACCAGCGCGCGGCGCAACTGGCGGTCCAGTCCTTCAAAAAGACTCGCTTTCACGAAAATCAGGATTCCCGCCGACAAGGCGCAGACGATGAGCGTCAACACACCCGCATGCCAAAGCGTGAGCCGCGCCCGGATGCTCAGCCGGCTGCTTTTCATCCGGGTTTCGCTCCCAGGACGAATCCCACGCCGCGGACCGTGTACAGCAACTTCTTCTCGAACGGATCGTCGATCTTGCGGCGCAGCCGCGCCATCGTGACGTCGATGACATTGTCGAGCGGCGTGGCGCGCGCGCTGGTGTGCCATACCTCGCGGGCGAGCATGTCGCGTGAAACGACATGGCCCTGGTGGCGCAGCAGGCACTCGAGAATCTCGAACTCCTTTCCGGTCAGTTCCAGGGGCTGTTCCCGCTTCGTCACCTTGCGTGTTGCCAGGTCCATGTGAAGGTCCTCGTGGTGCAGTCGCAGGATCGGGTCCGCATGCCCGCGGCGCAGCAGCGCGCGTACCCGCGCAAGCAGTTCAGGGAAGGTGAACGGCTTGACGAGATAGTCGTCGGCGCCTTGGTCCAGACCGAGCACGCGGTCCTCGACGGCATCCCTGGCGGTAAGGATGAATACGGGCGTCGGAATGTCGCGCTCGCGCAGTGCCGTGAGCACATCGATGCCGTCGCGACGCGGAAGCATGAGGTCGAGGAGCACGAGATCGAACGAATCCCGGCTGGCGAGCAGAAAGCCCTCCTCGCCGTCGGTGGCCGTGCTGACCGCGTAGCGCTCGGCTTCGAGTCCTTCCCGCAACGCCCTCGCGACCTTTTGTTCGTCCTCGATGACCAGGATGCGCACGGCACACTCTCTCCGGGACTTTCCCGCCGGTCAGTATAGGCGCAGTCATCGGGCGCTTGAACCCGCGATGACAAAGCGCTTGAAGACGTGCGGTCAACTCCTTGTTTTGTAAATTTTCGAACGGCGTCCCGCCGCTGTAGATCGAACCTGTCAGTTTTTTAAGGTGCGCACCCAAGAGAAATGCTGCAGAGTGCAACGGCAGCATCAAGCGGTTCAACGGGTCAGTCCGAATCCGGGCATCAAATACGCGGCGCAGGAGGAAAATCACAAGCACCACAAGCGCGAGGCGCATCGCACCGACGCTGGGTCGGCGCGCGCCCTGCGAAAAAGCGTTGTCATGTTTATCTAAAGGAGGCAGCACATGTCTGCAAGATTCTCTTCCCGCAATTCAATCGCCGCGATGCTCGCGGCCCCCCTGTTCGGGGCGGCCTCGCTCGCGGCATCCGGAGGGGCGTTCGCCGCCTGCACCGGCCCAGGTGCGCCGAGCAACACGGAGACCAAGTGCCTGACTGCGGTCCAGATTCCGGGCAACCCGCTGCGGTCGTACGACATCAGCTGGGTCAATCCGCACCGCGCCGAGTACTACCTCGCCGATCGCTCCAACGCGGGCATCGACATCATCGACACCCGCCACCTCACCTTCAAGCGGACCCTCGGCAAGGGCCTGTTCGTAGGCGTCAAGCTCAACAACGCCGGCAAACCGAACGAAGCCGTGAACAACGACATCTCCGGACCTGACGGTGTGGTGACGCACGGCAAGTGGCTCTACGCTGGCGACGGCGACAGCACGCTCAAGGTCTTCGATCTCGACGCGCCCGAGGCATCCGCTCTACGGCAGGTGCTCTCGACCGGCGGTGCCGCGCGCGTGGACGAGATGGCGCTGACCCCCGACGGCGAATTGCTACTGACGGCGAACAACGCCGATGACCCGCCCTTCGCGACTCTGTTCCGGGCGAACGGCGACCATCATTCGACCTCGGTTGTCGCGCTCAGCAAGATCACTATTAACGCAACGCTTTTCCCGGGCACTCCGGGAATCGAGCAGCCGACCTGGGATCCCAAGACCAAGCGTTTCTATGTGTCGGTGCCGGTCCTCGGGGAAAACCCGCCAGGGTGCACGACCTGCGACGGCGGGCTGATGGTCATTGACCCGAACACCGTCACGCCGGGGACCTTCGTGCTCGGTGCCTTCAATCCGGCCACGAACACCGGCGTGCTGCCACTCAGCAACTGCGGACCCAACGGTGCCACGGTCGGACCGCACGACAACCTGCTGCTAGGCTGCACTCCGGCCAACAATCCGAATAACGACAGCACGCTGGTGATCAACGCGACGAACAAGCATTTCACCCACGTCAACGGCATCGTCGGCTCGGACGAGGTGTGGTTCAACAAGGGCGACGGGCGCTACTACACGGGCTCCAACAGGAACTGCGCACCACCGTTCACCACCTGTTCGAACAGCTCGGGGCACCAAGCGGCGGTGCTCGGCGTGATCGACGGGACCAGCGTCCTGATCGAAACCATCCCGCAGTCCTCGGGTTCGCACTCAGTCGCGGCAGACTCCAAGCGCAACCTGATTTTCGTCCCGCAGTCGGCGCCAACGGCGACAGTCGGCAATGGTGGCGATACCACCGCTGTGGGCGCGGGGATTTGCGGCAGCAACAACGGCTGCATCGGTGTCTTCGTGCACGATGTCGACCGCGATCGCGACGACCATGATGACCATGGTGATCACGACCACTGAGCGGGACGCGGTGACGTCCTGACTCGCAACACGTAGTCGAATATGAAGGGCCGGCGATCCGCCGGCCCTTTTTTTGCCCCGAGCCCTGCCTGGCTGGCGCTCGTTGCGCGCTATCCTCTGGGCGGCGTCCGGCCGGGTACACTCGAGCCCTGGCATTTGCGCGGCTCGCGCAGCCATTCCATAATGCCCGCTGAGTCGACTGAGGATTCTCGAGTCGCCAGCGTGGCGGGTCTTGAGCGCGCGGCCTGACGAGGAGGTGCAGTTGGCGACGATTCTTGCGATCGAGGACGATCCGTCTTTCCGGGACCTGCTGGAGCTGCATCTTCAGGCCGCCGGGCACACGATTCGGACCGCAGCCGACCCGGAAGAGGGATTGCGTGCCTTTCTGGAAAATCCCCCCGAGCTGATCCTGCTGGATCTCGACCTTCCCTACTTGAGCGGTTTCGAGGTGCTGGAAGCGCTTCGGTCCGACGAAGCTTCGCGCTCGACCCCGGTCATCGTCCTCACCGGACGGCCGGAAGGCGAGGCGTACGAACGGTGCCGAAAAATCGGAATCGACGGCTTCGCTTCCAAGCCTCTGAAACGCGAGGAGCTCCTTCGCGTGATCGACAAGGCGCTCGCGGGAAGCGCCGGTAAGGGACAAACGCGCTAGGCCCGGCAGGACGCTAGTCGAACACCGGCCGCACGCGGGCGACGTGGGCGTCCAGCCGCTCGGCAAGCTTCTTCAAGGCCCGAGAATCGGCATCCTGCGCCGCCTGTTCGATCTCCTTGCCGATGTTGGCCATCTCGTCGAAGCCAAAGCTGCTCGCGGTGCCGTGCAGCGCGTGACCGATCCTGCGAGCGCCGCTGAAATCGCCGGACCGCACCACATTCTCAAATTCCACGACGGTCTGCCTGCAGCGCTGCAGGAATTTCGGAACGAGCTCGGCCAGCAGGGGATCGATCCTCACGGAGATCGGGCCGTCGCTCATCGTCGGGTGTCGACCGCGCTGGCTTGCTGCGATCTCGCTTCGGAGCGCGCTCCCCGGCCGGCGAGCAGGGGCTCCAGGATCTCGCGCAAGCGCACCAGCGTCACCGGCTTGCTGAGGACGTCGCTGCATCCTTCGCGTTTGGCGCGCTCGATTTCCACCCCCTGATAGTGCGCCGTGAGCGCGACGATCGGCCTCGGGTAGCCGCGCTCGCGGAGCACCCGGGCCGCCTCGAAGCCGCCCATCACGGGCATCTCCATGTCGAGGAGCAGGATATCGAAATCGCCGGCCATGGCGGCTTCGACCGCTTCGAAGCCGTTCGACACGGTCAGACACTCGAGGCCCAGTTCGCGCAAATAGATCTCGATCAGGCTGCGCAGGTGCTCGACGTCCTCGGCGACCAGCACCTTGCCCGAGAGGGGCTCGACCGCGATCGATGTCGTTCGCGGGTGCCGAGGCGCCGCGGGCGTGGCCTCGGCTGCGGGAATGCGGACGATGAATTCGGTTCCTTTGCCCGGAGCCGAACTCGCCCGAATCGTTCCCCCCATCAGCTCGACGAGCTTGCGCGTGATGGTGAGACCCAGGCCGGTTCCTTCCGCCCGCGCGCCGGCGATCCGCTGGAACGGCTCGAACACGCGCGCGAGGCCTTCCGGAGCGATGCCGACCCCCGTGTCGCGCACAGCAGTGCTCAGCTGGCCGTCGTTCCAGCCGACCTCAAGAGTGACCTCGCCGCGCTCGGTGAACTTGATGGCGTTTCCAAGCAGGTTGATGAAGATCTCCCGCAAGCGAAGCGCGTCGAGCGAAAGCGCCGGGGGCAGTTGCGCGGCCTTGAGAAGCTGCAGCTTGAGCCCCTTTTCCTCCGCCATGATCTGCATGGTCGAGGTCACGTCGTCGAGCAGCTCGGAAACGTTCTCGGGCTTGCGCTCGATCGCGAGCTGGCCCGCCTCGATTCGCGCCAGGTTGAGGTTGTTGTTGACGAGCGCCAGCAGGTGCTCGCAGTTGCGCGCGACGATCTCGCTGTTGTGCACGCGTTGCTCGCGCCCGAGGTCGTCCGCGAACTGGTTGATCTTGTTGAAGCCCATGATCGCGGTAATGGGCGTTCGCAGCTCGTGCGTCATATGGCTGAGGAACTCGGTCTTCATCCGGTTCGCCTCTTGGGCAGCGAACTTCTCGTAAAAGAGCCGCTGCTTTTCCTGGTACAACGCGAACAGCCACAGTCCGAGCGCGATGGTCTGGGCCGCGAGACCCGCCAGCACGGCAAACAGCCAACTCGAGTCCTGGTTGAGCGCCGACAGGGCGGTCCCGCTGCCGGCGCCGAGGAGCGCGACTGCGCCGAAGCCCCACAGGAACTCGCCCGGGCGGCCAGCCGTGTCTCGAAAGGTCATCGCCACGGGCACCGCGCACGCCAGGGCGAGAAGAAGAAAGTTCAGCCACCACGCGCTTGGGCGGCGAACGCCTCCCGAGAGCAAGAGCTCCGTGAACAGCGCATTGAGGGTCAGGCCCGGAAGGCGGCCGGCGGGCGTGTAGGCGAAGTCGCCGAGCACCGCGGAGGAGCTCCCGAGGAATACGATCTTGTCGCGGATCAGGTCGCCGATATGCGCGTTTCCTTCCGCGCCGGCTTCCGCCGCCACGAGCTGGAAGAAAGGAATCGTGGGCACCGCTCCGACATTGGAAGGGTAACGCAGTACGACCCGCCCTGCGCCATCGAGCGGCCACGCGCGGGTGCCGAGACGAAATTCCCCTGGAGCCGCCTCCGGAGCGGCGCCGGGATCCGCGGCGAGCAAGCCCGCGAGCGCCAAGGACGGCAGGACTTCGCCGTAGACCTGGTGGAGCAGCGGTATCCGTCGCACCACGCCGTCGGCGTCGGCGACGAGGCTGATGACTCCGATCCTCGCGCCCGAGGGCTCGGTGAGCTTCGCGATCGGGAGCGTCAGGTCTGGCCAAGCCTGGACAGGGATGGCGCTTTTCGAAGCGGCTTCGAACAAAGCGGCTTGTTTGAGCCGCTGAAGGTAGTACGGCGGCCGATCCATCGCCTGCGACAGGGCCGCGGCCGCGAGGACGCTGCGGCGATCGAGGGCGCCCGCCAGAGCGTCGTCGCCTTCGCGCGGTTCCGAAAACAGGATGTCGAAGACGATCGCCCGAGCGCCTTGCGCCGCGAGAAACCGCGCCGCTCGCGCGTACACGTCCCGCCGATACGGCCAGGCGCCGAGCTCCGGTTCCAGGCGGCGAATCGATTCTTCGTCCACGTCGATGGCCAGGACGTGATCCATGGGCAGCGACGGGCTCAGCAGGCCCTGTACCGTGTCCTCGTGCCACCAGCGGAGGCGAGGATAGAGGCTCGTTTCGGCGAGCACCCCGACGACGACGAACGCGGTCGCCACGACGCCGAGCGCGCGCACGGTCGATCTGATCAGCGCCGGCTTCACGCGCTCCTCCTCGTTTGCGTATCCCCGTTCAATTGGAGACAGGATATCAAATGAGCGGACGCGATCCGGCCCGAGGGCGTAGGCGATTTCAGGGAACCGGCACGATCCTTGCGGCATAATGCCGACCAAAATGCGCTTTTCCTACAAGGTGATACTGTTCGCGACCGCCCTCATCGCCCAGGCGGTTTTCGGGGGCGAACCTGCGCCCACGGGCGGAGCAGGGGGTACACCATCGGCCACAGAGCCAACCCCGGACGCGGCAAGCGGCGCCGCGCTTCCCGACCTGCTCGCGCGCGCGGCGGAGCTCTCGCGCTCGGGCAAGCCGGCCGAGGCCTACGAGCTGCTTCTCTCCGCCGAGGACAGCTACATCGGAACGATCGAATTCGACTACGCGCTCGGGCGCGCGGCCCTCGACGCCGGCCGCCCCGACAAGGCGACGCTCGCTCTCACGCGGGTGCTGGCACTGGATCCGGCGCATGCGGGGGCGTCGATCGACATGGGGCGTGCGTACCTCGCGCTCGGGGATTTCGCCCGCGCGCGCAGAACTTTCCAGAACCTGCTGGCGCTCGATCCGCCGCCGCCGGTCCGGGCGCAGCTGCAAGCGTTTCTGGATCTCACCGAGTCGTCCGCGGCCGCATCGTCGGCCTCCGCGGCTTCCGGCGGACTGTCGCCCCAAGGCTATCTCGCCGCGCTGATCGGCAGAAGCAGCAACGTGAACCAGGCGCCTTCGCAATCGGTGATTTTCGTGCCCGGGGTGGGCTCGAACTTCGAGCTGCCCGGCCAGAACGTGCAGAGGCCCGACTCGTTCGCGGGGATCGCGGGTGGAATGGATCTCTTCTGGCCCGTGGATAACACCCTCGCGGTGATTTTCGGGGGTGAATTCCTGGGTCGCCGGAATTTTCATGAGATGGATTTCGACGTGGGCGGATACAACCTGTACCTGGGGCTCGGCGCGGCGACCGGCCCGCACGCGGCGCGAATCCAGGGGCTCCTCGGCCGCGATTACCTGGGCGGCAGCGCGAACCGCGACCTCGAAGGAGTGACGCTCAGTTATGTCGGCACCCTCGATGCCGCTACGCAGGTTCTGGCGACGCTCCAGGGGGGGCGGCAGCGTTACGTGCCCGAAGAACTCAAGATCTTCGATGCGGACTATGCCGTGCTCGGTGCGGGTGCCGCGCGCAAGCTTGGCGAGCGTTCGACAGTTTTTGCCATGTTGTCGACAGGTCACCAGAACGACGTCGGGGGGAACCCGAGCGGGAACAAGGATCTGGTGGGCTTTCAGGCGGGAGGCGAGATGCTGATCGGCACGCGGATTAGGGCCACCGCTGCGGCCATCGGCGAACGCAGCCGGTACGATAAGTTCGACACGGGGTTCCAGACCGAGCGTCGCGACATACGGCGAGCCTTCGATCTCGGTGCGCAGTACTACTTCGAGCGGAACCTTTCGCTGCGATTCAACGTTTCGTATGCGTATACGCGCTCGAATATCCCGATCTACGAGTACACCCGTCTCGAAGGGATGGTGATGTTGCGGCGCGATTTCCGGTAGCGAGGAGACGGGCGGAAATATGGCACATTTGTTGCGGTAGGATTTGGCATTCGAGTTCCTATTTGGCTGGTCGGATCATGTTCTGTTTGGGGACAATGGCGGAGCTAGGACGGGAGGGTCCCATGCGATATATGAATCGGTTCCAGGGTTTATTCGTTCTTTCCGCTTGTCTTCTGAGTGCGTGGGCAAGCCAGGCGCTCGCCAGCACAGCCGGAGTGTTCCAGTTCGTGGCTGGGGACGTGCGCGTCGCGCTCGCCGAGGGCGACGAGCGCCCCGCCGCCAAGGGTTCGCCGATCAGTGTCGGCGACACGGTAACGACCGCCAAGGCGAGCATGGCCCAGATCAAGATGGGCGACGGCGCCATCATCGTCGTGCAACCCGAGTCGAAGCTTACCGTCACCGAATTCAGCTATGCCGGCAAGGAAGACGGGACCGAGAGAGTCCAATTCCGCCTTCAGCAAGGCGGCTTTCGCTCGGTGACCGGCGCGATTGGCCATACCAACAAGGGCAACTACATGATCGAAACCCCCATCGCGCACATCGGCGTGCGGGGCACCGACCATGAATCCTGGTACTTCCCCACGGCCACATCGCTGAACGGAGAATCCGCGGAAGTCGGACTGTACAACAAGGTCAACGTCGGACTGACCTACATTCAGACCTCTACCGGAGAGGTGGCGATCGCGCCCAACCAGGTGGGCTATGCCGCATCGGCCCTCGACCAGCCGCACCTCCTTGGCGCTATCCCCGGATTTTTCAACCGCTCCTTCGAGCCCAGAAGCGCCCGGAGCGGCGTTTCCCAGCCAGCAAGTGTTCCCCCGATAGCGGCGCAAGGCGGGCGTTCGGCCTTGGGCGTCGATTGGGGTACCTGGCACGGCGTGGTCGCGCTGGCCAATGGGCGCGCCGCCAACGGCGCGGTGCCCGCCATTGCGCTCGCCAAGATGGCGTCCCCGGCGCAGACTGCCGCGTTTCCACCGCAAGTGATTACCGCGACCTACGACTATGTCGGTAAGGGCGGAGTGGTCATGGACGGCGCCACGCCCCCGACCATTGGCAAGGTCAATACTCTCTCGGTCGGCATCAATCTCACGACTCAGACGATCACCAACTACTCCGTCAACGCGACGGCCGGCGCTCAGACCTGGAGCGGAAACGGCAACGGCACATTCACCCAGTTCGTCCAGCCGGGGCCGGGAATCCCGCTCGTCGGACAGTGCTCGGGTTGTACTTCGACGGCTGCGCAAGGGTCGGCCGGCGGTGTGTTCGCAGGGGGCAATCGCATGGTGACCGACTTCAACATGGCCACAACTGGCCCCGGCACCCAATCGATAAGGGGCAACGGCCTCTCGCTCGCGAAGTAACGCGCGCCGCGATGGAAAAATCGCGTCGCTCCAAGGTTCTGATCGTCGACGACCAGGAGGATATGCGGCTCCTGCTCGCTCACTACATCCAGCAGGATCTCGATGCGGAGGTGACGCTCGCCGGAACCTGCGAGGCCGCACTGCAATTGGTGAGCAAGAGCGTGTTTGACGTGATTCTGCTCGACCTGTTGATGCCGGGAATCGGGGGAGTCGAGGTTCTCAAGCGCACCAGGACCGACTCCGCAAACCGGGCGACCCCCATCATCATCGTGTCGGTACTCGTGAATGCTCCCGAGGGGGGTGAGCGCATGTCGGAAGAACGAGCCAAGGCGCTCGGCGCGAACGCGCTCCTGTCCAAACCGGTGGATCGCAGGGCTCTGGTCGCGGCGGTGAAGGCGCAGCTCGGCGCCTGAACTACTTCGGAGCACTCCAGGAATCCCGCAGCGAAACCGAGCGGTTGAAGGCGGAAGGCGTATCGCGGTCGGCGACAAAATAGCCGTGGCGCTCGAACTGGAACTGTTCTTCGCCTTTCGCGCCCTTCAGTGCGGGCTCGAGCTGCGCGGCGACGACCTTCTTCGACTCGGGATTGAGGTCCTTCAGGAAATCCGTATCGCCTGCGCCGGGGTGGGGAACCCGGAACAGACGGTCGTACAGCCGCACTTCCGCCCGGTGCGCATGCTTTGCGCTCAGCCAGTGGATGTTGCCTTTCACCTTGACCTTTTCCGCACCCGGCGTGCCCGACCGGGTGTCGGGGTCGTACTTGCAGCGCACGGTGAGCTCGCCAGTTTTTTCGTCTCTTGTGTAGCCCAGGCACTCGACCACGTAGCCGTAGCGCAGGCGCACCCTGTTGCCCGGGAAGAGGCGAAAGTAGCCCTTGGGCGGGGTCTCGGTGAAGTCCTCGCGCTCGATCCATAGCTCGCGCGACAACGGCAGCTCGCGCTTGCCCCATTCCGGCTTCTGCGGGTGGTTGGGCGCCTCGCACATCTCTTCCTTGCCCTCCGGATAGTTCTCGATCACGAGCTTCACCGGATCGAGCACGGCGATGCGCCGCGGGG
>JBGQKK010000025.1:0-18324 GCA_041499545.1 Gammaproteobacteria bacterium | reverse complement strand
CTCTGCTCTGATTTATCTCTTCGAGAAAGGCGGGCATTTTACCTTGGAATCAGCGCCTTTCACAAGCTTTCCAGTCTGAAAACGGCCTAGCGGGACGCCATCAAGCGCTTGGGCTGCAGCGCGCCGGCCGAGACCTGACCGGTGCCGAGGAAGGCCTCGCCTTCGCCGAAAACCGCGACGTTCCCGTCGGTGAAATCCACGGGAATCGCCCTTCCCTGGCGAAATCTTGCGGCGATTTCCGGCGAAAGCCTCAAGCGCGGCCAGGAGTCGAGCAGGGCCTGGGGAGGCAGAAGCCGCTCGCGCCTTTGCGCGAGCGGCATCGCCTCGAGGTCCTCGAGCTTGACCGCCTCCCCCAGGACGAACGATCCCACGGCGAGGCGCTCGAGCTTGGCCAGATGAGCGCCGCAGCCGAGCCGCTCGCCGATATCCTCGGCGAGGGTACGGATGTAGGTGCCCTTGCTGCACTCGACATAGAGGCTCGCCGTATCCCCTTCGAAGCTCTCCAGCTCCAGGCGCCGAACCTCGACGCGCCTCGCCGCCCGGGCAACGCTCTCGCCGCGGCGGGCGTAGGCGTAAAGGGGACGCCCTTCGTGCTTGATCGCAGCGTACATCGGCGGCACCTGCTCGATCTCCCCGCGAAAGCGCTCGAGCGCGGCCTGCAGCTCGCTCTCGGATACCGCGACCGGCGATCGCGACAGCACGGCGCCCTCGGCGTCGCCCGTCGAGGTGCGCTCGCCGAGCTTGAGCCGCGCGCGATAGGCCTTGTCGGCTTCGAGCAGTCCTCCCGAGAACTTGGTCGCTTCGCCCACCGTGATCACGAGCAGCCCGCTCGCCAAAGGATCGAGCGTCCCCGTGTGGCCGGCGCGCACCGCGCCCAGCAGGCGCTTCGCCCGCTGCAGCACGGTGTTCGAGCTGGGCCCGGTCGGTTTGTCGAGGAGCAGCACGCCGCTGACCGCGTCGCTCATGCCACGGCCTCTAGTCGCCCTTCTTGCCGGCGACCGCGTCGTCGATCAGCTTGGAGAGGCGCACGCCGCGCTCGACGGAGGCGTCGTGCACGAAGCGCAGCTCGGGAGTCACGCGCAGTTTCAGGCGGTGCCCGAGCTCGGTGCGCAGAAAGCCGGCCGCCCTCTGGAGTCCCGTCTCGGTACGCGCCAGAGCCTCGGTGTCGCCGAGCGTGGTAAAGAACACCTTCGCATGAGCCAGGTCGGGAGACACTTCGACTCCGGTCAGCGTGATCATCCCGACGCGCGGATCCTTGAGCTCCGCGCGCAGCAGGCCCGACAGCTCCCGCTGGATCTGATCGGCCACGCGGCGCAGCCTTTGTGAATTCGCCATGAGAGAGCCTGCGTAATCAGGAACGGGATCCCGCGCGCCCGGAGTCCCGCTTTCCGCCTCGCCCGTCTAGAGCGTTCGAGCGACTTCCTGGACTTCGTAGATTTCGAACTGGTCGCCGACCTTGAGGTCGTTGAAGTTCTTCAGGGACATGCCGCACTCGAAGCCGCTTTTCACTTCCCGCACGTCGTCCTTGAAACGCTTGAGCGACTCGATCTCGCCGGTGTGGATGACGACATTGTCGCGCAGCACCCGCACCGAGGCGTTGCGCCGCACCAGGCCTTCGAGCACGTAGCAGCCGGCCACCGCGCCGACCTTCGAGATCCTGAACACCTGCCGCACGTCCACGAGCCCGAGGACGCTTTCCTTCTTCTCCGGCGCAAGCATGCCCGAGAGCGCCGCTTTCACCTCGTCGACCGCCTCGTAGATGATGTTGTAGTAACGCACGTCGACGCCCGAGGCCTCGGCGGCCTTGCGCGCGGCCGCGTCGGCGCGCGCGTTGAATCCGATGATCACCGCCTTGGAAGCAAGGGCGAGGTTGACGTCGGACTCGGTGATCGCACCCACCGCGGCGTGCACCACGTTGACTTTGACTTCCTGGGTCGAAAGTCCGGAGAGCGCATGGACCAGCGCTTCCTGCGAGCCCTGCACGTCGGCCTTGATGAGGAGCGGAAGCAGCCTCACTCCGCCCTCGCCCATCTGCTCGAACAGGTTCTCCAGCTTCGCCGCCTGCTTCTTCGCGAGCTTCACGTCGCGGAATTTGCCCTGACGGAACAGCGCGATCTCGCGCGCCTTGCGCTCGTCGCCCAGGGCCATGACGTCTTCGCCCGCACCCGGAACGTCCGACAGGCCCTGGATCTCCACCGGAATCGAGGGGCCTGCCTCGGGCACCGTGGCACCGCTCTCGTCCAGCATCGCGCGGACGCGGCCGAAAGAGCTCCCCGCCAGGACCATGTCGCCGCGCCTGAGCGTCCCCGATTGCACCAGCACGGTCGCGACCGGCCCGCGGCCCTTGTCCAGGCGCGCCTCGATGACGATGCCCCTGGCCGGCGTGTCGACCGGGGCCTTCAGCTCGAGCACGTCGGCCTGCAACAGAACCTGCTCCAGCAAATCGTCGATCCCCTTGCCGGTCTTCGCGGAGACGGGAACGAACGGCGAGTCGCCGCCGTACTCCTCGGGCACTACCGACTGTGCCACCAGCTCCTGCTTCACTTTGTCCGGATTCGCCTCGTGCTTGTCGATCTTGTTGATCGCCACCACCATCGGAACTCCCGCGGCCTTCGCGTGATTGATGGCCTCGATCGTCTGCGGCATCACGCCGTCGTCCGCGGCGACCACCAGAATGACGATGTCGGTGACCTTCGCGCCGCGGGCGCGCATCGCGGTAAACGCTTCGTGACCCGGCGTGTCGAGGAAGGTCACCATGCCGCGCGGCGTTTGCACGTGATACGCGCCGATGTGCTGGGTGATGCCTCCCGCCTCGCCCGAAGCGACCTTGGTACGGCGGATGTAGTCGAGGAGCGACGTCTTCCCGTGGTCGACGTGCCCCATGACGGTCACTACCGGCGCACGCGGCTTGAGCTCGGCCTCGTGGTGCTCGGGCACGTCGGCGAGCAGGGATTCCGGGTCGTCGAGCTTGGCCGCCTTGGCGGTATGCCCCATCTCGGTGACGAGGATCATCGCGGTTTCCTGGTCGAGCACCTGATTGATGGTCACCATATTGCCCATCTTCATCAGCGCCTTGATGACCTCCGCCGCCTTGACCGACATCTTGTGGGCGAGATCGCCCACGGTGATCGTCTCCGGCACCAAGACCTCGCGCAGGACCGGCTCGGCAGGAGCGGTAAATTGCGGCACGCTTTCCGCGGTTCCCGCAGCCGCGGCCCTGTGCCGGCCCCCTTTGGGGGTGTGCCAGCCGGAGGCGCCCTGCACGTCCCCGCGCGTCTTGATCGTCCGGCGCTTGACCCCTTCGTCCTGCCAGACCTTGATCTCCTTGGCCTTCTTGGCGCCCTTCTTCTCGGCTCCGGGAGCGACCTTGGGCTTGTGCAAAGTGGTGTCCGCGGCGGGAGACGCCGGCGCTTTGGCCTCGGCGGGCTTCTGCTCCGACTCCCGGGCGAGCTTGCGCTCGCGCTCCTGTTTCTCGGCCAGCTCGGCGGCCTGCCGCGCCGCCAACTCCTCCTGGCGCAGGCGCTCCTGCTCGCGCAGCTCCGCCTCGCGCGCATCGATCGCGGCGACCGGCGCAGGCATCCCCTCGGTCGCGGGCCCGGGCTCGGATTCGCGCTTGACGAAGATGCGCTTCTTCTTGACCTCGACCTGAATGGTGCGCGCCTTGCCGCTCGAATCCGACTTCTTGATGATCTCGGAAGTCTGCTTGCGCGTCAGCGTGATCTTGTTCTTGGGCTCGGCGGACCCGTGCGAGCGGCGCAGGTAGTCCAGGAGCTTGGTCTTGTCCTGGTCCGACAGCACGTCCTCGGCGACGCGCTTGTGCACACCGGCGGCACGCAGCTGCTCGAGCAGCTGGGAGGGCGGTACCTTCAGCTCTCCTGCGAATTGTGCAACGCTCGTCTGTGCCATGAGGCTACCCCTGCGCGAACCAGTGTTCGCGCGCCTTCATGATCAGGGCCTTTGCGCGCTCGGCGTCGATTGCGGTCAGCTCCACCAGATCGTCGAACGCGAGGTCCGCGAGGTCGTCGCGCGTTTTCACTCCGGAGGTCGCAAGCTTGGTCGCCAAGTCTTTGTCCATGCCTTCCAGGCCTAGGAGCGCCGGATCGAGATTCTCCGCCTGCTCTTCGCTCGCGATGGCCTGCACCAGGAGCGCGTCGCGGGCGCGATTGCGCAGCTCGTTGACCGTCGCCTCGTCGAAGCCCTCGATCTCCATCATCTCGTTGATCGGCACGTAGGCCACTTCTTCGAGCGTCGAAAAACCTTCCTGGATGAGAGTATTCGCGACCTCTTCGTCCACGTCGAGCCGCTCCATGAAGAGCTTGCGCGCCGAGGAAGCCTCTTCCTCGTTCTTCTTCTGCGACTCCGCTTCGGTCATGAGATTGATCGCCCAGCCCGTCAGCTCGGAAGCGAGGCGCACGTTTTGGCCGCTGCGGCCGATCGCGATGGCGAGGTTCTCCTCGTCCACGACGACGTCCATGGCGTGCTTGTCCTCGTCGACGAGGATCGACGACACTTCCGCCGGCGACAAGGCCCCGATCACCAGCTGCGCCGGGTCCTCCGACCACAGCACGATGTCGACGCGCTCGCCGGCGAGCTCCTGGGTAACCGCCTGGACCCGCGCCCCGCGCATGCCCACGCAGGTACCGATCGGGTCGATGCGCTTGTCGCGGGAATGCACCGCGATCTTCGCGCGGATCCCCGGGTCGCGCGCCGCGGACTTGATCTCGAGCAGCCCCTCCTCGATCTCCGGGACCTCGAGCCTGAACAGCTCCATGATGAATTCGGGCGCGGTGCGCGACAGCACCAGCTGCGGCCCGCGCACGTTGCGGTCGATGCGCATGACGAAGGCGCGCACCCGGTCGCCGACGCGCAGATTCTCCTTCGGAATCATCTGGTCGCGCGGCAGCACGGCCTCGACGCGCCCGACCTCGATGATCGCGTTGCCGCGCTCGACGCGCTTGATCGCGCCGTTGATGAGTTTTTCGCCGCGCGCGAGAAAATCGTTCAGCAGCTGCTCGCGCTCCGCGTCGCGGATTCGCTGCAGGATGACCTGCTTCGCGGTCTGAGCTCCGATGCGACCGAAATCGATCGGCTCGAGCGCCTCCTCGATGAAGTCCAGGAGCTGGATGTCCGGATACTGCTTCTGCGCTTCGGTGAGCGTGATCTGCTGGGGCGGATTCTCCACGGCTCCGTCGGCCACGACCTGCCAGCGCCGGAAGGATTCGAATTCCCCGGTGTTGCGGTCGATCGCGACCCGCACGTCGACGTCCTCGTTGAAGCGCTTCTTCGTCGCCGAGGCGATCGCCATCTCGAGGGCGCCGAACACCACGTCCTTGTGGACGTTCTTTTCCCGGGCCAGTGCGTCGGCCTGCAGCAGCAGCTCCCGGCTCATGTATCCTTCGGGCATCATAGCTTGGGCACCAAGCGCGCGCGTTCGATCTCGGAGATTTCGAACGCCAGCAGACCGGATTCGAATTCGAATTCCACGCGCTCGCCTTCGACGGCGCGCACGGTCCCGGTGAAGTTGCGTCTGCCGTTCATCGGGCGGCGCAGGCGCACCTGGGCCTCGTGGCCGACGAAGCGCGCGAAGTCCGCCGCCTTCTTCAGCTTGCGGTCCAGGCCCGGCGAGGACACTTCCAGGCGGTCGTAGGCGATGCCCTCGACTTCGAAAACGCGTTGCAGCTGACGGCTGACGGACTCGCAGTCCGCCACCGTAACCCCGCCTTGCCCCACCCCGGGGTAAGGTTGATGTAATCTCTCAATAAACACGCGTAACATCCTACCGCCATTGATATATTCAAAATCTGCGAGCTCGTATCCCAACCCGCTCACCGTGCGCTCCACCAAGGGTTCGAGCGCGCTCACGACCCTGTACTTGGCATAAATAAAAAATGGGCTCGAAAGCCCATTGCAGAAACCACGAAAGTATAACAAGAAACCCCGCCACGGACAACGAAAATGAGCCGACCGGGCCGGCGCTTACAGGGCGGCAAGCAGCGAGGCGATCTCTTTGGGCTCCAGATTCCGCCATTGGCCCCGGCGGAGATAGGACGGGAGGATGAAAGGCCCGTAGCGCACGCGGATGAGGCGGCTCACCTGAACTCCGATCGATTCGAACATGCGTCTCACCTCGCGATTGCGGCCCTCGCGCAGCACGACTTGGTACCACCGGTTGGATCCGGTGCCGCCGCCCGGCGAAATGCGATCGAATCGGGCCGGACCGTCCTCGAGATGCACGCCGCCGGTGAGTCTGCCGATCTGCTCGAGCGAAAGCTCACCGCGTACGCGCACCGCGTATTCGCGCTCGATCTCGCTCCGGGGATGCATGAGGCGGTCGGCGAGCTCCCCCGAGTCGGTGAAAAGCAGCAATCCGCCCGTGTTGAAGTCGAGCCGCCCCACCGCGATCCAATGCCCGCCGCGCAGGGGCGGCAGATTCTGGAACACCGTCGGCCTGCCCTTGGGATCGCGCACCGTGACGAGCTGCCCCGCCGGCTTGTGATAGAGGAGCATGCGGGGTTCGGTCACCTCCGGCCGCAGCCGCACCGCCTGTCCATTGACGAAGACGCGATCGTGCGGCTGCACGCGTTGCCCCAGCGTGGCACGTGCGCCGTTCACGGTGACCCGGCCCGAAGCAACGGCGAGTTCCATTTCGCGGCGCGAACCGAGTCCGGAGCGCGCGAGGACCTTGTGCAGCTTTTCCGCGGGAGCCGGACTAGACGGCGCTGGTCTGGGCCGTCTCTGCGGGCGTTTCTGCGCGGGTCTCTGCGGTCTGCTCGGGCGTCGGTTGCGGGGTGGGCGTGGGGATCTGCGTGAGATCAAGGGTCTTGACGATATCTTCCAGAGGCGGTAGCTCCTCGAGCGAGCGCAAACCCAGCTCGTCCAGGAACGTCTTGGTGGTCGCGTAAAGCGCGGGCCGCCCGGGCACTTCCTTGTGCCCGATGACCTCGACCCAATTACGCTCCTCCAGGCGCCGGACCACCTCGGTCGAAACCGAGACGCCTCGGACATTTTCAATGTCGCCGCGCGTCACCGGCTGCCGGTAGGCGATGATGGCGAGGGTCTCGAGCACGGCGCGCGAGTAGCGCGGGGCTCTTTCCGGGTGGATCCGCTCCAGAAACTTCTGCAGCGACGCCTTGGTCTGGAAGCGCCAGCCGCTGGCTGTCGAGACCAGCTCGACCCCGCGGTCCGTCCAGGACTCGCGCAGCTCCTCGAGCAGCTTGCGCAAGGTCTCGGCGTCGATCTCGTCGTCGAACAGCTTCCTGAGCTCCGAGACCGGCAGCGGCTCCTGCGCGGCGAGCAGGGCCGCCTCGAGCACGACCTTCACCTCATTCGGATTGAGCATGGGCGGACTTCACGTAAATCGGTGCGAAGGGTTCGGACTGCGTCACTTCGAGAAGGCCTTCTCTAGTCAGCTCCAGCACCGCCAGAAAGTTGACGATCAGCACCGCCACGCCGCGCGCCGGGTCGAACAGCTCTCCGAACTCGGCGAAGCCGCGCCCCCGCAGGCGCCGCAGGATCAGGCTCATGTGCTCTCGCACCGACAACTCGTCCCGGGTGACCCGGTGATGCTGCGTCATTTTCGCACGCACCAGCAGCCCGCGCCACGCTTCCTGCAGATCGACCACGTTCACCTCGGGCAGGCGCTGTGCGAGCGTCTGCTCGATCCAGATTTCCACCGGGAGGAAGTCCCGGCCGAGCTGAGGCAGGGCGTCGAGCTTCTGGCCGGCGAGCTTCATCTTCTCGTACTCGAGCAGGCGCCTTACCAGCTCGGCGCGCGGATCCTCGCCCTCCTCGCTCGGCATGACCGGGCGCGGCAGGAGCATGCGCGACTTGATCTCCATCAGCATCGCCGCCATCACCAGATATTCGGCGGCGAGCTCGAGATTCCGGGTGCGCATCACCTCGACGTACGCCATGTACTGCTCGGTGAGCCGCGCCATCGGGATGTCGAGGACGTCGATGTTCGCCCTCCGGATCAGGTAGAGCAGCAGGTCGAGCGGTCCCTCGAAGGCCTCGAAATAGACCTCGAGCGCGTCGGGGGGAATGTACAGATCCAGGGGGAGATCGGTGAACGGCTCGCCCTTCACCTTGGCCAGGAGGGCCGGCGTCGCCACCGGGGGCTGCGGCTCGCTCATGTATAGGCCAATCCCATCGCCTCGCGCACGTCGCGCATGGTCTCGCGGGCGAGCTTGCGCGCCTTTTCGCAGCCGTCGGCGACGATGTTGCGCACCAGAGACGGGTCGTCGAGGTACTTCTGCGCCCGCTCGCGGATCGGCCCCTGCTCCGCGAGCACCGCGTCGATCACCGGCTGCTTGCAATCCAGGCAGCCGATGCCTGCGGTGCGGCAGCCCTGGTTCGCCCAATGGCGGGTCTTGTCGTCGCTGTAGACCAGGTGGAACTGCCACACGGGGCACTTGTCCGGGTCGCCCGGATCGGTGCGCTTCACCCGCGCCGGGTCGGTCGGCATGGTGCGAATCTTTTTCCTCACCGATTCGGCGTCCTCGCGCAGGGTGATGGTGTTGTTGTAGGACTTCGACATCTTCTGCCCGTCGATCCCGGGAAGCTTCGAGGCCTCGGTCAGCAGGGCCTCGGGCTCGACCAGGATCACCCGCCCTCCCCCCTCGAGGAACCCGAACAGTCGCTCGCGGTCGGCCACCGACAGATTTCCCTGCTTCTCGAGCAGCGCCCGCGCGCCGGCGAGCGCCTCGGCGTTGCCTTGCTCCTGGTATTTCGTGCGCAGCTCCATCAGCAACTTGGCCTTGCGGCTCCCCAGCTTCTTCGCGGCGGCCCTGGCTTTGTCTTCGAAGCCGGCCTCGCGGCCGTAGACGTGATTGAAGCGCCGGGCGACCTCGCGCATCATTTCGATGTGCGGCACCTGGTCCTCACCGACCGGCACGTATTTGGCCCGGTACATGAGCACGTCGGCCGCCTGCAGCAGCGGGTAGCCGAGAAAGCCGTAGGTAGAGAGGTCCCGGTCGGTGAGCCTCTCCTGCTGGTCCTTGTAGCTTGGCACGCGCTCGAGCCAGCCGAGCGGCGTGATCATCGAGAGCAAGGTATGCAGCTCGGCGTGCTCCGGGACGCGCGACTGGATGAAGAGCGTCGCCTGCGCCGGGTCGATGCCGCTCGCGAGCCAGTCGATCACCATGTCCCAGACGTTCTCCTGGATCACCTCCGGCGTCGCGTAGTGGGTGGTGAGCGCGTGCCAGTCGGCGACGAAGTACAGGCAGGGATGCTCGCTTTGCAGCCTGACCCAGTTCTTGAGCGCGCCGTGGAAATGCCCCAGGTGCAAGGCGCCTGTGGGGCGCATCCCGGACACCACGCGATCTTCGTACATGGTTCGCGCGGTCAGAGGCGGAAAATCGCCTCGATCAGGTCAATCGAGGCCTGCACCATGGGAAACATGATCGTGCCCAGCAGGTGGGGCGGCAAGAAGATGAGCAGGAGCAGGATCGGAAAGCCAAACGGCTCGAGCCGGGCGTAGCCGAGCGCAAGGCGGCCGGGCAGCAGGCTCACCGCGATGCGCCCGCCGTCGAGCGGCAGGATCGGCAGCAAATTGAGCACCATCAGCACGACATTGACGGTGATCCCGGCTTCGGCCATCAGCCCGAGCGGAAGCGAATACGCTCCCTGCGGGAGCAGCTGCGCGCCTTTCATGAGCACGGCCCAGGCGAGCGCCATGGCGAGGTTCGCGGCCGGCCCGGCCGCGGCGACCCACAGCATGTCGCGCTTGGGATGCCGCAGCGCATGAAAATTCACCGGCACGGGTTTCGCCCAGCCGAACAGGATCGCGGGCCCTCCGAACAGCTTGCTCGCGACCAGGATGAGAAGCGGGACGGCGATCGTCCCCACGAGGTCGATGTGACGCACGGGATTCACGCTGATTCGCCCGAGCATGAAGGCGGTCTTGTCGCCGAAGTGGCGCGCGACGTACCCGTGAGCGGCCTCGTGCAGGGTAATCGCGAAGATGACCGGCAGGGCGTAGATTGCGATGGTCTGGGCGAGATTGAATTCCATGGACGCTCAGGTGCGTATTTTATCAGAGGGGCCCCGCCGGGCTGGCCCCTCACCAGTCGTGCCAGACCGGCTTCACGCCTTCCGGCAGCGAAGGCAGTGCGCCGAGATCGGCCCTGCTCTCTCCCTTGCCGTGGTAATCGGAGCCGCGCGAGGCAAGTAGCCCGAACTCGCGCGCGAAGCGCGCGAATTCCAGATACTGCTCCGGCGCGTGGCTTCCGGTCACGACTTCGATGCCCGCTCCTCCGCAGTCCTTGAACTCCGCGAGGAACTCGCGCATCCGGGCCTTCGCGAACCTGTAGCGGCCGGGGTGCGCGACGACGGCGAGGCCGCCGCTCGAGCGTATCCAGCCCACCGCATCCGGGAGGCTCGCCCATTGATGCGCGACGTAGCCCGGGCTGTCCTTCACCAGATAGCGCCGGAATACGCTCTTCACGTCCGGAGCGCGTCCGGATTCGACCAGGAACCTCGCAAAGTGCGTCCGGCTGATGAGATCCGGGTTGTCGGCGAGGCGCTTCGCACCCGCGAGGCTGTCGGGCACCCCGGCCGCGGTCAGGCTTTCGGCGATTTTCTGAGCGCGCTTGCCGCGGCCCTGCCGGATCGAACCCAAGGCCTCGCGCAGGACCGGCGTGCGCGGGTCGATCTGCAGGCCGACGACGTGAACCGTCGTGCCGCGCCAGGTGACGGAGATTTCCACGCCGTCGATGAAGCGGATGCCGCGCTCCTCGGCCTCGGCGCGCGCCTCCGCGAGCCCGGAGGTGTCGTCGTGGTCGGTTAGCGACAGCATCGTGACCGAGTTCGCCGCGGCCTTCGCGGCGAGATCCCGGGGCGCGAGCAAGCCGTCCGACGCGGTCGAGTGGCAGTGGAGGTCGGCGTTCACCGGGCCATGTTACCGGAGAAACTCCTCGATCACCTCGGCGAGCCGCTCGGGTTGATCGTGATGGAGCATGTGGCCGGCGTCGGCGATGACGTGCTCGCTCAAATTCCGGAAGCACTGCTTGCGCTGCATGAGATCGCTGTCGGAGAGCTTCAGGGCACGGGATATTTCGCTCTCCGACCCGCTCACCCAAAGCACCGGCGCTGCGACCCGCTTCCAGCAGGCCGCGGCCTCGTCGGCGCGGTAGAGAACCGGATTGACGAGCTTGTGCGCGGGGTCGCTCGCGAGCTCGACGCGGCCGTCGGGTTTTTTCCTGCCCCAGTGCCGCGCGAGGAACAACGCCCGCTCGTGGCTCAGGCGGGAATTGTTGCCGCGCAGGCGCTCGGCGAGCGATTCGAAGGTGTCGTAATCACGGAACCCGGGCGCCTTGGCGCTCAGTTCGTCCAGCCAGCGCGCGTATCGCCCCGGCGCTTTCTCCGGTGGCGATCCGGCGAGGCCGAAACCTTCGAGGCTGACGAGCTTCGCGACGCGCTCGGGGCGGATGCCCGCGTACATCGCCGCGACGTTGCCGCCCATGCTGTGTCCGAGGAGCGTCGCCGGCGCGCCGGGCTGGAAATGCTCGAGCAGCGCGTCGAGATCGGCGAAGTAGTCCGGAAACCAGTAGCTGCCCCCTTTGGCCCACTCGCTGAGCCCGAAGCCGCGCCAGTCGGGCGCGATCACCCGCCAGCCAACGCGCAGGGAATCCACCAGGAACTGGAACGAGGCCGACACATCCATCCAGCCGTGCAGCATGAAGAGCTTTGGCGCGCTTTCCTCGCCCCAGGCGCGGCAGTGATAGCGCAGGCCACGCACCGATACGAACAGGGAGTCGCTCTGTTTCATCAAGCGCCCGATGATAACAGGCGACGGATGCGCGGCGCGCTTCCGATATAATCGAGCGCAGCCATGGCACTGTATACACTGGGCGAACGCAAAGTCCTTATCCACGGCGAGGAATGTTTCATCGCCGACAACGCCACCGTCATCGGCTCCGTGATCCTGCACAAGCAGGCGAGCGTCTGGTACAACGCGGTCGTGCGCGGCGACAGCGACATCATCACCATCGGCGAGCGCACCAACATCCAGGACGCGGCCGTCCTGCACGCCGACCCGGGCTTCCCGCTCACCCTCGGCAACAACGTCTCGATCGGCCACCAGGCCATGCTCCACGGCTGCACCGTCGGCGACGGCTCGCTCATCGGCATCGGCGCGATCATCCTGAACGGCGCCGTCATCGGCCGAGGCTGCTTGATCGGCGCGGGCGCGCTCGTGCCCGAAGGAAAGACCTATCCGGACGGCGTGCTCGTCGTGGGCACACCGGGGAAGGTCGTGCGGGAGCTGAAGCCGGAAGAAAAGGCGGGGCTGCTGGAGAATGCGGATATTTACGTCAGGCGGTCGAAGCAGTACCGAGAGAAGCTGAAGCCGCAGGAGCGGTAGTTAGGAAGATCGGAAAGGAGGAAGTCATGGAGTTCGTCTGGTTCATTTTGGTCGGCTTGATTGCGGGGTGGTTGGCAGGAATGCTCGTGAAAGGCGGTGGCTTCGGCGTAATTGGAGACATCATTGTTGGAGTATTGGGGGCTTTGGTCGGAGGATTTCTTTTTGGTTTTCTTGGTTTCTCCAGTGGCGGAGGTTTGCTTGGAAGCATCGTTGTTGCCACGGTCGGGGCCGTCGTTCTTATCTTTGTTCTCCGGTTCATCAAACGAGCCTGAAGACACGTGGTTCGTAACCAAGCCTATTATTCGTCCATGAGCGCGCGCCTCTCCGCAGCCCTGCTCTTATTTCTCGCCGCGCTCGCGAGCGTGGCCCACGCGCAGTCCTTCCCTTCCAAGCCGCTCCACATCATCGTCCCCTTCCCTCCCGGCGGCGCGGCCGACGTGACGAGCCGGCTTCTCGGGGAGCAGATGGCGAAGGGCCTCGGGCAGCCGGTGATCGCGGAGAACCGTCCGGGCGCCGGGGCGGTGATCGGCTACGAGCTCGGCGCACGCTCGCCCGGCGACGGCCACACGCTGCTGGTGGTGTTTCCTAGCTTCGTCATCAATCCCGCGGTCAAACCGGGCCTCAAGTACGATCCGCTGAAGGATTTCAAGGCGGTGGGGCAGACGATTTCGGTGCCGATGGTGTTCGCGGTCAATCCTTCAGTGCCGGCGAAGTCGCTCGAGGAGCTGGTTGCGCTGGCGCGCGCCAAGCCCGGCGAGATCGCCTACGGGACGCCGGGCGCGGGAACGACGCACCACGTGATCGGCGAGTTGTTCAGGCTCACGGCGAAGATCAACATCGTGCACGCGCCCTTCCAGGGCGGCGGCCCCGCGATCACCGCCGCGGTCGGCGGCCACATCCCCATGGTGCTTGCCAATGTGTCCGAAGTCGTGGCCTTTGCGAAGGGCGGGAAGATGCGCCCGCTCGCGGTGACGACCGCGGAGCGCGCAGAGGCCATGCCCGAAGTACCGACGGTACGCGAGGCCGGCTATCCCGAGGTCGAATCGACCAATTGGAGCGGGCTGGTGGTGCCAGCGGCGACGCCGCCTGCCGCGATCGCGCGCCTGAACGCCGAGCTCGCGGGCGCCCTGCGCAACGCGGAGGTGCGGGAAAAATTCAAGACTTACGGCATGTCCCCGGCCCCGGGGTCGCCGGAGCAATTCGGAGCGTTCCTGCAGTCGGAGTCGGTGAGATACGGGAAAGTCGTGCGCGAGGCGGGAATCAAGGCCGATTGAGGCTGCGATGAGCGCGCGCCTCGCCGCAGCATTGCTCATCTCGCTTGCAGGACTCGCGGGCGCCGCTCACGCGCAGACCTGGCCGACCCGCTTCGTGCGGATCGTCGTGCCCTTCCCTCCCGGCGGAGGCACCGACGCGATCGCGCGCATCCTCGCCGCGCGGCTCTCGCAGCAATGGGGCCAGCAGGTGCCGGTCGAGAACAAGGGTGGAGGCGCGACCAACATCGGCACCGACATGGTCGCCCGCTCCGAGCCCGACGGCTACACCATGCTGCTGCAGTCGATGCCGCTCGCGGTAAACCGCTTCCTCTTCGCAACGCTCCCCTACGATCCGGTCGCCGATCTCGCGCCGGTGAGCCTGCTGTGCGACTACCCGAACGTGATGGCCGTGCCCATCACATCGGCGGCGCGCTCGGTCGCCGAATTCATCGCCTACGCCAAGGCGAACCCGGGCAAGGTCACCTTCGCCTCCTCAGGGAACGGCACCTCGGTGCACCTCTCGGGCGAGCTGTTCAAGCGCATGGCGGGCATCGAGATGACGCATGTTCCCTATCGCGGAGCCGGGCCCGCCTTGAACGACCTCATTCCGGGTCGCGTGGATGTGATGTTCAACAACATCGGCGCGGTGCTGCCGCTCATCCAGGCGGGGAAGCTCCGCGCGCTCGCGGTGACCACGGCGAAGCGCACGCCCGCCGCGCCGGAACTGCCGCCGATCGCGGAGTCGGGCGTGCCGGGATTCGACGTATCGTCCTGGTATGCCGTCTTCATGCCGGCGAAGACCCCGCCCGAGATCGTCAGGAAAGCGAGCGCCGATACGGTCGCCGCCCTCGCCTATCCTGCGACCCGGGCGCGGCTCGAACAGCTCGGCGTCGTGGTGATCGGCTCGACCCCGGAAGGGCTCGCGGCGCACCTGCGCGCCGAGATGGACAAGTGGGGCCCGCTGATCCGCGAGGCGGGGATCAAGCCGAGCGACTGAGTCATCGAGGCCATGAGTACCTCGAGTACGGATGATCTCGCGGCGATTCCCCTGCTCGCTTCGCTCGCTCCGGAGGAATTGCAGCTCTTTGCCGTCCGCTCGTATCCGAAAAACGCCATCGTCGCCACGGAAGGCGACCGCCTCGACATGTTCAACGTGATCCTGTCGGGAAGGATCAACTTCTTCTGGCGCGACGAAGCCGGCCATCAACTGGAGCTCGGCATCGAGGGCCGCGGGGGTCATTTCGTGGATGCGACCCTCGGCGGGGAGCCGACCATCATGTCGGTAATCGCGCTGGAGGACCTGCGCGTCGGCTCGATCCCGATGACCGAGCTCAAGCCGCTGCTGCTGCGCCACCCGCAGGTCGCGGTCTCCTTGCTGATGGACGTGGTGGCCCGCCACCGCCGTCTCCTCCACGCCACCCGCACCCTGACGATGGAGGACGTTTACGCACGCGTGGTGAAGCAGCTCCTTGCGCACGCCGCGGAAATCGACGGCAAGCTGGTCACCGAGCGCCTCACGCACGCGGAGATCGGCCGCCGCATCGGCGCCACGCGCGAAATGGTCGGCCGGGTGCTGCGCGATCTGGCGCGCGGCGGCTATGTCCAGGCCGAATCGGGGCGAATTACGATCCTGCGCAAACCACCGAGGCGCTGGTAACCGCATCCGCCGAGGGAAATTGTTCCCTTCCGGCCGCTGCATTTGTTCCCTTGCCCTGTCTTCCCCGGCGCGCGTACCTTGAGCAGCCAGTCCGGGCGATGACCCGGCAAGGACGAACCGATGCGCGCTCTGCTGCGAACGCTGATTGCCGTGCTTGCCCTCGCGACCGCCGCCCGTGCGGGCGCCCAGAGCGGGCCGGTCCGCATCCTCGTCGGCTTCGCGCCCGGAGGAACATCCGACGTCATCGCCCGGCTCGTCGCCGACCGGCTGAAAATTTCGCTCGGCGCGCCCGCACTCGTCGAGAACAGGCCCGGGCTGAACGGCGTCCTCGCGGCGCAAGCGCTGAAGAACGCCCTGCCCGACGGCAGGACGCTGATGGTCTCTCCGATCGTCGTAACCGTTTTCGCGCCGCTCACGAACGCGAAGCTCGGATACGACCCCGCAAGGGACTTCGCACCGGTATCGCTCGCGGCCACCTTCCCGTTCGCGCTCGCAGTCGGGCCGGGGTCCCCGGCGAAGACCCTGCACGAGTATATCGCCTGGGTTCGTGAAAACCCCGCGAAGGCAACGTACGGCACGCCGACCGCTGGGAGCCCGCCGCATTTCTTCGGCGTGATGCTCGGGCGCACCATCGGCGTCGACCTGATCTTCGTCCCGTACAAGGGCGGAGCACCCCTCGTGGCCGACCTCGTCGGGGGACAGGTCCCGGCGGGAATCACGGTCCTGTCCGAACTGCTCAAGCACCACCAATCGGGCAAAGTGCGAATCCTCGCGAGCTCCGGGTCGCAGCGCTCCCCCGCGGCGCCGGACATTCCCACCTTCAAGGAGCTCGGATTCGCCGCAGTGCAAGGCTCGGGCTGGCAGGCGTTCCACACCAGCGCCGCAACGCCGCGCCCGACGATCGACCGACTCTCATCGGCGATCGCTTCGGCGATCAAGGCCCCCGAGGTGAACGAACGCCTGCTTGCGCTCGGCCTGGAGCCGGTGGGCAGCACTCCGGACGAGCTCGCGAGGCGCGTGGCCGAGGATACCGCGAGGTGGGCGCCGATCGTAAAGGCGTCCGGATTCCGCGCCGACGATTAGCTCAAAGGAGAATCAAATGAAGATCCGTTCTCACGCAGCAGCGTCAAGGTCATGGCTCCTGGTTCTGGCAGCATTCACCGTCGCCGCGCAGGCCGCTGATCTCGAGGTTCTGAGCGCCATCGGCATGCAGCCCGTCATGGAGGATCTCGTACCGAAATTCGAGCGCGCGAGCGGGCACAAGATCTCGATCGCGTTCCCCACGCTGGGACAAGCCGTCAAGCGGGTGCAGGACGGCGAGCACGCGGACTTCGTCATCATTCCGCGGGCTAGTATCGAGGGTTTCATCAGGGACGGCAGGACCGCGGCGGCCAAAGTCGCCGTGGTGGCGTACTCGAGCATGGGCGTGGCCGTCCGCAAGGGCGCACCCAAGCCCGACATCTCGACCGCGGAAGCCTTCAAGCGCACGCTTCTCGCCGCGAAATCCATCACCTACGGGAATCCGGCGACCGGCGGCTCGAGCGGCGCCTACATGGTCAAGGTGCTCGATCACCTGGGGATCGCCGATGAAATGAGACCGAAGACGATCCTGCTTCCCAAGCCCGGCCTCAGCACGCAGCTCGTCGCCAACGGCGAGGTCGAGCTCACCGTAAACCAGGTTCAAGAGCTGGTTGCGGTGCCGGGGGTCGATGTGGTCGGGCCGGTCCCGCGGGAGCTGCAGCAAAACACGGTGTTCTGGGGGGCCGTCATGAACGGGACCAAAAATCCCGAGGCGGCGGGAGCGCTGCTCGATTTTCTGCGGACGCCCGAAGCGGTGACCGTCATCAAAATGATGGGCATGGAGCCTGCCGCTCCATGACGGGCTGAACGACGGCGCTTATTTCGGCGCCATTCGGATGGCGCCGTCGAGGCGGATCACCTCGCCGTTCAGCATCTCGTTCTCGACGATCTGCCGCACCAGCTGCGCGTAGTCCGAGGGCTTCCCCAGGCGCGGAGGAAACGGCACCTGCTTGGCGAGTGCGTCCTGCACGTCCTTGGGCATGCCGAGGAGCATCGGCGTTTCGAAAATCCCCGGCGCGATGGTGCACACGCGGATGCCGTCGCGCGACAGATCTCTCGCGACCGGAAGGGTCATTCCCACTACCCCGCCTTTCGAGGCCGAATAGGCCGCCTGGCCGATCTGCCCGTCGAAGGCGGCGACCGAAGCCGTGTTGACGATGACGCCGCGCTCGCCCACCACGTTCGGCTGGCCCTTCGCCATCGCCACCGCCGCGAGCCGGATCATGTTGAAGGTGCCGATCAGGTTGATGCCGATGACGCGCGCGAAGGAGGCGAGCGCGTGCGGCCCGTCCTTCTTCACGGTGCGCTCGGCGATCGCGATGCCGGCGCAGTTCACCAGGCCTTGCAGCGCGCCGAAGGCCTTGAGCGCGGCGTCCACCGCCGCCTGGCCGTCGGATTCGCTTGTGACATCGCATTTGACGAAGCGCGCCTTGGCGCCGAGCTGCTTCGCCAGCGCCTCGCCTTTGTCCGCCTGCAGGTCGGCGATGACGGCGTTCGCTCCTTGTCCGACGAGCATGCGCACAGTGCCTTCGCCCAGGCCCGAGGCGCCGCCGGTGACGATGAATGTGCTGCCCTTGAGTTCCATATCAGCCTTTCTTGGATTTCTTCGCCGCCAAAAGCTCCGAGCGCTCGCGCAGCAAGGGCTCGACGCCGTTCTTCGACACGAGATAAGTCCACTTCGCCAGCGTCTTCTCGCGGGCCAGTTTCTCGACGAGCTTCGCGCGGCGCTCCTCGAACTCCTTGTCGTTCTTCGCCTTGTCTTCGGCCTTCTCTCCCTTGGCGGGCGTCCGCGTCTTGCGCGGCTCGCCTGCGACCGCGACGCCGACGTAGTAATTGTCGCCGGCTCGGTCGCCGATCTTCAGGGTATAGCTGGGCCCGTCGAAGGTCTCCGCGTTGATCACGACCGCGTGGTCGAGACCCGTGTTCGCCTTGGCGGGTTCGGCGACGACTTCGACGAGGTTCACCCAGCCGAG
>JBGQKK010000024.1:0-18586 GCA_041499545.1 Gammaproteobacteria bacterium | reverse complement strand
GCGGCGCAGGCGCTCAAGCAGGCGACGGGCGCGCAGACGGCCGTGTGCCGGGACTGCAATGCGCAAGGCTACGACCGGCTGCTCGCCGACGGCGACGTCATCCTGTTCGGTCGCGAGGAGATTCTCACCATCGCCACGCCCGGGCATACGCCGGGAAGCGTGTCCTACCTGTGGCGCGACCGCGTGTTCACCGGCGACACGCTGCTCATCGGCGGCTGCGGGCGGACCGATTTCCAGAACGGCAGCGCCGAGGCGCTCTGGCACAGCATCACCGAAAAGCTCTTCAAGCTCGACGAGCAGATCCTGGTCTACCCGGGGCACGACTACAAGGGGCGCAGGGTGAGCAGCATCGGCGAGGAGAAGCGCTTCAATGCGCGCCTCGCAGGCAAGACCCGCGAGGAATTCCTCTCCATCATGAGTCAGCTCAATTTGCCGATGCCCGCGCGCATCCACGAGGCAGTTCCCTCGAATCTCGGGGCGGGCGCCGATCAGCCGGCGGTCGGGCGCGCGTCCGAGCAGTGGGCGGCGCTCGAACACCGCGTTCCCGTCCAGAACGTCTCGGCGCAGCAGCTCGCCGAGGCGCTTCGAGCTCCGGGAATCCGCCTGCTGGACGTGCGCACGCCGGCCGAGTTCGAAAGCGCGAGGATCGCCGGGGCCGTGAACGTTCCGCTCGACCGGCTCGATCCGACCGGGCTCCTCTCGAGCCTCGGCGCCGACGCCCCGCTGTACTGCGTGTGTCAGACCGGGACGCGCAGCCAGCTGGCCGCCGCAAAGCTGCGCGCGGCGGGGTTTACCCGCGTGGTGCACGTGGACGGCGGCACCAACGCCTGGGCGACAGCGGGACTGCAACTCGAGCGCGGCAGCCCGGTCCGCGCCTGAAACGATCCAGGAAACCGTGAAATCCGAGGACCAGCCCCGGCCGATGGTGCTGTCGCTTGCGAGCGTCGGTGCGGACGAGGAGCGGTATCTGCGCTCGCTGCTCGCGCTGCTCAAGTCCTACCTGGAGCCGCAATGGTGCCTCGCTGCGCGCCTGGGCGACTTCCCCGATGCGGTTCTGGTGGACATGGACGGGCCGGAAGGACGCCAAGTATGGGAGAACATGCACTTCGGCGGCATTCCGCGCATCGCGCTCAGCCGCGATCAGGTTCTCGGCGCGGAATGGACCCTGCTCAAGCCGATCAAGACCGGCGGCACCCACAGCGTGACCGAGGTCCTGTCCGCGGTCGCCGGAAAGCTGCAGGTATCCGATCCCGCGCGCGCCGCCCCCGGGCGAGCTAATGCAACTTTCGCTGCACTAGTGCGCAGGGCCTGCCAGCAGCCACACCCCACCGACCTGGTGCTCGCGAACGGCTCGGTACTCGTGGTTGATCCGGTCGAGAAGGTGTTCTACTCGTCGAGGACCAGCGACGAGCTGATCGCGCTCCTGCGCAGCCGGCGGCGCCTCGAAGGGAAAGTCGTGCCGGTCGCGGACGCCGACAAGCTCCCCTCGCATCTCGCCCGGTGGGGAATCACGCCGCGCCCGATCGATGAGTTGCTATGGCTGACCGGCTTGGTCACCGGCGCCGGCGAGTCGCTCGGCGGCTGGAATCCGCGCGAGCCTGTGCGCCTTGCCCGCTGGCCGGACTTCGCCAGGCTGCCTTACCGGCAGGCCCACCTGAAGATGACGGCGATGCTCACCACCGACGGCGTGCTTCCCGGCAAACTGGCCGAGGCGTGCGAGGTGGCAGCGGGCGACGTCGCGGACTTCCTGAACGCCTGCGCCGAGATCGGAATACTCGAGTCCAAGGCAGCGCCTGCGAGCGCGTCCGCCGGAGACATAAGAGCGACCACGATGAACATTTGGCGCGGCGTGGCCGGCACCTTCAAGCGAGGGGAGCCGGGATAGGGCGCTCAGGGCCTGACGATTTTGAGCACCTGGTTTGCGGCGGTCAGGATGTAGACCTCACCCATGCCGTCTTGCCCGAAGGACAGCGTGACATTCGTTCCAGCGTTTGCGTTCGGCGCCTGAACCACGGAGTTATCAGGCCTCAACCCGCGCAGGAATCCAGTGCACAGATCGGAGAAAAGGTACGTTCCCTGCAGCTCGGGGATCGCCGCGCCGCGGTAAACATAGCCTCCGATGATCGCGCAGCCCTGGCTGTGGTCGTAGTCGTACACCGGTGAGGTCAGACCCGGCGTCGGACAGGGCCCGTCGAAGCACTGCGTCCCCTCCATGATGCTCCAGCCATAGTTGAGGCCGGAGGCGCCTGCGTTCACCACATCGACTTCCTCGCGCGCGCCCTGACCGACGTCGGCGATGTACAGTTGTCCGCCATCGAAAGCGTAGCGAAAGGGGTTGCGCAGGCCGATCGCCCAGTTTTCATTCCGGCCCACGTTGTTCGGCCAGACTGGGTTGTCGGCCGGAATCGTATAGGGGAGCGAGCTCACGTCGATGCGCAACATCTTGCCCAGATACGATGCCGCGTCTTGAGCATGTCCAAATTGGTTACCTCCCCCTCCCCCGTCACCAGTCGATAGGTAGAACATGCCGTCGGGGCCGAAGAACACATGGCCGCCGTAGTGGTTGGTCGCATCGTGATGCGGAATGCGGATCACTTGAATGCCGGAAGTCAGGAGTACGTCGGGATCGGTCGACACCTGATAGCGCTCGACAACGATGTCGCCGTTCGCGTTGAGGTTCTTCTCGATGAAGTGGACGTAGACAAAGCCGTTCGTCGCGTACTGTGGATCGAACGTAAACGAGAGTAGTCCGTCCTCGCCCACGAGAGGAAGTACCCGGCCCGAGATATCGAGGAAGGGCGCTGCGAGCAACGTGCCGTTCTTGACGATTCGGATTCGTCCCGTCAACTCGGCGATGAAGAGCCGCGAGTCACCAGGCGGAGCCTGCAGATCGATCGGCGTATTGATACCCGCGGCGCCAGCGACTGGCTGCAGCCGCAAGTCGAACGACTGCGACACGGGGGAAGGCGTCATCGGCATGTCGCTGCTCGTGTTGCACGCCACCACCGGGAGCAGCGCCGCGCCGAGACCGAGCATGCGCAAGATCCGCATTGGAGCCCTTTCTAGAAGGCGCCCAGCACTTTGAGGTGCGTCACGACGCTCCTCCCGAGCGCCGACAACGCGTATCCCCCCTCCAGAACCGAAACGATCTTCCCCCCGGCGTACTTGTCCGCGATCTCTTTGATGCGCTGAGTGACCCAGGCGTAGTCGGCTTCGGTGAAGCGCAGCATGGCCATGTCGTCCTCGACGTGGGCGTCGAACCCTGCAGACACGAAGATCATCTCGGGCTCGAGCTCGTCGAGCGCCGGCAGCCAGATCTTCTCGACCGCGGTGCGCAGGGCGCGCCCGTCGGATCCCGCCGGCAGCGGGACGTTCGCCATGTTGGGTGCGGGGTCCTCGGTGCCGCTGTAGGGGTAGAACGGGTGCTGGAATATGCTCGCCATCACCACGCGCTCGTCGTCGCTGAAGATGTCCTCGGTGCCGTTGCCGTGGTGCACGTCGAAGTCGACGACCGCGACGCGCGAGAGGCCGTGGTGCTCGAGCGCGTGCATGGCGCCGACGGCGACGTTGTTGAAGAGGCAGAACCCCATCGCGCGCGTGCGCGTCGCGTGATGGCCGGGCGGACGCACCGCGCAGAACGCGTTCTCCGCCCGCCCGCCGACGACCAGGTCGGTCGCGAGCACGGCGGCGCCCGCCGCGCGCATCGCCGCGTGCCAGGTGTCGGGGCACATTGCGGTGTCGGGGTCCAGGTGCACGATCCCCGACTGAGGCGAGGCGCCCCGGATCGCCTCGATGTACTCGAGCGGGTGCACGCGGGCGAGCTCGCTCATCTTCGCCGCTGGCGCCTCGTGACGCTGCACCAGTCCCGCGATTCCCGAAGCGATCAGGTGATCCTCGATCGCCGCGAGCCGTTCCGGGCTCTCCGGGTGATGGCGCCCCATCTCGTGCTTGGCGCAGTCTGCATGGGTAATGAACGCCGTCGCCATGAGATTTATTCCGTCGATCCCATCATAGCGGCTTTCCAGTAAACTTACGACCTTGGACACCACCGCAGTCACCCGAGCAAACCGGATGCCCTTCTCGCTCATCCAGGGCGTCGTCCAGCAGGCGGGAAAAATCATCCTCGGCAAGGAGCGCCAGATCCGACTCGCGCTCGCCTGCCTGCTCGCGCGCGGCCATCTTCTCATCGAGGACCTGCCGGGCGTCGGCAAGACCACGCTCGCGCAGGTGCTCGCGAAACTTCTCGGGCTCGACTTCCGCCGGATTCAGTTCACGAGCGACATGCTGCCCGCGGACATCCTCGGCGTGTCGGTGTACGAGCGCGAGAACTCCTCGTTCAGGTTCCATCCCGGGCCGATTTTTTCGCAGCTGATTCTCGCCGACGAGGTCAACCGGGCGACGCCCAAGACCCAGTCCGCGCTGCTCGAGGCGATGGAGGAGCACCAAGTCACGGCCGAAGGCGAAACGCGCAAGCTGCCCGAGCCGTTTTTCGTGGTCGCGACCCAGAACCCTTCGCACCTGGTCGGCACCTTTCCCCTGCCTGAATCGCAGCTCGACCGGTTCCTGATGCGCATCGACCTCGGCTACCCCGACCGGGAGGCCGAGCGCACCCTGCTACAGGGCGCGGACCGCCGCGACATGATTGCCGGGCTCGACGCCTGCCTCGGACCCGGCGACCTGATGGGCCTGCAGGCCGCGGTGAAGACCATTCACGTCGCGTCTCCGCTTCTCGACTACATCCAGGAGTTGGTCGAGCATTCGCGGCGCTCGCCCGAATACGCGAACGGCCTGTCGCCCCGGGCCGCGCTCGCACTGCTGCACGCCGCGCGCGCCTGGGCGCTGATCGAGGGCCGCGACAAGGTCGTCCCTGAAGACGTACAAGCGGTGCTCCCCGGCGTCGCAGGCCACCGCTTGAAGCCGGTCCAAGACGGCGTTCGCGCCTCCAGCCTCGACAAGGCGAACGGCCTGATCTCCGCCGTGCCCATTCCATGAAATGCGCCATGAAATGCGCCATGAACCGCGCCGTAAAAGCGCCGTGAAGCTCGATCGGGTATTGCAGTACTCGCAAGCCTACAACTTCTACCAGTGGGTGTTCAGGCGACACGGGCCCGAGCCGGGCGTCGTGTTTCTCGCGCAGCGGCGTGTCTACATCCTGCCGACGCGCCACGGCCTGACCTTCGGGTTTGCGCTCGTCCTAATGCTGATCGGCTCGATCAATTACAACCTGTCGCTCGGCTACGTGCTCACCTTCCTGCTCGCAGGACTGGGCGTGGTCTCGATCCTGCACACCTTCCGCAACCTGGTGCACCTGTACGTGAGCGCGGGGCGCGTGGCGCCTGTCTTCGCCGGCGACATTGCGCGCTTCCACATCGTGTTCGAGAACAGAAGCGGCCTCGCGCGCAGCTCGCTCGAGGCCGTCTGCGGAACGGCCAGGGCACGCTTCGACGTTCCGGCCCAGCGCCATTGCACGGTCGAGCTCGCCATCAAAGCCGAGAAGCGGGGTTCGCTGCCGCTGGCGCGCGTCACCGTCGACACGCGGTTTCCGCTCGGCCTGATGCGCGCATGGAGCTACGTGCAGCCGGATATGCGCGCGCTGGTCTACCCGCGCCCCGACACCGCTCCCCTGCCCGTTCCGGACGCCGACTCCGAGACCGGCGCCGCCGTGTCGATCGGCGTCGGCACCGACGACTTCGCCGGCCTGCGGCCCTATCAGGCGAGCGACTCCCCGCGTCACGTCGCCTGGAAGGCCTCGGCGCGGAGCGAGACGCTGCTCACCAAGGTCTTCTCCGGGCGCGCCTCCTCGGAGCTCTGGTTCAACTGGGACAAGCTGCCCCAAGGGATGGATCTCGAGGCGCGCCTTTCGCGCCTGGCGCGCTGGGTGCTGCTCGCGGAAGAGCACGGCCTGCGTTACGGGCTCAAGCTCCCGGGAGCGAGCGTCCCCCTGGGCGAGGGATTTCCCCACCGCGAACGCTGCTTGAAGGAGCTCGCGCTTTTTGGCAAATGAGTTTAACAAAGAATTCCATGCCTGAGCCTAAGACATCCGAAGCACTGCCGCCGCTGCCGCTCGCGACGCTGGTCGCCGGGTCCGCGCTCACGGCGGCTCCCCATGCCCTGTGGCTGCCCGTGTGGGTCAGCGTCGCCGCAGCGGCGCTCCTTTCATGGCGCGGCGCGGTCGCGTTTCGCGGTGGTGCCCTGCCGCCGCGCTGGCTGCTGATCTTGCTGACGCTCGGGACCGCAGCCGGCGTGTTCCTTTCCTATCGCAGCATCATGGGACGCGACCCCGGCGTAACCCTGCTCGTGATGCTGCTGTTCCTCAAGCTCCTGGAAACGCGCGCCCCGCGCGATGTATTCGTCGTGGCTTTCCTGGTGTACTTCGTCGCGCTCGCGAACTTCTTCTATTCGCAATCCATCCCGATCGCGGGCCTGATGCTCTTGACGGTAACCGTCGCGACCACCGCGCTCGTCGGCTTCAGCGCGCCGCGGCGGCCCCTTATCGAGGACCTGAAGACGGCAGGCCGCATGCTCGCCCAGGCGGGGCCGGTGATGCTGCTGCTGTTCTTCCTTTTCCCGCGCGTCCAGGGGCCTCTGTGGGGCCTGCCCCAGGACGCCTATACGGGGCTGACCGGCTTGTCGGAAACCATGTCGCCCGGCACGATCAGTGCGCTATCGCTCTCGGATGCGATCGCCTTCCGGGTGAAATTCGAAACGGCGACCCCGACGCGAGGCCAGCTTTACTGGCGGGGCCCGGTGATGACGGACTTCGACGGGACGACCTGGCGTGTCGGCTTGCCGCAACTGCGCCGCGAGATGCAGGTCGACGCATCCGGCGCGCCGATCGACTACGAGGTGACCCTCGAGCCGCATAACCGCAACTGGATGTTTGCCCTGGAGATGCCGACGCGCATTCCGCAATCGGCTCGCCTCACCAGCGAATACCTCGCGATCTCCCTGACACCCATCCGCAACCGGATCCGCTACGAGATGCGCTCCTCTCCGCAATTCCAGGCGCGCGGCGGAGCCAATCCCGGAGACCTGGCTGTGGCGCTCAGGCTCCCCGGCGGCGTCAACCCCCTGGCCCGCGCGCTCTCCCGCGAGTGGCGCGAATCGATTTCCGACGACTCGGCGATCGTGCGCCGTGCCATCGATTTTTTCCGGGGCAGCCGCTTCGAGTACACGCTGCAGCCTCCACTGCTCGGCCGGAACTCCGTGGACGAGTTCCTCTTCGACACCAAGCAGGGCTTCTGCGAGCACTTCGCCTCGAGCTTCGTGTTCCTGATGCGCGCCGCCGGCATCCCGGCCCGCGTCGTGACGGGGTACCAGGGCGGAGACACGAACCCGGTGGACGGATACATGGTCGTGCGCCAGGCCGATGCGCATGCATGGGCGGAGGTCTGGCTGGAGTCCAGCGGGTGGACGCGAGTCGACCCCACTGCCGCGGCGATTCCGGTGCGGGTCGAGTTGGGCATCACGGCAGCCGCGCCGGCCGGCGCGCCCCTGCTCATGCGCAGCGGCCTCGATTGGCTGAAAAGACTGCGCAACAACTGGGACGCCATCACGAACCAGTGGAACCAATGGGTGCTGGGCTACAACACGGACCGGCAGCTCGAGATGCTCTCGCGGCTCGGAATGAAGCAACCGAGCTGGGAGACGATGGCGCTCCTGCTGTTCTGGAGCGTGGGAGGGGTGCTGCTGCTGGTCGCGCTGTGGGTGCTTCGCGGAATGCGGCGCGAGGACGCGGTGCAGCGCGCCTGGCTTCGCTTCTGCGGCAAACTCGCCCGCGCGGGACTATCGCGAGCCAGCACCGAGGGTCCGCTCGACTTCGCCGGGCGCGTCTCGCAGCGCCTTCCCGCAAGGGAGGCCGCAGTGCGCGCGATCGCGGGGCTCTACGTCGAGCAGCGCTACGGGCCGGCCCCGGACACGGACTCGCTTGCCCGGCTGAAGCACCTCGTGCGGGAGTTCGCTCCGTGAGGGCCGTCGTCCTTGCCGCGCTCTTGGCGCTTCACTCGGGATTCGCCTGCGCCCAGTCGACTTCGTACTCGAACCGCAAGGAAGTGAAGGAGTTCGTCTCGGAGATGGTGAAGAAGCACGGCTTCAACCGCAAGGAGCTCACCCGGATGCTCGCGCAGGCGCAATACCAGCCCGCGATCGTCAGGGCGATGGACCAGCCCCCCGAATCGGCGCTCGGCTCCTGGCAGGCCTACCGGGCGATTTTCATCAAGCCGGAGAGGGTAGAGGCCGGAGCCCAGTTCTGGAACCGCAACGCCGATGCGCTCAGGCGCGCCGCGGAAGAATTCGGGGTGTCCGAGGACGTCATCGTCGGCATCATCGGCGTCGAGACGACCTTCGGCCGCAACATCGGCACCTACCGGGTGATCGACGCGCTGGCGACGCTCGCCTTCGACTATCCCAAGCGCGGCGCGTACTTCCGGGTCGAGTTGGAACACTACCTCGTGTTCTCGCGCGACCAGGGCATCGACCCGCTGCGGGTGAAGGGCTCCTACGCCGGGGCGATCGGCATCCCGCAATTCATGCCCGGCTCGTACCGGCGCTTCGCCGTCGATTTCGACGGCGACGGACAGATCAATCTCGCCACCAGCCCCGCCGACGCCATCGGCAGCATCGGCAATTTCCTCAAATCGCATGGCTGGGTGCGCGGCCAGCCGGTCGCATTCGGCGCCGAGGCGTCCGGGGAGGCGTGGCGCAAGCTCGCCGGGAGCGGCGTCGTGCCGGCGACCCGCTTCGCGGACCTGCCGTCGTACGGGCTCAAGACTGCCGCCGCCTTGCCCGGCGATACCCTGTGCGCACTGATCGAGCTCGAGTCTCCCGGACAGCCGTCGGAACTCCGCGTGACCTTGCAGAACTTCTTCGTGCTCACGCGCTACAACCGCTCCAATCTCTACGCCGCGGCCGTACTCGATCTCGCCGCCGAGATCGCGCGCGCGAGATCGGCGGCACCCCTCGCCCCCACCCCGGGTCCCGGCAAAGGCAAGCCATGACCGGGCCGGCGCGCCAGTACCGTTACTACGAATTCGTGATGGCGGCGTTCGTGACGGTGCTCATCTGCTCCAACCTGATCGGCCCGGCGAAGATCGCGCAGGTCGATTTTCCCCTCGTGGGAATCGTGTCGTTCGGCGCAGGCGTCTTGTTCTTCCCCATTTCCTACGTGTTCGGCGACATCCTCACCGAGGTCTACGGCTATGCCCGTTCGAGGAGGGTGATCTGGGCCGGTTTCGCGGGTCTCGCCTTCGCGGGGTTCATGTCGGCGGTCGTGGTGTGGCTGCCTCCGGCGCCTTTCTGGAACAACCAGGCCGCCTACGAGATCGCCTTCGGTTCGACCTGGCGGATCGCCGCGGCCTCGCTCGTCGCGTTTCTTTGCGGAGAGTTCGTCAACTCGTTCGTGCTCGCGAAAATGAAGATTCTCACGCAGGGCCGGTGGCTTTGGACGCGCACCATCGGCTCGACGATATTCGGCGAGGGAGTCGATTCGCTGCTGTTCTATCCGCTCGCGTTCTGGGGGAGCGGCCTGATTCCCGACGACCGGCTGCCGCAGATCATGCTGGTCCAGTTCCTCGGCAAGGTGGGCTTGGAAGTCGTGTTCACGCCGATCACCTACGCAGTGGTCGGCTGGCTGAAGCGCGCCGAGCGCGAGGACTACTACGATACGGACACCGACTTCAATCCCTTCACGCTCAGGACCTGAAGCACCGCGCCGAGGCCAAGCGCGCAAATGCCAAGTATTCACGCTTCCCGGGGCCCCCCGCCGCGGGATCGGGCGTAGAATGATCCCAGTTCGCTTTCGAGGCCCCTAGTGAACCGGCGCGGCAACGAATACGACGTTTCCTGCCAGGTCAACACCACCGATTCTGCGATCGTCAACTCGGAGGTGGACCGGATCTTCGTCGAGCTGTACCCGAAGTCCTCGACCGAGAAAATCGACCGCGCCTTCAACGATCTGACCACGATGTACCGAGGCGGGCGTCCGGGCTACCACGCCTGCGATACCGCATATCACGATATCCAGCACGTGCTCGACGTCACGCTTGCCATGGCGCGGCTGATCGACGGCTACGAGCGCGCCAGAATCGGGCTGGAGCCGCTCGACGCCTCGATGTTCCGGGTGGGCGTGATCACGGCCCTGTTCCATGACTGCGGCTACATACGCACGCTCGATGACAGGCAGCACAAGAACGGGGGCGAGCTCACCCTGACGCACGTCTCCCGCGGGGCGCGCTTCCTCAGGGACTATCTGCCCAAGATCGGCATGGGTGAAGTCGCCGACGTCGCGGCATCCCTGATTCACTTCACCGGCTACGAGATCCCGGTCGCCGATATCAAGGTACCGTCGCTTGCGTACAAACTGCTCGGCAGCCTGCTCGGCTCGGCGGACATCATCGCGCAGATGTCGGACCGCTGTTATCTGGAGAAATGCCGCGATCGGCTCTACCCGGAGTTCGTCGCGGGCGGAATCGCCCGCAAGCGTCTCCCGGACGGCAATGAGGAAGTCGTCTACCAGTCCGGAAGCGATCTGGTGATGAAGACGCCGCGCTTCTACCAGAGCGCCAGCCAGCGCCTGGACTCCGACCTCGGCGGGACGCACAAGTACGCGCGCAACCACTTCGGCGGTCAGCACCTGTACATGGAAGAGCTCACCAAGAACATCGAGTTCGCGCGGGCCATCAACGACGACGGCCACGGCAGCGCACTGAAGCGGAACCCGCCGAACACCATGCAGGACTAAGGTCCCGCAGCCTTTTCTAGAGCAGCGCTTCCTTCGACAGGCTGCGCCGCCGCAGGATTTCCCGCAGTTGCGAGAGCGCTTCGAGCTGGATCTGACGCACGCGCTCGCGCGTGAGGACGAAACGCACCGCGAGTTCCTGGAGCGTCTGCAACTCCCTCCCGTTGAGACCGAACCTGCACTCGATCACGGTGCGCTGCCTGTCGCTCAGCTGCGCGAGCCAGTCCCGGACCAAGGACTCGACCTCGTTGGCTTGCAAGCGAGACTCGGGCCCTACCGTGCTCTCGTCGGGGATCGAGTCCCCGATCGAGAGCATCGGATCGGCGTCGAGCGGCGCATCGAGCGAGGTGACGTGCTCGCCGTGCGCGAGCAGGCTGCGCACTTCCTCAGGGTCCCTGCCGAGGAGGTGGGCGATGTCTTCCGCGGCCGGTTCGCGCTCGGCGTGCGCTTCGAGGTGGCGCTTGGCGCGCAACACCGTGGTCAGGTCCTTGATCACGTGCACCGGGAGGCGGATGGTGCGCAACTGATTCATGATCGCGCGCTCGATATTCTGGCGGATCCACCAGATGGCATAAGTGGAGAAGCGAAAGCCGCGCTCCGGATCGAACTTCTCCAGCGCGTGCATCAGACCCAGATTTCCTTCCTCGACCAGATCCAGGAGCGGCATACCCCGGTTGAGATACGCCTTGGCGACGTTCACCACGAGGCGCAGGTTGTGCTCGATCATCTTCTGCCTTGCGGCGAAGTCCCCCGCGGCCGCGCGCCGCGCGAAGCGCAGCTCCTCCTCCTGGGTGAACAGGCGGTTGAGACCGATCTGATGCAGATAGAGCTGGGTCGCGTCGCTGAGCGCCTCGGCTTCGGGCGCTTCGTCGCGCGCCTGTGCGCGACCGGCGATTTCCGGCCCTTCTCCGCCCGTCTCGGGCTCCGGCGCTTCGGGATCGTCCCCCTGCCGGCCGGCCTCGAGGTCCCCCTCCGGCGTACGCGAGCTCACGACCGGCGCTCGGGGAGGAATTTCAGGGGGTCCACGGGTTCACCCAGGCGCCGTATTTCGAAATGCAGCTTGACCTGGGGCGAGTCGGAGTTGCCGATCTCCGCGATCTTCTGGCCCCTCGCGACGCTCTGCCCTTCCTTCACCAGCAGATTGCTGTTGTGCGCATAGGCCGACAGGTAGGTGTCGTTGTGTTTGATGATGATCAGTTTTCCGTAGCCGCGCAGCCCCGTTCCGCTGTACACCACGCGCCCGGACGCGGAAGCAAAGACCGGATCGCCGACCTTGCCGAGAATATCGACTCCTTTGTTCGTCCCCTTCGAGAACCCCGCCAACACCCGCCCCGAAGCCGGCCACATCCAATCGACGCCGTCGGATTCGGTCCCGGTGATCGGCGGGGGGACCGGGGCTTCGACTTTCGCCTCGCGCGGCGCCTGGCGCAGGAGCAGGGCGACATTTGCCTCGGAGTACGGCAGCTTTATCGCCCTGGGCCCCGTCTTGAGCAGCTCGGGCCGGGCGGCCTCTGCGGCGGCCGCGCGAGGCTCGGGGGCTGTTCGCTGCGGATCCGCGGCGGCGCGCGGGTCCCCCCCGAGCGAGCGCGCTTCCACCGACCCCGGCGCAGGGACCGGCTGGACCTGAACGCCCGCGCCGGGCTGCGCTTGCACCCGCGCCTCAGCTTGGACCGGCGGCTGGACCTGCGCCCCAGGCGGCCGCAGGCGAAGGACGGCTCCCGGCTTGAGCATGGCCGGATCGGACATATTGTTCCAGGCCGCGAGCTCCCTGTAGTCCACGCCGTTGTCCAGGGCGATGCTGTAGAGGGTGTCGCCGCGCTTGACCGTGTAGGTTTCGGCCCTCTGCTCGATGGCCGGCGCCGTGACAGGCGCCGGGGGCTTGAAGAGAGGCGCGGAGGGGCGTGTTACCGAGCGCTCGGCGACCGGCGCCCGATAGTCGCTCGCGCACGCGGCAAGAAACGCGCAGCCGAGCACCGCGGCGAGAATGTGGAGCAGCCTCACTGCTTGCCTCCTCTCAGGGGCACAAAACGCACGGCGTCGAGCCATTTTTCCGTCAACCCGGTCGGCGTCCTTTCGATGAAGCAGAGCGCCTGTTCGCCGCTTCCCACTGGCACGATCATTCTGCCACCCGGCGCAAGCTGCTGCAAAAGGGCATCGGGAATTTTCGACGCCGCCGCGGCGACGATGATCGCGTCGAAGGGCGCGGCTTCCGGCAATCCCAACGATCCGTCGGCGTGGACCAGCCTGAGATTGGACAGCCGCAGGGGACGCAGGTTGCTGCGCGCTTTGTCGAGCAAGCCCGCGATGCGCTCGACCGAGTAGACCTCTTTCGCGAGGCGCGCGAGCAGCGCCGCTTGATAGCCGCAGCCGGTTCCGATCTCGAGCACTTTGGCGAGAGGCTTTTGCGCGCGCACCACCTCGAGCATGCGCGCGACGACGAAAGGCTGGGAGATGGTCTGCTCGAAGCCGATCGGCAGGGCGGTGTCTTCGTAGGCGCGGCTCGCGAGCGCCTCCTCGACGAAGATATGCCGCGGCACGGAAGCCATCGCCGCGAGCACGGCGTCGTCGCGTATCCCCTTCTCCCGCAGGCGCGCGATCATGCGATCGCGGGTGCGCTGCGAGGTCATGCCGATACCGCGCGTTTTCGACACCCTTACTTCGCGAGCCACGTTCGAAGGACCGGGATCTGCTGCGGGTGGGTCAGGTCCATCTGCAGCGGAGTCAGCGACACGCGCTCGGACTGCACGGCGTGGAAATCGGTTCCGGGTCCCGCGTCCTGCGCGCTCCCGGCGGCGCCTACCCAGTACACCGTCTGGTTGCGGGGCGTGGTGGTCTTGATGACCGGCTCGGCCTTATGCCGCCTTCCGAGGCGAGTCACCTCGAGCCCCTTGAGCGCTTCGTAGGGGATGTCGGGAACGTTCACGTTGAGCAGCACCGGCTCCCCGAGCGGCCGCTTCTGGAGGCGCTCGACCAACTCGCGCGCCACGCGCGCCGCGGTCTCGTAGTGCCGCCCCGCCTTGCTCGCCAGCGAAACGGCGAGGGACGGAATGCCGAGCAGATAGCCCTCGGTCGCCGCCGCCACCGTACCCGAATAGATCGTGTCGTCGCCCATGTTCGCGCCGAGATTGATGCCCGAGACGACCACGTCGGGCATGTCCTCGAGCAGGCCGGTCACGGCAAGATGCACGCAATCGGTGGGCGTGCCGTTGACGAAGCGGAATCCGTTCGCCGATTCGCGCACCGACAGGGGCCGATCCAGCGTGAGGGAATTCGAGGCGCCGCTGTGATCGCGCTCGGGCGCGACCACGGTGATGGTGCCCAGATCGGCGAGCGTTCTTGCAAGGATCTCGAGGCCGGGTGCGAAGTACCCGTCGTCGTTGCTGAGCAGGATCCGCATCTATCCGGTTAACTTATTGATCGACAAGGGGAAATGAACGCACCCGCGGCCCAAGGGTGATTTATCCCCTGTTGCCGCGGATTCTACTCGAAGCGATGCAGGTACGCGGGCGAAACTGCTTGGCTTGTCTTGCGAGGGTGTTGCCGGAGCGTCAATGCCTGTTGGATTTCACACAGGGCCAGGCCTGCCCGAATGCCCGCTGAGCAGCGGCCGGGAGGCTCTAGCGTGGTTCCAGACTCTTTTCGAGCCCCATCTGGCCGAAAAAGCCCGCGCGGAATCCCTTGGCGTAATCGTCGATCCCCACCTGCAGATACAGAGAGAGGGAGCTGCCCTCGGCGCGGGCAGATTGCCCGTCGAGCACCCCGTTGGTGTAGGCCGTGGTCGGGCCTTCGTTCGCGACGATCTTCAGCTCGGCAACCGTACCCATTGGGACGCTCCTAATGGAAATAACTCTGCTGCTAGTACAGCAAGCGCCGTGCCAAGCCGGCACGACGCCCTGCGGCTCCCTAGAGCATGCCCCGGCACTGTTTCTCCCGTGTTAAGGAGTACCCCGCCAAGAAGCCCTGGCGATATTCGTCGAGATCGCCGATCGGGTAGGTCGCGGACTGGGTGCCGCGCGTCCGGGCGGTCCTGCCGTCGATATAGCCCTCGGCGAAAGCCTCCGACCAGCCGTTCTTTTCGGCCAAATCCCTGGAATCTTCGTTGAGCGCCTTCATGCCTCCCCCCGGTTGAGCAGCGACGGCGAGACGAGCAGCAAATTCCGGGCCGGCCGGGGAGGCCGCCGGGGTCGGGAAGGAACCGGCGGTCAGCGGCGCGCCGAGGACAGCACGCCGCGCACGCCTTCGATCGCGGACAGGGCGCGCTGAAGCTGGTCGATGTCCTGGACCTCCAGGGTGAAGTACATCGAGGCGACGTCCTCGTGCGTCTGCGTCTTCGCGGCGATCACGTTGGTTTTTTGCCGGACCAGCGCTTCGCTCACATCGCGCAGCAGTCCCTGCCGATCGTTGCCCCGCACCACGATGTCCACCGGATAGGTCCGAGCTCCGCGATCGCCCCATTCGGCCGCGATGATGCGCTCCGGAGAGCGCTCGGCCAGGCGCTTGAGGCTGGAGCACTCGCTCCGGTGAACCGAGACGCCGCGTCCCTTGGTGACGAAGCCCGAGATCCGATCCGGTGGAGCGGGCTTGCAGCAGCGCGCGAGCACCGTCAGCAGGCGATCGACGCCCACCACGAGTACCCCACCGCCCGTCCGGGCGGTCGGCTCCCCGCGCGGCTGCACTTGCGGGGACGGTTCCCGCTCCGCCGCGCCCCGCAGCGCGCTTTGCAACTGTCTGGGGCCGACCTCCTCGCGCCCTACCGCCGCGAACAGATCTTCGGTTCGCTCGAATCCGAGGCGCTTCGCCAGCTCATCGAGACTGGCGGCGCGCACGCCCTCGCGCTTGAGTTCGCGCTCGATCGCGGCGCGCCCGGCAGCGACCACGCCCGCCAGCTCGCGGCTGTTGAACCACTGGCGTATCTTGTTGCGCGCGCGCGCGGTCTTGATGGTGCTGAGCGCGGGATTGAGCCAGTCGCGGCTGGGCCCTCCGCTCTTCGCGGTGATGATCTCGACGACTTCCGCGTTCTTCAGGCGGGTATCGAGCGTCACGATCGCGCCATTCACTTTGGCGCCGCGGCAGCGATGTCCGATGTCGGTGTGCAGGGCATAGGCAAAATCGACGGGAGTCGCCCCCTGCGGCAGGTCGATGACTCTGCCCTGGGGCGTGAGCACATAAACCGTCTCGTCCACGACCGCGTCTTTCGACCGCTGCTTCCAGTCCGAGGCGTCCACTATGTCGTCGCGCCACGCGAGCACTTGCCGCAGCCAGGCGATTCTTTCGTCCGCGGGGTCCCGCCCGCCGCCGCCGCGGCGCGCTCCCTCCTTGTAGCGCCAGTGCGCGGCCACGCCCGTCTCGGCGTCGCGGTGCATCTCGTGCGTGCGGATCTGCACTTCCAGGGTCTTTCCCTCGGGTCCGATCACGGCGGTGTGCAGCGAGCGGTAAAGATTCGCCTTCGGCCGCGAGATGTAGTCGTCGAATTCCCTCGGGATCGGCGCCCACAAGTTGTGCACGACGCCGAGAGCGGCGTAGCAGTCCTTCACCTCCTCGACCAGCACGCGCAAGCCGCTCGCGTCGTGGATCTCCGAGAAGTCGAGCGACTTCGCGTGCATCTTGGTGTAGATGCTGTAGAGATGCTTCGGCCTGCCGCTGACCTCGGCCCGGATCCCGGCACGGGCCAGCTCGTCCGCGAGCTCGGCGCTCGCCTGCTCGACAAAGCGCTCGCGCTCGCTGCGGCGCGCTTCGAGCATGCCGGCGATGTGCTTGTACAGCTCGGGCTCGAGATACCTGAAGGAGAGATCCTCCAGTTCCCATTTGAGCTGCCACACGCCGAGCCGATTGGCGAGCGGCGCGTAGATGTCGAGCGTCTCGCGCGCGACCGGCCTGCGGTCCGCCTCCGGAGCGCGCGCAAGCCAGCGCAGCGTCTGGGTGCGGCTCGCCAAGCGCAGCAGCACGACGCGGATGTCCGCGACCATGGCGAGCAACATCTTGCGCAGCACCTCCATCTGCGGCGCCGAATCCCGGCCGAGCGCGGCCGCGCGGGTGACCACTCTCAGCCGGTTGAGGCGGTCGATCCCGGAGACGAGCGCGGCCACGGTCGCGCCGAAGGATTCACTGAGCTTGTCCTCGGCGTCGGGCAGATAAGCGGGAACCGCGAAGAGCACCCCGGCGGCGAGCGAATCGGCGTCGAGCCGGAGCTGCGCGATATTGCGCGCGAGGCCCAGGGCGTGCTCGTAGGCCGGCTCGCCGGTGCCGAGGAGCTTCTCGCCGTACACGCTGCGGGCGAATTCGAGCGCCCGCGCGAGGAGGCGCCGGTCCTCCTCGGGCGCCGTAGCGGCGAGGAGATCGCCGCCGATGTCAACCGTGCTCGCGCGCGTGGTGGAAACCATCCAAGAAGTATCCCACGCTATGGCGCGGGAGAGCACGGTCCCGGATAATCCGCTCTTTTCGGAGTTCGGATGCCCGACCGTCCCACGCGCCGTCGCGCCCTTCCCTATCTTTTGCTCCTGGTCACGGCAGCCTCGTTCAGCGGCAACTGGGTGGCGGCGCGCGCGGTCAACCTCGAGGTTCCGCCGTTCGCCCTGTCGTTCTGGCGCTGGGCGATCGCTTCGGCGGTTCTCCTTCCTTTCGTCGCAGGGCAATTGCGCGAGGACGCGCCCCTCATCCGGCGCCATTTGCCGCTGCTGGCCGCTTTCGGCGCGGTCGGCGCCGGCGGATTTACGCTGCTCGGCTACTGGGGCGTGAGCTATACGACGGCGGTCAACGCGACGCTGCTCAACTCCTCGCTTCCGCTCTTCGTCGTCTCCCTGTCGTGGCTCCTGCTCGGGCTGACGGTCAGCGGCAGGCAGCTCGTGGGGCTGGCGCTGTCGCTCGCCGGCGTGGTCACGATCGTCAGCTCGGGCAGCCTGCAGACGCTCGCGCAGCTCGAGCTCAACCCAGGCGACTTCCTGATCCTTGGAGGGGCCTTGCTGTGGGCGATTTACACGGTGATGTTGAAGTGGCGCCCGCCGGTTCGCGCGCTGTCGTTCCTATTCACCACGGTCGTGGCGGCGGCCGCCGTTTCCCTGCCGTTCTACCTCTGGGAAATGTCGACGGGAAGAACGACGAGCCTGACGGGCGGTTCGGCACTCGCGATCGGCTATCTGGCGCTCTTTCCTTCGATCATCGCCTACGTCTGCTGGAACCAGGCGGTCGCCGCCGTCGGACCCAACGTGGCCGGGTTCTTCAACCCGGTCATCCCGGTTTTCGAAACTCTATTGGCGGTCATGATCCTCGGCGAGCCGTTCCGCGCCTACCACCTCGCCGGATTTGCCCTGGTGCTGAGCGGCGTGGTCCTCACCTCCAGACGATAGCCATGGGCTTCTTTCGCGAGTGGCGCCGCAAGCGGACGCTGAAGAGCGCCCGTCTCGACGAGGTCTTGTGGAAGCGGGTCGCTGCCAAGCTCTCCTTCCTGCGGGGATTGTCGGAGGAAGATACGGTCCGGCTGAAGCAGCTCGTCGTTCTCTTTCTCGCCGAAAAGGAGATGCACGGCGCGCACGGACTGGAGCTCACGGACGAGGTGCGGCTGTCGATCGCCATTCAGGCCTGCCTGCCGATACTCAAGCTCGGCTTGGACGTCTACGGCGGCTGGGTCGGCGTGATCGTCTATCCGGGCGAGTTCCGCGTGCGGAAGGAAGAAGTCGACGAAGACGGCGTCGTCCACACCTTCGAGGAAGAGCTGGCGGGCGAGGCCTGGCCGGGTGGGCCCGTGATCCTCTCGTGGGAGGACGTCGGCATGGCCGAGCGCGGCTACAACGTCGTCATCCATGAATTCGCCCACAAGATCCACATGGACGGCGCGGGCGACGCGAATTTTCCGGC